>JALZKD010000228.1 GCA_030859405.1 Actinomycetota bacterium | reverse complement strand
CTGCTTTGCAAGCAGGGGGTCGTGGGTTCGAGTCCCATCGTCTCCACTGAAGCAGCCCGGTAATGCCGGTCGTGGCAGCAAATGGCTGAGCCAGGAGGCTGGGTCTACCGGCGTGCCTGGGACGAGCCGACCGACTTTCGCAGCACCGCCCGCAAGACATCAGGGTTGTTGGTGATGATCCCGTCCACCCCCAGCTCGATGAGCCTTCTCATCTGCTCCGGATCGTTGACGGTATAGGGCCAGGTGACCATCCCCACCCGGTGCATCAGGTCCACGAACTGTTCGTCCACCCTACGGAAGCTGGGTTGATCTGGTCCGCCCATTCGGACAGCTCGACGAGCTGTTCCTCGGTTGGAGGACCGCCCAACAGGCCAACGGGGATCCTGGGCGCCAGGTCGTTGAACGACTTCATGAACTCCAGTCGAACGACTGCACCACCAGGCGGCCGGCCCGGGCCGCAGCCTGCACCCAGCCGCCACGATCGCTCAGCACCTCCAAGATGGCCTCGCCGATCCCGGGGTACAGGTCGGGGCTCTTGACCTCGAGTAGGAGGCCTGCACGGCCGTTGCCTTGAGTGAGCGGCAGGGTGAATCGTGGGCGAACTTCGAGTGCTCAGCCTTCGGCCGACCCGAAGTCGGGTCGGTGCAGGACGCTAGTCGTCCCCACCCTCGAGCAGCCCGCCGAGGAAGCCACCGCGCTTCCGACGCCTCCGTCCGCCGAAGCGTTCGTCATCATCGTCGTCGTCATAGCGCTCCGGCCTGTAACCCCGAGCTTCGTAGTAGGAGCTCTCGGCGTTGATCATTCGCTCCAACTCGCCGCTATCCAGGAAGACACCCCGGCAGCCGGTGCACTGGTCGATGTTCATCCCGCTGCGCTCGTAGGTGCGCATGGCCGCCCCGCACTTGGGGCACACCAACGGCGCTGCTGTCGTATCCATCTGATTCGGATCCATCTGATTCGGTCCTCCTGGTCGCCGACTCGCCGCGAGGGCGTTCGCCCTGGTCCTTGCCTGCCAGCCTAGAAGCGCCCGTCAGCCTGCTCGGGCTCTTCGCCGGGGCCTGCGCCGGCACCCACGGTAGCGAGGTGTGGGACGGGCCCGGCCGGCGGGGTTTCCTCCACCTGCATGCGGGGGAGCCATCCCAGCCACCGGGGCAGGTACCAGTTGCGGTTGCCCAGCAGCTTCATGCTGGCTGGCACCAGGATCGAGCGGACGATGGTGGCGTCGATCAGCACGGCCACGGCCAAGCCGAAGCCCATCTGCTGGAAGGCAACCATCCTGCCCGAGGCGAAGCCGGCGAAGACCGCCACCATGATGAGGGCGGCCCCGGTGATGATCCCGGCGGTGGTGCGCAAGCCGTAGGCCACGGACTCGGTGTTGTCCCCCGTCTGGTCGAAGTGCTCGCGGATGCGAGACAGCAGGAACACGTGGTAGTCCATCGAAAGCCCGAACAGGACCGAGAACAGGAACAGCGGGATCCAGGCGTCGATGACCTCGACCTGCTGGAAGCCCAGGATGTCCGCACCGACGCCCTTCTGGCTGACCAGGACGATGAGCCCGTAGGCCGCCGCCACCGACAGCAGGTTCAAGGCGATGGCCTTCAAGGGAACGACGACGGAGCGGAAGGCCACGGTGAGCAGCACGAAGGACAGCCCGAGGACGAAGGCGAACAGTATGGGCATGTAGAGGCTGGCCATCTCGAAGAAGTCCTTGTTGAAGGCGGTGTCGCCCCCCACCAGGACCCGAGTGCGGTTGTCTTCGGGAAAGGCCGCGGGCACGTAGTCGTCCCGCACCCGGCTGATGGCGTTCACCGCCGCCTTGGAGTTGGGATCGCCCCGGAGCGGGGCGGAGACGAGGGCCAGGTCGCCGGCAGGGTTGACCTCCAGCCGGGAGGGACCGAAGAAGCCGTCGGCGTCGAGCCTGGCCTGTAGGCGCTCGATGTCAGCCCGCACCGGCGCCGACGTGACCTGGCCGTCGATCACGATCTCGACCGGGGCGCTCAAGCCCCCGGGGAAGTCCCGGGCCAGTGTCTCGAAGGCCTGCTTGGAGGCAAGCTCGTCGGGCACGGTGCTCACCCCCGAGAAGCCCGTGCGCATGTCGAAAGCGGATACCGCGGCCAGCAGGAGAAGGCCCACTCCCACCACCAGGGCGGCCACGGGCCGGTGCATGACCCCCCGGGTCACCCGGTCCCAGAACCCGC
>JALZKD010000227.1 GCA_030859405.1 Actinomycetota bacterium | reverse complement strand
TTCATCGAGATCACCACCCTGAACCAGAAGCTGGTGACCAAGAAGAACCGCAAGGCCCGACGACTTCGTGAGCTGTACCCCGACATCAAGATAAAGCTCTTCTATCAGCGCGACTACCTCAACCTCCTGGTCAAGTACGGCTTGGAGGAGCCCTCGCAACTGGCGGCTGACCAGCTCGACGCCGTGGAGCCCCGGCCCCTCGACCTCGAGCTCAGCGAGGAGCCCCCCGATCCATCCTTCGGCCCCGACAGCGAGCACTAGTCTGCCCGGGGTGCTCCACCCCGCAGGTCCCCCTCTGCGATTGTCATCGCTGGACGCCGCCCATCGAGCCCTCGGCGCCACGATGGTGCCCTTCGCGGGCTGGGAGATGCCCTTGGCCTATCCCATGGGAACCCTCGCCGAGCACCGTGCCTGCCGGGAGTCGGCCGTGGCCTTCGACGTCAGTCACCTCGGAACCGTGCGGGTGGGCGGCCCTCAGGCCTTCGATCGCCTCAACGCCGTCCTCACCAACGATCTGGGCCGCATCGGCCCGGGGCGGGCCCAGTACACCCACCTGCTGGACGAGTCCGACGCCTCGGTCCTCGACGACATCATCGTGTGGTGGGTGGGGGAGGACCGCTTCGACGTGATGCCCAACGCCTCCAACACGGCGCGGGTGCTGGATGCGGTCGGTGGCGAGGACGTCACCGCCACCAGGGCCATCGTGGCCGTGCAGGGGCCTGACGCCCGGCGCCGTGTGGAGGCGGTGGTCTCCGAGGCAGCCAGCGTTCCCCGCTTCGGCGTGAGGGAGGTGGAGTGGCGCGGGGCCGCCCTGGTGGTGGCCGGTACCGGCTACACCGGCGAGGACGGGATGGAGTTCGCTGTCCCCGCCGACGTCGCCGACGCCTTCTGGCAGGCGGTGCTCGACGCCGGCGTCGTGCCCGCGGGCCTGGGCGCCCGCGACACGCTGCGCCTCGAGGCCGCCCTTCCCCTGCACAGCCACGAGCTGGGCCCGGGCATCACTCCGCTCCAGGCCGGGCTGGGCTGGGTGGTGGCCTGGGACAAGGGGCCGTTCCGGGGCCGGGCCCCGCTCGAGGAGGAACGCCGGAGAGGTCCGCATCGGCGCCTGGCGGGTTTGCTCGGGCGGGGCCGCCAACCCCCCCGGGAGGGTTGTGCCGTGATGGTCGAAGGCTCGGTGGCAGGGGAGGTCACGAGCGGGAACTTCTCCCCGACGCTGGAACGAGGCATCGCCCTGGCCCTCCTGCCCCCCGGGCTGGAGGTGGGGACCGACGTGGAGGTGGACGTGCGCAACCGCTCCCTCGCCGCCAGCGTCACCAAGCTGCCGTTCCTGGCCAAGAGGGGCAAGTAGCGTGTCCGACTTCGTCCCCCACACCGACGCCGAGATCGAGGCCATGCTCGAGTTCATGGGCCTGGCGTCGCTCGACGATCTGTTCGCCGCCGTCCCCGAGGCACTGCGCCTCGCCGCCCACGACGGTCACGATGCCAGGCGCCGTTACCTTCACCTGCCGGACGGGTTGTCCGAGCCCGACGTGGCGGCCGAGATGGAGCACCTCGCGGCCCGCAACGCCTTCGGCGCCGACCTGGTGTGCTTCGCCGGCGGCGGCGCCTACGACCACGAGGTTCCGGCCACGGTGCGCAGGGTGGCCCTGCGCTCGGAGTTCGTCACCGCCTACACGCCCTACCAGCCGGAGGTGGCCCAGGGGGTGCTCCAGGCTCTGTTCGAGTACCAGACCATGCTGGCGCGCCTGGCCGGCGTCGAGATCGCCAACGCCTCCCTCTACGACGGGGCCAGCGCCTGTGTGGAGGGGATCAACCTGGCCGTGGCCGCCACCGACCAGCCCGTGGCCTGGCTGAGCCGGGGGGTCAACCCCAACTGGCGAGAGGTGATCGGCACCTTCGCCGCCGGCAGCGGCCACACGGTGGTGGAGGTGAATCTCCGAGCGGGCGTGACCCGCTGGCCCACGCTGGCGATCGACGAGACGACGCCAGCCGGCGCCGGTCGTCCGGGAGCGGTCGTGGTCCAGTATCCGAACTACCTGGGATGCCTGGAGGACCTGGCCGAGGCCCGGCGCGTGGCCGACCACCACGGCGCTCTGCTGGTGGTGGCCTTCGACCCGGTGGCCGCCGCCCTCCTGCGCTCCCCGGGGTCCTACGGCGCCGACGTGGTGGTGGGAGAGGGCCAGCCCTTCGGCACTCCGAT
>JALZKD010000226.1 GCA_030859405.1 Actinomycetota bacterium | reverse complement strand
AGGCCAGCTTGTGGGTGTTCAGGGTGTCCATCACCAGGACCACCTTCTCCGCCTCCTCATGCACCTCCTCGACCAACCAGCGGACCACCTCGGCGAAGTCCAGGGCGGTCCGTCGTTCGGTGACATGGACGGCCCGCCAGCCCAGCAGCGGCATCGAGATCATGAACAGGTTGGCCGTCCCGTTCCGGGTGTACTCGTAGTCGATCCGCTCCGGCTGGCCGGGGGCGGCCGGGATCGGCTCGATCACCTCGCCGACGAGTTGCTTGCTGGCCTCGTCGAGGCAGACCAGTGGTCGCGTCTCGTCGTAGGGGCGGTGGTAGACCTCCAGCACGTCCTCCATGGCGCAGACGAAGTCGGCGTTCGCCTCCGGCGGGATGCACCACTGCTGCTTGAGGTGCGGCTTCAGTTCGTTTTTTTCAGCGCCCGCCGCACCGTCTCGTCGGAGACCGTGGGGACGACCTCCAGCTCGACGAGCTTGTCGGCCAGCAGGTGCATGGTCCACTCCCGGCGGCCTTCGGGCGGGGCGGAGCAGGCCAGGGCGATGAGCCGGGCCTCGGCCCGGCCGTCGAGCGTCCGTGGGCGGCTCGGTCGATCCTGGGGCTTGCGGACCAGGGCGGCGTCGAGCCCCTGCTCGACGAACCGCTGGCGGACCCGCTCGATGGTTGCGACGCTGACCTCCAGGGCCTCGGCGATCCGCCCATCGGGCCAGGCGGGGCCCCCTTCGGCGGCATCGGCCTTGAGGAGGATGCGGGCATGGGCCAGCTTCGGGGCGGCAGCCTTGCCGGCGGCGATCAGGTCATAGAGGCCCTGGCGTTCCTCGGCGGTGAGCGTGACGATGTACTTCTTCAAGTCGTTCTCCTGGGGGGGTTATCGTTCCAGGAGAACCGATCTCGCCACAACCCTCAAGTCATCGGTGGCGGACTACTAGTGGGTCATTTGCCTCGCTCATGGCCTTTCCAAGTCCCGGAATTTCGGCCGCAAAAGCTGTGTGGGCAAGTGGAAACGAGCGTCCTCAAATGGCCTTATCCGAGGCAAATGACCCACTAGTGGTCCACGCCGGAAGTCATGAAGGGTAAATCCAGTGGAGTTTCTTACGAGCATCGGCGACGCGGAAGCACCACGCGATCTTGGTCCGGGCCGCGTTTCTCATCCGCTCCCAGGCCGCGATCGCCTGGGCCAACTCCTCCGCCGTCTCGATCCGCCGATCCAGACACTGCCGGGTCAGCACGCTGAACTCCATCTCCGCCATGTTCAACCAACTGCCGTGCTTGGGTGTGTAGTGGAACTCCAGCCGCATCGCGATCCGTCGTGCCTCCTCCGGGGGGAACGCCTCGTACAACGCCCCGAACACGTGGGTGTTCAGGTTGTCGAGCACGACCCGGACCTTCTCTGCGTTCGGGAAATGGACATCGACCAGCGCCTTCATCACCGCAGCGAACTGAAGGTAGCCGCGCTTCGCCGTCACCTCCAGATGCCGCCAGCCCAGGAGCGGGCAGAGCAGCAGGAACACGTTGGCCGTCCCCTCCCGCGTGTACTCGTAATCCTCCTTCGCCGTTCGCCCCGGCTCCGCCGGGACCGGCTCGGCGACCTGGCCGTGGAGTTCCTTGCTCAACTCGTCCATACAGATCACTGGCCGCGCCTCGTCCAGCGGTTCGGCGTACAACTCCAGCACGTCCTCCATCCGGGCCACGAACTCGCCGCTGACCTTCGGGATGCACCACGACCGCTTCTGCCAGGGCTTCAGCGCGTTTTTTTGAGGACCCGGCGCACGGTCGACTCGGAGACCGACTCGATGACTTCCAACTCGACGGCGCGGTTGGCCAGAAGCTTGGCGGTCCAACGGGCCCGGCCCTCCGGGGCGCCCGAGCAGGCCAGGGCGACGATCATCGCCTCCTGCTTGCCGTCGAGCTTGGCCGGGGCACCGCTGCGGGGCTTGTCGCTGAGGGCCGCCTCCATGCCCTCGCGGGCGAACCGCGTGCGGTGGCGTTCCACGGTCGAGCGGCTGGCCCCGGTCGTGGCGGCGATCTGTTCGTCGGTTCGCCCCTCGTCGGCCAGCAGAAGGATCTGGAAGTGCCGACGCCGTCGGCCGTTGAGCGCCTCACGTTCCAGGCGATCGGTCAGTTCGGTGCGTTGCTCTGGAGTCAGTCGGACGAAGGCCGCCTTGTGCATGATGTATCTCCTGGGTGGAGACGACAGTATACGCTC
>JALZKD010000225.1 GCA_030859405.1 Actinomycetota bacterium | reverse complement strand
TGGGTCGGACTTCTCCAGCCCGCCGATCCGGTGCTCGAGCCCGGGGGTGCCGGGAATGGCCCAAGGCCGGGCCAGCGTCTCGGTGTCCCGCAGGTAGGGAAGGAACTGCGGCTCGCCGTCGGGCCCTCTACGGTTGGCAGCGGTGGCAAAGGCCACCCTGATGTCGGGCAGGTCCTCGACCCTCGGCACCAACCATGGCTCGGCACCCGTGGCCAGGTACCCGTCGGAGAGGAGGATCACCGGCGTCCTGTACTCGAGGGCTATGCGGGCGGCCTCGATGGCGGCGGCGAAGCAATGCGACGGGGTGCGGGCGGCGACGATGGGCAGGGGAGCCTCGCCGTGGCGCCCGAACATGGCCAGCAAGAGGTCGGCCTGCTCCGTCTTGGTGGGCAGGCCGGTGGATGGACCGCCCCGCTGGACGTCGATCACCACCAGAGGCAGCTCGAGGCTGATGGCCAGCCCGAGCGTTTCCGCCTTCAGGTCGAGGCCCGGCCCGCTGGTGGTGGTGACAGCCAGGTGACCGCCGAAGGCCGCCCCCAGGGCGGCGCCGACGGCGGCGATCTCGTCCTCGGCCTGCATGGTGCGCACGCCGAAGTTCTTGTGCTTGGACAACTCGTGGAGGATGTCGGAGGCCGGCGTGATGGGGTACGAGGCCAGGAACACTGGCAGCTCGGAGAGGTGACCCGCCGCCACCAGGCCCCACGCCACGGCCACGTTGCCGCTGATGTTGGTGTAGGTGCCCGGGTCGAAAGTGGTGGGCTTGACCTCGTAGGCGTTGGCGAACACCTCGGTGGTCTCGCCGAAGTTGTACCCGGCTTTGAAGGCCAGGACGTTGGACTCGGCGACGGCAGGCTTGGCCTCGAACCGCTTCTCGATCCAGGCCAGGGTGGTCTCGACGGGCCTGGTGTACATCCACGAGATCAGGCCCAGGGCGAAGAAGTTCTTGCTGCGCTCGGCATCGCGGGGCTTGGCGCCCGTGGACTTGGTGGCCTCCAGGGTGAGGCTGGTCATCGGGACCTCGTAGACGACGAAGTCGGCCAGGCTGTCGTCGGTGAGGGGGTTGGACTCGTAGCCGGCCTTGGCCAGGCTGCGCTCGTCGAAGGCGTCCACGTTGACGATGAGGGCGCCCCCCGGCGCCACGTCGCCCACGTTGGCCCGAAGGGCGGCGGGGTTCATGGCCACCAGCACGTTGGGGTCGTCGCCCGGAGTCAGCACGTCGTGGTCGCTGATGTGGACCTGGAAGGCCGACACGCCGGCCAGCGTTCCCGCCGGGGCGCGAATCTCGGCCGGGTAATCAGGCAGCGTGGACAGGTCGTTGCCGAACAGGGCGCTGGCGCTGGTGAAGCGGTCCCCGGTGAGCTGCATCCCGTCACCAGAATCGCCGGCGAAGCGGATGACTACCCTGTCGAGCTCCTGCAGCGGATGTTCGGCGGTTTCGGTCACGAGTCCTGATGCGTCCTCGGAGGCCATTCTACTGCCACCGCCCGCCTACCCTGCGCCGGCGGCGTACCCTGTCCGAGCAGAGAGGAGCTGGCAGACCGTGGGCGGCTCAAGCCCCGATGGCGAGGTCGAGTCGGAAGTTCAGCGCTTCATGCAGGGACTGGTGAGGCGCAACCCGGGTGAGCCCGAGTTCCACCAGGTGGTCCACGAGTTCGTGGAGACGGTCATGTCCTTCGTGCTCGATCACCCGGAGTACCGCCGGGCCCGCATCCTCGAGCGCATGACCGAACCCGATCGGATCGTCATCTTCCGCGTCGCCTGGGAGGACGACGCGGGTGACGTGAGGGCCGACCGGGCATGGCGCGTCCAGTTCAACAATGCCATCGGGCCCTACAAGGGCGGGCTGCGCTTCGACACCTCGGTCAACCAGAGCATCCTCAAGTTCCTGGGCTTCGAGCAGTGCTTCAAGAACGCCCTGACCGGGCTGCCCATGGGCGGCGCCAAGGGAGGCGCCAACTTCAACCCCAAGGGAAAGTCCGAGCGCGAGGTCATGCGCTTCTGCCAGTCGCTCATGATCGAACTGCACCGTCACATCGGAGAGGACACCGATGTGCCTGCCGGCGACATCGGTGTGGGAACGAGGGAGATCAGCTACCTCTTCGGGCAGTACAAGCGCATGCAGAATCGCTTCACCGGCATCCTCACCGGCAAGGGCCTCACGTTCGGCGGCAGCCTGGTGCGAACGGAGGCCACCGGGTACGGCTGCG
>JALZKD010000026.1 GCA_030859405.1 Actinomycetota bacterium | reverse complement strand
GCTCTGGCTTCGGTGGCCGTCCCGGCGGCGGCCCAGGTGGTGGCCGTCCCGGCGGCGGCCCAGGTGGTGGCCGCCCCGGGGGACCCGGCATGCGCGGCCGTCTCCCCCGGCGCAGAGGAGGGCGGCGCCGGCGCCCGCGCGAGGAACTGGAGCCGCTCGACCCCACGTCCGCCTACGTACCGTCCACCGCCCCTGTTCCCCAGGGCGAGGTGATCATCGAGCGTGGCTCCACCGCTCAGGACCTCGGTCCCAAGATCAACCGCTCGGCGGGCGACATCGTGCGCTTCCTGTTCCTCCAGGGAGAGTTGGTGACGGCCACCCAGCCACTGCCCGACGAGGCCATCGAGCTGTTCGCCGCCGATGTGGGCGCCACCGTTCGCCTCGTCGACCCCGGCGAGGAGAAGGAGGCCGAGCTCCAGCGTCGCTACTTCGACGGCGGAGAGGAAGAGGACGAGTCGCTCCTCCGGCTCCGCCCGCCGGTGATCACCGTCATGGGCCACGTCGACCACGGCAAGACCCTGTTGCTCGACCGCATCCGCCAGACCAACGTGGTGGCGGGCGAGGCGGGGGGCATCACCCAGCACATCGGGGCCTACCAGGTGGAGAAGGACGGCAACCTGCTTACCTTCATCGACACCCCGGGCCACGAGGCGTTCACCGCCATGCGGGCCCGCGGCGCCGAGGTCACCGACATCGTGGTGCTGGTGACCGCCGCCGACGACGGCGTGATGCCCCAGACCGTAGAGGCCATCAACCACGCTCGCGCCGCCGACGTGCCGATCGTCGTTGCCATCAACAAGATCGATCGGGACGACGCCGATCCCACCCGTGTCATGCAGCAGCTCTCGGAGCATGGTCTCGTTCCCGAGGCGTGGGGCGGCGACACGATCATGGTCGAGCTGTCGGCCCTGCAGGGAGTGGGCATCGACGAGCTGCTCGAGCAGCTCATCCTGACGGCCGAGGTGGAGGAGCTGATGGCCAACCCCGAGACGCCGGCGCGTGGCACCGTCCTCGAGGCCAACCTCGATGTTGGGCGGGGCCCGGTGGCCACGGTGATCGTGGGGACCGGCACCCTGCGGGTGGGGGAGGCCGTCGTGGCCGGAGCGGCCTGGGGTCGAGTGCGGGCCCTGGTCGACGACAAGGGCGACAACATCAAGGAGGCGCTGCCCTCCACTCCGGTGCAGGTGCTCGGGTTCTCCGAGGTCCCCACCGCCGGCGACGAGTTCCGGGTGACCACCACCGACAGGGTGGCTCGGGACATCGGTGGCCAGCGCGAGCAGCGTTATCGCTCCGCCGACCTGCGCAAGCCCCCCACGGTGCCCGGCGTGGGAGCCAAGCTCGAGGACATCTTCGAGCAGATCCAGCGGGGGGAGACCGCCGCCCTCAACCTGGTCCTCAAGGCCGACGTACAAGGGTCGCTGGAGGCGGTCACGGAGAGTCTCCGCAAGCTCGAACGCGAGGACGTCAAGCTCAGCTTCGTGCATCGCGCCGTGGGCGGCATCACCGAGAACGACGTGCAGCTGGCCGCGGCTTCGAACGCGACCCTCATCGGGTTCAACGTTCGGCCGGACCGCAAGGCCCGCAACCTGGCCGGCTCCGAGGGCGTGGACGTTCGTACCTACGAGATCATCTACAAGCTCGTCGAGGAGATCCAGGCGGCCATGGTGGGCATGCTGGCTCCCGCCTACGAGGAGGTCGTCACCGGCGAGGCCGAGGTGCGCGAGGTGTTCGGCGTCCCCCGGGTGGGCAAGGTGGCGGGTTGCTACGTGCGCAACGGTGTCATCACCCGCGGCTCCAAGGTGCGTTTCCTGCGGGAGGGTGTTGTCATCTGGCATGGCACGGTGACCTCGCTCAAGCGGTTCAAGGACGACGTCCGGGAGGTGAACCAGGGCTTCGAGTGCGGTATCGGCCTGTCGGACTTCCAGGACCTGAAGGCGGGCGACGTGATCGAGACCTACCAGCAGCGGGAGATCCCACGCACGTAGCGGCTCTGGAGGTCGACCTTCACCTACCCCACTGCCGTTCGCTGAAGGAGAAGCGGGCCGTGGTCAAGTCCATCCTGCACGGCGCCCAGGGGCGCTTCGGGGTGGCCGCGGCCGAGGTGGCGGACCAGGCCAAGTGGCAGCGGGCCACTCTGGGCTTCGTCACCGTGTCAGGGCAGGCCGCACATGCCGACGAGGTCCTCCAGAAGGTGGAGCGCTTCGTGTACTCCTTCCCCGAGGTCGACGTGCTCGAGGCGTACTGGGGCGTGGATGCGTGAGCCAGGGGCCGGACGCCGCTACTCGCGGATGGCACGGGTCAACGAGCTGGTGCGCGAGGTCGTGGCCGAGCAGCTCGAGGTCCTCCTCCAGGGCGACGAGCGCCTGGGGCTGCTCACGGTCACCCACGTTGAGGTCGAGGCCGACCTACGCCGGGCCAGGGTGCTGCTCAGCTCCCTGACGGAGGAAGCGGAGGAGGCGCTCCTGGAGCACCGGGCCCGGCTCCAGGCCGCCCTCGGCCGCGAGGTGCGCCTCCGTCGCACTCCTCAGTTGACCTTCAGCGCCGACCCCTGCATCGAGACGGCGACACGGATCGAGGAGATCCTCCGGGGCCTGAGCGAGACGAGCGGCGGTGGCGACGCCGAGGGCTGATTCAATGGGAGCTGGGTTGGCCCGGGCCGCGGCGGCACCGAGGTGATCGACGGCCTGGTGGTCGTGGACAAGGCGCCCGGTTGGACCTCGCACGACGTGGTGGCAAAGTGCCGCGGCATCTTCGGCCAGAGGCGGGTGGGTCACTCCGGCACGCTCGACCCGGCCGCCACCGGTGTGCTCCTGGTGGGCCTCGGGAGGGCGACCCGGATCCTGCGATACCTGACCGACCTGCCCAAGTCCTACGTGGGGGAGGTGGTGCTGGGTGTGGCCACCTCCACCCTGGACGCCGAGGGAGAGGAGGTCGGGCGATGGGACATGAGCGCAGTCTCGCTCGAGCAGGTGCGGGAAGCGGCTGGGCGGCTCGTCGGCCCCATTGACCAGGTGCCGCCCATGGTCTCCGCGGTCAAGGTCGGCGGCAGACGCCTGCACGAGCTGGCCCGGGAGGGCATGGAGGTCCGCCGCCAGGCCCGCCGGGTCGTCGTCCACCGCCTCGAGGTCGATGCCACCATGGAGCGCGGCGTGGTTCGCATCGAGGTCGATTGCTCCTCGGGCACCTACGTGCGCTCGCTGGCCGCTGACCTTGGCTCCGCTCTGGGCGGGGGAGCCCACCTGCGGGCTCTGCGGCGTACCGGCATCGGATCGTTCGGACTCGGGGAGGCTCGGCCCGTCGAGCAGCTCTCCAGCGAGGTGGTCCTGGCTCCTGCCGAGGCGCTACGCGACTACCCGATGGTGGATGTGGTTGCCGAGGTGGCGAGGGCGGTGGGCCACGGGCGGGTGCTGAACCAGGACGAGTTGGGTGTCAGCGGGGCGGGACCTTGGGGCCTGCTCGACGAGCTGGGGCGTCTGCTGGCGGTCTACGAGCCGGTTGGCGGCGGCCGGGCCAAGCCCGCCGTGGTGCTGGCCGCTGAATAACCTCGCCCGGATGGAGGTGGTCACCGAGCTCGACGCCCGTGTCCGTCGGGGCGCCGTGGTCACCATCGGCGCTTATGACGGGGTGCACCTCGGCCACCAGGCCATCCTGACAAGGGTCCGCACCATGGCCGACGAGCTCGGCTGTGCTTCTGCGGTCGTCACCTTCGATCGTCACCCGGCCACGGTGGTGCGTCCCCACTCGGCGCCCAAGCTCCTGACCGATCTGGCCCAGAAGCTGGAGCTCCTGGAGGCGGCGGGTGTCGACGAGTGCGTGGTCGTCACCTTCGACGAGGAGCGATCCCGCCAGTCCGCCGAGGACTTCGTGAGGGAGGTCGTCGTCGACTGCCTGGGCGGCCGGGCGGTGGTGGTCGGCCACGACTTCCACTTCGGGCACCGCCGTGGCGGCAGTGTCCCCATGTTGCAGCGGATGGGCGCCGAGCTGGGGTTCGACGTCCTGGGCGTGAGCCTGGCGACCGGCGACCCGACGCCCGGCGACCCGACGGCCGACGACCTAGCGGAGCCCATCTCCAGCACGAGGATCCGCGCCTTGCTGGCAGCCGGCGATGTGGAGGCGGCGGCACGCCTGCTCGGGCGTCCTCACGAGGTGCGGGGGCGGGTGGGGCGAGGAGACACCCGAGGCCAGGAGCTGGGGTATCCCACAGCCAACGTGGCCGTCCCGGCCGAGATCCTCCTGCCCGGCGACGGGATCTATGCCGGCTGGTACGAGCGCCCCGGCGGTCACGTCCACGCCAGCGCCATCTCCCTCGGCCGCCGGCCCACCTTCTACGAGAATGCCGAGGTCTCCGTGCTGGAGGCCCACCTGCTCGGTTTCGATGGTGAGCTCTATGGCGAGGAGGCCCGGATGAGGTTCGTCGCCAGGCTGCGCGACGAGGAGCGCTTCCACTCCGCCGAGGAGCTGGTGGCGCAGATGGGCCGCGACGTGGAAGCGGCACGGAAGGCCTTGGCCTGATCACGTGCCGCCAACGAGTGGACTCACCGGGAGCAACGGCTTCCTGGTAGCCTTTCCGGAGCGCTCTGGCGAGTAGCGGATCGCGCCCAGCCGAAGGACCACGAGACGTCCCCTGTATGCCCGACAAAGCCGAGACCATCGCTCGATACCGTCAGCACGACACCGACACCGGGTCGTCAGAGGTGCAGATCGCGCTCCTTTCGGAGCGCATCAATCACCTCACCCAGCACCTCAAGGTGCACAAGGGCGACCACCACACCCGCCGTGGCCTGATGAGGCTCATCGGTCGGCGCCGGCGGTTGCTCGACTACGTGCGGTCGAACGACGTGGAGCGGTATCGGGAGATCATCGGGCGCCTCGGCCTGCGGCGTTAACTGAACCCAAGCACCCACGAGCGGCCCGAGGGTCGCTCGCTCTCATAGAAAAGGCACGGCGGCTCGCGGGTCGGCTGCCAGTGGCGGGCTCCCCGGCCCTCGTCGGGTGGCCCACCACTGGGAACTGGCTCCGCAGGTCGTGTGCCGAAAGGAGCCCCCCATGGCGGAAGCCATCTCTGTTTCAGGTCCCGTCGAAGGGACCGACGAGACCCTCACCTTCGAGACCGGAAAGCTGGCCCCGCAGGCCGACGGCGCGGTGACAGGGCGAATCGGGGACACGATCGTGCTCGTAACCGCCACCGCGTCCAAGACCCTCCGGGAGGGCGTTGACTTCTTTCCCCTCACCGTCGACGTCGAGGAGCGCATGTATGCGGCGGGCAAGATCCCCGGGTCGTTCTTCCGACGTGAGGGCCGAGCCACGGACCAGGCCATCCTCACCTGCCGCCTCACCGACCGACCGCTGCGCCCCGCGTTCCCCGACGGCTTCCGCAACGAGGTCCACATCGTGGCCACGGTGCTCGGGGCCGATCAGGTGAACCCCCACGACGTGGTCATCATCAACGCCGCCTCCGCGGCCCTCATGCTCTCGGGCATCCCCTTCCAGGGGCCCATCGGCGCCGTTCGGGTGGCGTACAACACCGAGGGGACGTGGGTCCCCCATGCCACCTACCAAGAGGGTGAGGCGTCCACGCTGGAGATGGTGGTGGCCGGGCGCCTGTCGTCCGACGACGACGTGGCCATCATGATGGTGGAGGCGGGAGGCCCCGAGGACACCTGGAAGCACTACCAGGCCGGAGCCCCGAAGGTGACAGAAGAGGTGATCGTCGAGGGCATCGAGGCGGCCAAGACGTGGATACGCCAGTCCATCGACCTCCAGCGCCAGCTCGTGGAGGCGGCCGGCAGCAGGGAGCCCCTCGCCTTCGAGGCACAGGCGGACTACGGCGACGACATCTGGGAGGCAGTCAGCGAGGCCGGCGCCGCCGCGGTCAGCGAGGCCTCGAGCATCGTCGCCAAGGCCGAACGAAACGCGGCCATCGTCGCCGCCGAGTCGCAGCTCGCCGCCGAGCTGGGCCAGACCTACGAGGGCCGGCAGAAGGAGATCAGGGCCGCGGTGCGAGCGCTCGTCAAGCGGACGGTGCGCAGGCGCATCGTGGAGGACGGTCTGCGCATCGACGGACGGGGCACCTCCGACATACGTTCACTGTCCGCCGAGGTCGGCCTCATTCCCACGGCTCACGGCTCGGGCCTGTTCGAGCGGGGCGAGACCCAGGTCCTCAACGTCACCACCCTCGGCATGCCGCGGATGGACCAGCTCCTCGACACCATCGGCATCCACGACCGCAAGCGCTACATGCACCACTACAACTTCCCGCCCTTCTCCACGGGCGAGACCGGCTTCATGCGGGGGCCCAAGCGCCGGGAGATCGGCCACGGGCTGCTGGCCGAGCGAGCCCTCGTGCCCGTGGTGCCCCCGCTGGAGGAGTTCCCCTACACACTGCGCGTGGTGAGCGACGTCCTGTCCTCCAACGGGTCGACCTCGATGGCTTCGGTGTGCGGTTCCACGCTGTCGCTCATGGACGCCGGCGTGCCCATCAAGGCGCCCGTGGCGGGCATCGCCATGGGCCTGGTCTACGCCGAGGGTCATTACACCACCCTCACCGACATCCTGGGCGCCGAGGACGCCTTCGGCGACATGGACTTCAAGGTGGCGGGGACCAACGAGTTCGTCACCGCCCTGCAGCTCGACACCAAGATCGACGGTCTCCCTGCCGAGGTGCTGGGCGAGGCCCTCCAGCAGGCCCGACAGGCCCGGCTCCACATCCTAGAGGTCATGAGCTCGGCCATCCCCGAGCCTCGTCCCGAGGTGGCGGCCAGCGCGCCGAAGATCGTGAGCCTGGAGATCCCGATCGACCGGATCGGGGAGGTCATCGGGCCCAAGGGCAAGGTCATCAACGCGCTGCAGCAGGAGACCGGCGCCAACATCAACGTGGACGACGACGGCATGGTGGGCACGGTCACCATCGGGTCGAAGGACGGCCTCGCCGTGCAGGAGGCCCGGCGGCGCATCGAGCTGATCCTCGACCCTCCGTCGGCTGAGGTGGGCGCCACCTACGACGGCAAGGTGGTCAACGTCACCAAGTTCGGCGCCTTCGTGAACATCCTCCCGGGCCGGGACGGGCTGGTGCACATCTCGAAGCTGGGCCAGGGCCGGCGAGTCGAGCGGGTGGAGGACGTTCTCAACCTCGGCGACGACGTCAAGGTGCGGGTGGACGACATCGACCAGCAGGGCAAGGTGAGCCTGTCGCCGGCGGGTGAGCAGTCTGGCCCCGGGGCGGAGACCCCCGCCCCCGCTGCGGCGGAGCCGTCACCGCCCGCCGCCGATCCAGAACCTCCGCCCCAGCTCTCGGAGCCCGGCATTGCCGAGCCCCCCGCCGCCAAGCCCCCCGTCACCACCGCCGAGACCGTCTCCTTCGACGACGTCTGGGAGCAGGAGGCGGCCCAGGAGTTCGGGGACCTCGGCCCCGCGGAGTCGGTCGGAGGCAGGCGTCGGCCCGGCGGCGACCGCGAGAACCGGGGTGAGCGGGGTGACCGGGGCCCTCGTCGCAACCCTCGGCGCAGCGGCGGTGCCCGGTGACGTCTTGATCAACTCCACCCGCTTGGACTGCGGCGTCGTGGTGGTCACCGAGCGGATGCCCGACGTGCGCTCGGTATCCGCCGGGTTCTGGGTAGGCACGGGCTCCAGAGACGAGGCCCCGGGCGTGTGGGGGGCTTCCCATTTCCTCGAGCACCTGCTGTTCAAGGGCACGCCCACCCGATCCAGCCGAAGCATCGCCGAGGACGTCGACGCCGTGGGGGGCGACTTCAACGCCTTCACCACCAAGGAGTTCACGGCCTTCGAGATGCGGTTGCTCCACAGCAGCCTGGAGCTCGGCTTGGACATCCTGTCCGACATCGTCTGGAACCCCGCCCTCCGTTCCCACGACGTGGAATCCGAACGCCAGGTCATCCTCGAGGAGATCCTCATGCGTGCGGACGAGCCGGCCGATCTGGTGCACGAGGTCTTCGCCGACGCCATGTTCCCCCTCCATCCCTTGGGTCGGGAGGTGCTGGGTGACCAGTCCAGCATCGAGGCCATGACCCGGGAGGACATCGCGTCCTTCCACGGCGAGCACTACCGATCCGCCAACGTGGTGTTCGCAGCCGCGGGTCGCCTCGAGCACGAGGCTGTGGTGCAGGGAGTCGAGCGTCGCTTCGGCGGAGGCGTCGGCCATCGTGCGCCGGTTCGTCGTGGACCCTCCGGTCCACAGCCAGCCGTCGCCGTCGACCGTCGGGCCACCGAACAGGTTCACCTCGTGGTGGGCACGCGGGCCCTGGACCGCCACGACGAGGACCGCTACACCCTGGCCGTCCTCAACCACACCCTCGGTGGTGGGCCCTCCTCCCGCCTGTTCCAGGCCGTCCGAGAGGAGAGGGGGCTGGCGTACTGCATCTACTCCTACCGGCTGGCATTCCAGGACACTGGCGCCCTCGGGGTTTACGCGGGGACGATGCCCAGCAAGGTCGACGAGGTTCTCGAGGTGGTGGCCCAGGAGTTGGACACCATGGCTCGAGACGGGATCACCAGCCACGAGCTGGAGGTCGCCAAGGGCCACCTGGTGGGAGACTTGGCGTTGTCACTCGAGGATTCGGGGGCTCGCATGGACCGGATCGGGCGCAGCCAGCTCGTCCACGGCCACGTTCCGGAGATGGAGGAGGTGATGGCCTCCATCGAGGCCGTCACCCTCGAGGACACGGCCCGCATCGCCGGGCGCATCCTCGGTGACGAGCGGGTGCTGGCCGTGGTCGGACCGGTGGACGAGGTCGACCAGAAGGCCTTGACGGCACGGCGGGTGGCCTGAGCCTTGACCGTTCGACCATGATGCGCGTCGGCGTGTTCGGGGCCGGGGGCCGAATGGGCTCCGCCGTGTGCCGGGCCGTGGCAGATGATCCGCACCTGGAGCTGGTGGCGGCCGTGGACCCCCATCAGGCGGGCATCGACATCCAACAGGTGACGGGCGTCAGGACATCGGGTCAGGTCGCCGGGAGCGCCGAGGCCCTGGCCGAGGCAGGGGCGGAGGTGGCCGTCGACTTCACGGTGGCAGAGGCGGCCCGGGAGAACCTGCGCTGGTGCGCCGCGAACAGGGTTCATGCCGTGGTTGGTACCACGGGCTTGTCCGAGGAGGACATGGACGAACTGCGTTCGCTCTTCGCCGCCGGGGTCAACTGCTTCGTCGCTCCCAACTTCGCCATCGGCGCCGTGCTCATGATGCGCTTCGCGGAGCTGGCGGCACCATGGTTCGAGACGGCAGAGGTGGTGGAGATGCATCACGACGAGAAGGTCGACGCCCCCTCCGGCACGGCCATGCTGACCATCGAGCGCATGGCCGCGGCCTCGAGCGAGTGGGCCGATGACCCCACCACCAAAGAGGTGGTCTCGGGCGCTCGGGGAGGGCCCGGACCGGCCGGGGTACGAGTGCATTCGCTACGGCTGCGGGGCGTGGTGGCTCACCAGGAGGTTCTGCTCGGAACCACGGGGCAGACTCTTTCCATCCGCCACGACGCCTACGACCGCAGCTCGTTCCTCCCGGGGGTGCTGCTGGCCGTCAAGGCGGTGGCGGACCGTCCCGGGCTCACCATCGGCCTGGACGCGTTGTTGTAGTCGCCGAGGGGAAGGTGAGTCTGCCCCACCCCGCTCAGCCGTGCTCCGGCCGACCGGCCGAGCCCGGTCGGTCTCCGCGCTCACGGTCTTCGACTGCCGCCAGCTCCTCTGCGGCGCCTCGGTCTCCCCTGTCTCCCTCCAACTCCCTTTCGATCTGGCTGAGGGGCTGGAGCTCGGAGCGGCCGCGCCGGCGCTGGTCCCACAACCAGTACGCCATGAGCACGGCGGTGATGATGAACAGGGTCAGGGTGTTGTTGCCGTAGAAGCGGTTGATGGCGCCGAGCGGCCCGTCCAGCACCTCGGCCAGCTGGTACAGCAGGGTGACCACCGTGACCGTCCCGACCACGTTGGCGGTGAGGAAGACGACGGGGCTCATGCCCGTGGCCCCGGCAAGGATGCAGACGGGCATGCCGGGGAAGAGGAAGACCATGAGCGGGCCGGCCTTCTTGAAGGTTCGCTCGATGCCTCGCACCACCGCCCCCCCCTCGCCCATCTTGCGCTCCATCCACCGCACCGATCGGTCGCCGTAGAGGTGGCCGAGCAGGTAGAAGAGCGGGTCCGAGACGAGCCGGCGAGCCGTGGCCACCAGCAGGAAGGGCCAGAACGAGACCTTCCCGGCCACCAGCAGGAGGTAGCGGTTCCTGGGCTCCATGGCCGCCAACCACAGGGGATGCTCCTTGAGCAGGGGAGCGTGGAACAGGTTTCCGACGTTGCCCACCACGATCACCGCCAGGATGGGGACGACGAGCAGGACGAGGGTGCGCCGCCGCGGCGTGGGTCGTTGGTCCGAAGTGACGGGGTCCACCGGTGCGAACGCTACCCCGAGCCCTCCTGCGGCCACACCCGTTCTGGTGCTTCGGCGTGCGACCGGTACCCTAGGCCCGGTGCAGACAGTTTGGCGGGATTCGGCGTCCCCGCCGGCCCTGAGCTCAGACCCTGCCAGCCGCTGGCGGCGGCGGCCCTGGCGGTCTCTTGGTGTCCGGGCCGCAGTCCTGATCATCCCGGTGGCGGCGGCGGTGGCGGCAGCCGCCCTGACCGGCCGGTTGCTGCCGCGTCCCGCTGGTGGTCTCTCCACCGTGGTGTGGTGGCTGGCCGTGATGGCCGCCTCCACGCTGGCCCTGCTGCTGGTCGAGCGCCAGGCCCGCCGCCTGCTTCCGCTGGTCACGCTGTTCAGGCTGACGCTGGTGTTCCCTGACAAGGCCCCGTCGCGCCTTCGGGTGGCGCTGCGGGCGGGTACGGTGCGCAACCTCGAGCAGCGCCTCGAGCAGGGCAGGCGGGACGGCGCCGGTGACGACCCGAGCCAGGCGGCCTCCAACATCTTGATGCTGGTCGCAGCCCTGACCCGTCACGACCGCCGGACCCGTGGTCACTCCGAGCGGGTACGCGGCTTCACCGACCTCATCGCCGAGGAGATGCACCTTTCCCCGGACGAAGGAGCCCGCCTCCGCTGGGCGGCCCTCCTCCACGACATCGGAAAGGTCCGGGTCCCCACCAAGATCCTCAACAA
Organism: Actinomycetota bacterium; assembly: GCA_030859405.1. Taxonomy (GTDB): domain Bacteria; phylum Actinomycetota; class Acidimicrobiia; order Acidimicrobiales; genus YB1-3. Next base: position 7,941 of record JALZKD010000026.1, on the reverse strand, counting down.
GGAAGGCGCCCTCGCCGCCGACGAATGGGCGGCCATACATCGTCATCCCGCCGACGGAGCCCGGATGGCCGCCCCCCTGCGGGCGTGGCTGGGGCCGTCCATAGACGCCATCGAGCAGCATCACGAGCGTTGGGACGGCGGTGGCTACCCCCGCGGCCTGGCCGGAGCTGACATCTCCCGCTCGGCCCGCATCGTGGCCGTGGCCGATGCCTACGAGGTCATGACCGCGCCCCGTTCGTACCGGCGGCCTCTGGGCCCCGCCGCCGCCCGCGACGAGCTGGCCCGGTGTGCCGGCTCCCACTTCGACCCAATGGTGGTGCGAGCCTTCCTCAACGTGTCCATCGGCCGTGTCCGTTGGGTGTTGGCGCCCATCGCCTGGTTGGCCGATCTTTCCGTCGTCCGACCGGTGGCCCAGGCCGGGACGGCGATGGAAGGGGCCGCCTCGGCCATGGCCGTGAAGACCTTCGCCGCCGTCTCCCTCGCGGTGGTCGGGGGGACCGTGGGGGAGCTGCCTCCTCCCGCACCGCCCCCCCTGGGCCTGTCATCGGTGCAGCCGGAACGGGGGCCCAAGCCCCTCACGCCGCCCTCCGCTGCCACCGGACCGGACGGGGCGCCGTTGGGCGGCGCCCTCTCGGCATCCAGTGGCGGTGTCGGTGTCGGTGGCGGGCCTGGCGCCGCATCCACAGCGCCCACCGCTGTCACCAGGCCGGCGCCACCGGGCGGCGTGGGGAAGGCTGCGGCCGTCGCCGGAGCACCCACGTTGATGGATGACGAGCTCACCGTGCGGGGCGCCAGGTCCAGGCGCATCGATGTCCTGGCCAACGACTCCGGCCCGCACGGCTTGGACCGCAAGTCCCTGACCGTGATCAGAGGGCCGGACCACGGCGACGCCCAGGTCACGGGCGAGGGCGGCTACATCCGATATCAACCCGACCATGGCGACGACTTCAAGGGCGTCGACTCCTTCCAGTACGAGATTTGCGACAACCGGGGCGTCTGCTCCGTCGCCACCGTGCGGGTGACCACCCTGTCCGACTGACGTCACAGACCCCAACGGGGGACCGCTGGTAGCCTGCCGCCGTGCGTCGACCGACGACTGAGCGACCAGTCTGTGAGGGCCCAGCCTGATGGCCATCCCCGGTCGTATGGGAGCGGTGGTCACGGCCATGGTGACCCCCTTCGGCGACGATGGCGTCCTGGACCTGGACGCTGCCGCCACCGTGGCTCGCTGGCTGGCCGACAACGGCAGCGAGGCCATCGTGGCCGCGGGCACCACGGGCGAAGGCGCCGTGCTCAGCGACGAAGAGAAGCGCCAGCTCTGGCGGGTCACCGCCGAGGCGGTGACCATTCCGGTGATCGCAGGGGCGGGCAGCAACGACACTCGCCACTCCGTCGAGCTCACCAAGGAGGCCGAGCAGGCGGGGGTGGCGGGCGTCCTGGCGGTCACGCCGTACTACAACCGGCCCTCGCAGGCGGGGATCGAGGCCCACTTCCGCGCTGTGGCCGGGGCCACCCGGCTCCCGGTGCTTCTGTACGACATCCCCTCTCGCACGGGCCGGAAGGTGGCGCACGAGACCCTGCTGCGCCTGGCCCGAGAGGTCGGCAACGTGGTCGGCGTGAAGGACGCGGCCGGGGACGTGGCCGCGTCGGCCCGCCTCATCGCCGAGGCGCCCGACGGCTTCGACGTCTACAGCGGCGACGACGCCCTGACCCTGGCCCTGTGTGCCGTGGGAGCCAGTGGCGTCATAGGGGTGGCCACCAGCTGGGCCGGACGGCTGCACGGCGAGATGATGGCGGCCTTCGCCAAGGGTGACGTGGACGAGGCTCGCCGCCTCAACGCCGCCCTGCTCGAGTCCTTCGCCTACGAGACGAGCGAGCTGGCACCCAACCCGGTGCCGGCCAAGGCCATGATGCGGGTCCTGAGCCTGCCGGTCGGCCAGTGCCGGCTCCCCATGGGCCCGGCCCCCGAAGGACTCGAGGACCGCGCCCGCGAGGTCTTGGCCGGCCTCGGCGACGCTGCGCCCTCCCCACTTTGAGCGATCCCGTCCGCATCACCTTCCTCGGCGGGCTGGGGGAGATCGGCCGCAACTGCGCGGCACTCGAGGCCGGTGGCCGAATCCTCCTCATCGACTGCGGGATCATGTTTCCCGACCTGGAGATGCCCGGTGTGGACCTCGTCCTCCCGGACTTCACCTGGTTGCGGGATAACGCCGAACGGGTGGAGGGATGCGTCCTCACCCACGGCCACGAGGACCACGGCGGGGGCCTGGCCTTCCTGCTCCGCGAGCTCTCTCTGCCGGTCTACGGCTCGGCCCTCAGCCTGGGCCTGGCCCGCAGCCGGATCGAGGAGGCCGGCATGCTCGATCGAACCGAGCTCGTCCCCGTCGCCGACGGCGAGCGGCGCCGGATCGGGCCCTTCGACGTCGAGTTCCTTCCCGTCACACACTCGGTCCCCCACGGCTTCGCCACCGTCTACCGCACCCCTCAGGGCGTGGTCCTCCACACCGGCGACTTCAAGCTCGACCCCACGCCGGTGGACGGCCGGCTGACCGATCTCGCTCGCATCGGTGCCATCGCCCAGCAGGAGGGGATCCGCCTCCTGCTGTCGGACTCCACCAACGCCGAAGAGGTGGGTCACACAGCCAGTGAGAGCTCGGTGGGAGGCGTGATGCGGGGTCTGTTCGCCCAGCACGAGGGCAGGCGCTTCATCGTGGCCTGCTTCGCCAGCCACATCCACCGGGTGCAACAGGTGGCCGACGCCGCGGTGGCGAGCGGGCGCACCGTGGTCACACTGGGCCGCTCCATGCTCAAGAACGTGGCCCTGGCCCGTTCGCTCGGACTGCTGGACATTCCGGAGGAGTCCCTGGTCGACATCGGGGACATCACCAAGCTCGAGCCGGGCAAGACGTGCGTGATCTCCACGGGCTCCCAGGGTGAGCCCATGTCGGCCCTGTCCCTGCTCGCGGCCGGCGACCACAAGCTGCTGAGCCTGGAGGCGGGTGACGTGGTGGTCCTCAGCGCCCACGCCATCCCCGGCAACGAGACCGCCGTGGGCAAGGTGATCGACGACCTCTACCGCCGGGGCGCCGAGGTGGTGCACGCCGGGCTGGCGGACGTCCACGTGAGTGGACATGCCATGCAGGGGGAGCTGCAGACGCTGCTGTCGGTGGCTCGCCCCGACTACTTCATCCCCGTGCACGGCGAGTACCGCCACCTGACCCACCACGCCCGCCTGGCCATGGAGATGGGCGTCGCCGAGGCCAACGTGCTGTTGGCCGAGGACGGCGACGTGGTCGAGCTGAGCGGGCGCGGCGTCGACTTCGTGGGCGAGGTGCCGGCCGGCTACCTGTACGTCGACGGCACGGTCGGTGACGTCGGCCGTGGGGTGCTGCGGGACCGCCGGGCGCTGTCCGAGGAGGGGGTGGTGATCGTCAGCGTCATCGTCGACGCACGCTCGGGTGAGGTGCTGGCTGGACCCGACATCGTCACCCGGGGCTGGGTCTACGAGCAGGAGGCCGCGGGCCTGCTCGACGAGGCTCGCCAGGCCGTCGGGCAGAGCCTGGCCGAAGGAGCCGCCAAAGGGGGCACAGACCACGAGAGCGTGAAGCGCCACATGCGCTCGTCGCTCGGTCGCTTCGTGCAGAAGAGGACTCGTCGCCGTCCCATGATCGTGCCCGTGGTCATGGAGGTCTGATCGCCTCCCACCAAGGGTTGCTCGGCGCGCCGGGCCAGACGCCCCATGGCGGCGCCCGCTGCTGGGGCTGGTGTTACGGTTGTGGCCATTGTGACCAAGGCTAAGGCTAAGGCTTCCGGCGGTCGCCCCCCGTCGTCCAAGAGGGCCCGGGTCCGGAAGGGGCGCGTGCGGGCCTGGCTCGCCGCTCACCTCGGGCGTCAGGCCGACGACGTGTGGGGGCTGGTGCTCATCGTGGCCGGCGTCCTGGCCGCCCTCGGGATCTTCGCCGACCTCACCGGCCCGGTCGGCCGGGCCGTGCGCCAGGGGTCCGCCGCCTCCCTCGGTTGGGGACGAGTACTCGTACCGGTGGCCCTGTGTGGAGTGGGTGCAGTGCTGGTGCGCGGTCGGCTCAAGCCGCCGCCGGGAGGCAGGCGCGACTCCGTGCCCGTGGCCATGGCCCTCGGGTTCGGGCTCCTCACCATGGCTTCCTGCGGTCTTCTCCACCTGGTGCGGGGCGGGGCTCGAGGCGCCGGCCGCCTCGACGATGCCGGAGGCTTCCTCGGCGCCGCCCTGGCCGAGCCGCTGCGCTCGGCGCTGGCCCTGTGGGGCGCCACCATCGTGCTGGGCACCCTCGCCGGTGTGGCCGTGCTCATCCTCACCAGGACGTCGGTGCGGGCGGCGATCGGGCGAGCCACCACCTTGGTGGCGGGGGTCGTGGCGGTGCTGGGTTCGGCCCTGGGCTCGGCCGGGCGCTGGTTGACCACCACCGGCCACGAGGACGAGATCGAGGCCACGGCCGGGCGTCACCCCTCCACGGGGGCGTCCAGGCCTGAGCACCAGCCCGAGCGCGATCTCGAGTCAGAGCCCGAGCCCACCGCCGAGGCGGATCTGGAGCCGCCGGAGCTGGCGCCGGTCGAGGAGGCGGTCGTGACCGGGCTCGACGATGACCGGGCGCGGCGCCAGCCCAGCCCCGGGCAGGGTTCGCCCAACGGTCCCTGGAGGCTGCCCCCGGTCCAACTGCTGGCCAAGGCCAAGGTGGCGCAGGTCGACCGGCGAGCGGTGGAGGCCCGAGGTCGCAACCTGGAGGATGCCCTGGCCGCCCACGGGGTGGAGACCCGTCTGGCCGGCATGACCGTGGGCCCCACGGTCACCCGCTACGAGCTGGAGCTCGCCGCCGGCGTCAAGGTGGCCCGCGTCACCAGCCTCCAGCGGGACATCGCCTACGCCCTGGCCGCCCCCGACATTCGCCTCCTCGCTCCCATCCCGGGCCGCTCTGCCATAGGGGTCGAGGTCCCTAACGTGGCCCGCCAGCTGGTGTCACTGGGCGACGTGCTGTCGTCTGCGGAGGCCGGTACCGCCAGCCAACCCCTGGAGGTGGCCCTGGGTCGCGACATCGCCGGGCGGTCCGTCATGGAGGATCTGGCCTCGATGCCCCACATCCTCATCGCCGGGGCCACGGGCTCGGGCAAGTCCTCGTGCATCAACTCCATGCTCGCCTCCATCCTGCTCCGGGCCACGCCCGACCAGGTGCGTATGATCCTGGTCGACCCCAAGCGGGTGGAGCTTGGCAACTACAACGGCCTTCCCCATCTACTCACCCAAGTGGTGGTGAAGCCCAAGAAGGCGGCCAACGCCCTGTCCTGGGCCGTGGAGGAGATGGAGCGCCGCACCGACCTGCTGGCCGAGGTGGGGGTGCGCGACATCGCCGGTTACAACGTGGCCTACGACCGCGGTGACGTCCAGGCCGATCCCGGCTCGGACCGCGAGTACCAGAGGCTGCCGTTCATCCTCGTCGTGGTGGACGAGCTCAACGACCTGATGATGGTGGCGGCGCGCGACGTCGAGGAGTCCATCTGCCGTATCGCCCAGATGGGACGGGCCTTCGGCATCCATCTCGTGATCGCCACCCAGCGCCCGTCGGTGGACGTCATCACCGGCGTGATCAAGGCCAACGTGCCCTCGCGCCTGGCGTTCGCCGTCTCGTCGCTGGCCGACAGCCGGGTCATCCTCGATCAACCGGGTGCCGAGCGCCTGGTGGGCCGGGGCGACATGCTCCTTCTCACAGCCTCGTCGAACGTGGCTCGCCGCATCCAGGGCCCGTGGGTGAGCGAGGAGGAGGTGCGCAAGCTGGTGGGCCACTGGCGGCGCCAGTCCGAGCCCCAGTACTTGGAGGGCGTGGAGGGAGACGGGGGCGAGGGACGCCCCGGCGGAGTGGACGACGCCGAGGACGACGACATGCTCCAGGCGGCCATGGACCTGGTGGTGCGCTCGGGTCTCGGCTCCACGTCCATGCTCCAGCGCAAGCTCCGGGTGGGTTTCGCTCGAGCGGGGCGGCTGATGGATCTGCTCGAGCGCCGGGGGGTGGTGGGACCGTCCGAGGGCTCGAAGGCCCGAGCGGTGCTCATGACCGCCGAGGAGCTCGAGGAGCGCAAGAGCACGGCATCGCCGGCGTGACGGCGGGGCAACGGTGAGTCCTGGGGGTTAGGCTGAGCGCACGGAGACCATCTCCGCCAAAGGAGGTCGCCATGCCTGAGGAAGAGCAGGATTCCACGGAGGATTCCCCCACCAAGGCTTCGAAGCTGGACGTTTCCAGGACCGTGGGTCCCCCCCGTGACCCAGCCGAGGAGCTGACCGAGGAGCCCCTCGGCGACCTTCCCGGCCACAACCCCTCATCGGACTTGGGGACGGGGGAACGGGTGCTTCCCCCCGAGTCCCCGAAGTCGGAGAAGAAGGACGAGTCGGAGACCGCTACGCCTCAATGAGGGGTGAACAGGGGGCCCTCCTGCGGGCCCCCTGTTCGATCTCCTCGGTCAGGCAGCCTTGCTGACCAGCGGCCGGCGGGGGCGGCGAGCCTCGGGCTCCTCGCCCTCGGGAACGCCGAACCAGGCGAACAGCGCTCTCCAGGCGCTGGTGATGCCGGCTAGCACCAGGCCCGTGAGCAGGGTGCCCATCCAGCTTTCCCGCAAGGTGACGCCGAAGCCCTCGAAGAGCGAGTAGTCGAGGGCGAAGGCGCCGACGACGGCCAAGGCGATGGTCACCACACTGCGCCCGAGGGACAGGCCGGGCACGAGGTCGACGAGCATGTCGACCACCGTGAGCAGGGCCAGGCCCAACAGCACCGTGACGGCGAGGGTGTACATGTTCTTCTTTCCTCCTGACGGGAGGTCGTGGGGTTCCCGTCGCCTTCTATGACCGCTGACCCCGCCCCGACGTAACAGCTCCCCACCGGAGCCCGGCCGGTCGGGAGCCGTTAGCGTCGGGCGGTGCGCGCCAGGGCTCCCGCCTCCTCGGCCAACCTCGGTCCCGGCTTCGACACCCTGGCTGTGGCGCTCAGCCTCTACGTGGAGGTCGAGGTGGAGGACGCCGAGGCGCTGTCGGTGCGCAGCACCGGCGAGGGATCCGATCTGTCCCTCGACGCCTCACACCTGGCCGTACGGGTGGCAGCCGAGGTTCGGGGCCATGACCGCCTGGCCGTGAGCGTGCGCTCCGACATCCCCGTGGGGCGGGGCCTGGGCTCCTCGGCGGCGTTGGCGGCCGCCGCCGCGGCCGCCGCCGGTGCGCCGGACCCCTTGGCCGTGGCCGCCGCCGCCGACGGTCACCCCGAGAACGCGGCGGCGTCGGTGCTCGGTGGACTGGTGACCGCCACCGTGGTCGGTGGTCGACCGGTGGCATCCCGCCTCCTCCTCGACCCTGCGCTGGCCTTCGTGGTCCTGGTCCCCTCTCGCAGCCTCCCCACGGAGCAGGCCCGCTCGGCCCTTCCCTCCGAGGTCCCCTACGCCGACGCCACCTTCAACCTGGGCAGGATGGGACTGCTCCTGGCCGGCCTCGCCGACCGGCGCCTGCTGGTGCCCGAGGCCGCCGAGGACCGCCTCCACCAGGGGGCCCGCGCCGTGCTGTTCCCCGAGGCGCCCGAGCTGATGGCGCGGCTCATCGCCGCCGGCGCCCGGGCGACGTGCTGGTCCGGTGCGGGGCCCAGCCTGCTTGCCATCTGTGGCCTGGAGGACGCCTCCAGGCTCCGGACCGCGGGCCGGCAGCTGCTGGACGACGCCGGCGTCGAGGGTCGGGCCCTGCTCCTGGAGCCGGACGTTGACGGGCTCACCATCGAGGGTGAGGGACCGCCTATCCATCGTCCGAGGAGCGCCCTCGGGTAGCGTCGACCCATGGCTATGTACGAGGGTTACTGCGTCAAGTGTCGCCAGAAGCGTGAGTTCGAGGGCAACGAGGTCGAGATGGCCAACGGTCGTCGCGCCGCCCAGGGCACCTGTCCG
>JALZKD010000224.1 GCA_030859405.1 Actinomycetota bacterium | reverse complement strand
ACCTTGGGCCGGTGGCTTCCCCGGCTCCGCTCGTGGTCATCCCCACGCCCCACCTGGCGTCGGGCCGGGTCCTCGGGTGGACGGCCGGTGGCTACGCCCTGCCCGACCGCTACGTGGCCGCCCTGCGCCGGGCGGGGGCTCGCTCCGTGCTGCTGCCACCCACCAGTGCCGCTCCTCCGGAGGAGGCGCTGGCGCCGTTCTCCGGGCTCCTCCTCGCCGGCGGAGGCGACCTGGAGCCGGCTCGCTATGGCTCTGAGGCCCATCCCAACGTCTACGGCACCCACGCCGAGCGCGACGAAGCCGAGCTGGCGCTGGTGCGGGCGGCCATGGGGATGAGGCTTCCCACCATGGCCATCTGCAGGGGCCTTCAGATCCTCAACGTGGCCACGGGCGGCACGCTGCACCAGCACCTACCCGAGATCGACGGCATGCACATCCACGGCCACCCCGTCACCGGCGAGTCGGTGTTCCACGACGTGAAGGTGGCGCCCGACACGCGCCTGGCCGACGCCTGTGGCTGCGAGACGCTCATCTGCACCTCACATCACCATCAGGGCATCGACCGCCTGGGCGAGGGGCTGGTGGCCACGGCGTGGAGCGGCGACGGCCTGGTGGAAGGGGTCGAGGCCGACACCGACGAGGCCTGGGTCGTGGGCGTGCAGTGGCATCCGGAGATGACAGCCGCCGACGACCCTTATCAGCAAGCGCTGTTCGACGGTTTCGCGGTCCAGGCCCGGGCCCGCGCCCACGCCGGCTGACAACCATCCCGACCCGGGAGTCAGGCTCGGAGCAGCTCCGCCACCCGGAAGGCCAGGTCGAGTGACTGGCGGGCGTTGAGCCGGGGGTCGCATGCGGTGGTGTAGCGCACGCCCAGGTGATCCTCGAGGATCTCCTCCGACCCGCCCAGGCACTCGGTGACGTCGTCACCGGTGAGCTCCACGTGGACACCGCCGGGCCATGCTCCCTCCGCCCGGCACACCGAGAAGAAGGTCTCGATCTCGCTCAGGACGTCGTCGAAGCGGCGGGTCTTGCGGCCGGACGGGCTGCTGAAGGTGTTGCCGTGCATGGGGTCACACACCCAAGCCACCGGATGACCGGCGTCGCTCACGGCCCGGATCAGGGGCGCCAGGAACTGGCCCACCCGCGCCGCGCCCATCCGGGAGATGAGCGTGAGCCTTCCCGGCGTGCGGTCGGGATTGAGGCGGGCGCACAGGGCGAGCACCTCCTGGGGGCTGGCGGCGGGCCCGAGCTTCACCCCCACCGGGTTCCCCACACCGGAGAGGAACTCCACGTGGGCGTGGTCCACCGCCCGGGTGCGCTCACCCACCCAGAGCATGTGGGCCGAGCAGTCGTACCAACCACCGGTGAGCGAGTCCTGCCGGGTGAGGGCCTCCTCGTAGCCGAGGAGCAGCGCCTCGTGCGAGGTGTAGAAGTCGACCTGGTGGAGGGCGGCCGTCTCCAGGTCGATGCCGCAGGCACTCATGAAGCGAAGGGCGCTTTCGATCTCGGAGGCGATGGCCTCGTATCGGCGGCCCTCGGCGCTGGTGGCCACGAACTCCTGGTTCCAGGTGTGGACCTGGCGCAGGTCGGCGAAACCGCCCTTGGCGAAGGCCCGCAGCAGGTTCAGGGTGGACGCCGACTGGTGGTAGGCGTTGACGAGCCTCTCGGGGTCGGCCACCCGGCCCGAGGCGGTGGCGGTGATGTCGTTCACGATGTGGCCCCTGAACGACGGGAAATCCTCCTCACCGACCCGCTCGGTGGGGGACGACCGGGGCTTGGCGAACTGGCCGGCGATGCGGCCCACCTTGACGACCGGTACGCCCGCGCCGTAGGTCAGCACCACCGCCATCTGAAGGATGACCTTCAGCTTGTCCCGGATGGAGTCGGCGCTGAAGTCGTCGAAGGACTCGGCGCAGTCCCCGGCCTGGAGCAGGAACGCCCGCCCCTCGGCCACCTCGGCCAAGCTGGTGGTCAGCTGGCGGGCCTCACCGGCGAACACCAGGGGAGGCAGCATGGACAGCTGCTTGAGGGTGTGCTCGAGGACGGCCTCGTCCGGCCAGTCCGGTTGCTGGTCGGCCGGCAGAGCCCGCCACGTGCTGGGTCCCCACGCGCTCATTGGGCTTCAGCGTAGGGTTCCGCCGCCAGGGCGGGGAAACCGCCGTCGCCCGAGGGCGGATCCAGCCGTAGAGTCCCGGCATCGGCAACTCGGGTGGTGA
>JALZKD010000223.1 GCA_030859405.1 Actinomycetota bacterium | reverse complement strand
CCGGCGGCCGCCTCCGCGCCCAGCTGCTCGGCCCCGAGACCGAGGCCGGTCAGCACCACGAGATCAGGATGCAGCTCCAGCTTCGCCGCCAGTATGCGGCTCATGTGGTCTCGCACGCCTTGGGCCACGGGGTTGTCGTCGTAGCCGCCGAGGGCCGGCGGACGGTGACCGGCGACCACCAGCCGGTGCCCCACAGGAACGCGAGGATCGGAGGCGCTCCCCACGGGCACGAGGTCGGGAGCCCCCAGGCCCTCGGGCATGCCGTCGCCTTGGCGACCGTTCTGCTTGCGGGCCGCCTCTGCCGCCAGGCGGTCGACGACGTCGTTCATGGGGTCTCCGGAGTGGCCCTTCACCCACTCGAACCCGACGCGCTCGGGGTCGGACCGCACGGCTTCGATGAGTGGCTCCCACAGGTCCCGGTTGGCGACGGGCTTCTTCGCCTTGTTGAGCCAGCCCCGGGCCAGCCATCCTTCCCACCAGCGGTCGCGGAAGCAGTTCACCACGTACGTCGAGTCGCTCACCACCTCGAGACGTCCATCGAAGGCCAGCACCGCCTCCAGGGCGGCGCGGATCTCCATGCGCTGGTTGGTGGTCATGGCCTCGGCGCCGCTGGCGTAGGGCCCACCGGGCACGGCCCACGCCCAGCCCCCCGGCCCCGGGTTCCCGAGGCAGGCGCCGTCGGTGTACACCTTGGTGGCGGCCACGACCGACTTTGGCACGATCGACCTGACTATGGGGAGTTGCATCGTGCCAAAGTGGGCGCTGCGGCCGCGGCGAGGGTCAGCGTCTCCCCCGGAGCGCGGCCCGGGCCACTCGAATGGCCGACGCCCGGGCGGTTTGCGACGTGAAGTGGTAGATGCGCCAACCTTCGAGGGCCAGCTCGTTGCCCCGAGCCCGGTCACCGTCGAAGGCGTTCCGAGTGGAGTGCGGCTTCCAACCGTCGAGCTCGAAGCCGACCCGCCGATCCGGGTACGCGAGGTCGAGTCGGAAACGATGTCCTCCCGCAACCACCCAGTGCTGTGCCACCGGGCACGGGAGGCCAGCTTCGGTGAGCCAGCGGTTCACTCGGGCCTCTAGCTCGCTCTCGCCGGGGTCCGTTCCGAGCCGGGACTGGAGCAATCGGTCGACGACGGTTGTGCGCCGGCGGCCCCTCCGGCGCATCTGCTCGACGCACCCGTGCACCGACGAGTAACTGAAGATCCCCCGGCGGGCGCCGTCGTCGAGGATGCGACCGAGCGTGAACTCCCCCAGCACCGCTGACAAGTCGACGAGGGTCCGTTCCGGCGTCGTCACCGGGATGCCGTCGCGCTCTGCGACGAAGCGCTCGTCCAGCAGGTTCGAGCGGTGGGCCACGACGCCGGCCAGGCGAACCGGACGGCACCGGCCCGCGGTCACCTCCACCCTCTGGGCGGGCACGCCTGAGAGCCTCCAGAGCCGGCCGGCGGAGCGGTGAGACGCGTACACACCTGCGCCCGCCGACATGCAACAGGCGTGAAGCCGCTGTTCCCAGGACTCGGGCGCCCCCGCAATCCGGTAGACCCCAGGCCACACTGGCTCCAGCCGGCGGGTCGACAGCCACCACTCGACCTGGGCTTCGCTCAGATGACGGAGGAGCTGCCCGCGGCTCAGAAGTCCGTGTTGGGCGGATGCTGTCTTTGAAAGCCATCCATTCACGCCCCAAGTCAAGCGAGGAGGTGTGACAAAGAGAAGCAACCCTGCGACTTTGGCGCCATTGACCCCCGTCCAGCCGGGTGGATCGCGCCAAAGTCGAACGGGGGTCGGCCCAAGCGCGACCATAGGAGCCCATGGACCCGCTGATCATCGACGGCTTCACCCATCAGCTGCCGGACATCGACCCCGAGGAGACCGGTGAGTGGGTGGACTCCTTCGACGCCGTGGTCGAGCACCTCGGCAAACCCCGGGCCCAGTTCCTGCTGCTGAAGCTGCTGGAGCGGGCCCGCGAGCGACAGGTCGGCTTCCCGGCCACGGTCTCCACGCCCTACGTCAACACCATCCCGCCCCACCAGGAGCCGTCGTTCCCGGGCGACGAGCACGTAGAACGACGCATCCGCGCCTACATCCGCTGGAATGCGGCCGTCATGGTCACCCGGGCCAACACCCTGTCCGACGGCATAGGGGGCCACCTGGCCACCTACGCCAGCTCGGCCAGCCTCTACGAGGTGGGGTTCAACCACTTCTTCCGGGGCAAGCACGGTGGGCGGGGTGACCAGGTGTACTTCCAGGG
>JALZKD010000222.1 GCA_030859405.1 Actinomycetota bacterium | reverse complement strand
ACCCTCGAATGGCTGCCGGGCAAGGGCGTGGGCCTTTCCGCCACCTGTTACCCCGACGTGGCGTTGGCAGACCTACCACTGATCTACCCCTTCGTGGTCAACGACCCCGGTGAGGGCACCCAGGCCAAGCGGCGGGCCCACGCCGTGATCGTCGACCACCTGCTGCCGCCCATGACCCGGGCCGACACCTACGACCAGCTGGCCCGCCTCGAATCACTCCTCGACGAGCACGCCCGCGCCGCCTCTGTGGACCCGGCCAAGCTCCCTGCCGTCCGGGCCAAGGTGTGGGACCTGCTGGTGGAGGCCGAGATCCATCGTGACCTGGGCGTGGCCGAGGCCCCCGACGGCGACCAGTTCGACGACCTGGTGCTGCACGTCGACGGCTACCTGTGCGAGCTCAAGGACGCCCAGATCCGGGGTGGGCTGCACGTGCTCGGCCGCCCCCCCGAGGCCGAGGCCGAGCTGGACCTGGTGCTGGCCATCACCCGCCTGCCTCAGGGCCCGGTTCCGTCGCTGCGGGCGGGACTGGCCGCCGATGCCTCGCGGGTGGAGGTGGATGCCACCGAGGCCCGCAACCGCCGGCGTCTGGCCGCTCTGCAGGAGGCGGGGTGGGCCTACGAAGGCGAGCATCCCACCCTGCGCTGGGTCTGCGATCGCCTGGTCCCGGCCCTGCGCCGCACTCCGGACGAGGTGGCCAACGTGCTGGTCGCCCTCGCCGGTCGCCACGTGCCGGCCGGGCCCAGCGGGGCGCCCACCCGGGGTATGGCCCACGTCCTGCCCACGGGTCGCAACTTCTACTCGGTGGACCCCAAGGCCGTTCCCTCGCCCCTGGCCTTCGAGGTGGGCACCGGACTGGCCGACGCCCTGCTGGCTCGCCACCTGGCCGAGGAGGGGCGCTATCCCGAGTCGGTGGGCCTGGTGGTGTGGGGCACGGCGGCCATGCGCACCATGGGTGACGACGTGGCCGAGGCCCTGGCCCTCGTCGGGGCTCGCCCCGTGTGGGCGGCCGAGTCGGGACGGGTGACCGGCGTGGAGGCCATCCCTCTGGCCGAGCTGGGCCGCCCGCGCGTCGACGTCACCGTTCGCATCTCGGGTTTCTTCCGCGACGCCTTCCCCCACGTGATCGCCCTCCTGGACGACGCCTTCGCCCTCGTGGCCGGCCTGGCCGAAGCCCCCGAGGACAACCCGGTGCGGGCCCACGGTGACGACCCTCGGATCTTCGGGTCCAAGCCGGGGGCCTACGGCTCGGGCATCCTGGCCCTGCTCGAGTCGCGCGACTGGCGGACCGACGAGGACCTGGCCGCCGTCTACCAGGCGTGGAGCGGCTACGCCTACGGGCGCCACGGCATGGGCGTGCCCGCCTTCGAGGCCATGGCCCGCCGGTTCGCCGGCATCGAGGTGGCGGTCAAGAACCAGGACAACCGTGAGCACGACATCTTCGACTCCGACGACTACCTCCAGGACCACGGCGGCATGGTGGCCACGATCCGGGCCCTCACCGGCGCCCAGCCCAAGTCCTGGTTCGGTGACTCCGCCGACCCGTCCCGGCCCCGGGTGCGCAGCCTGGCCGAGGAGGCTGCCCGAGTGGTCCGCACACGGGTGGTCAATCCCAAGTGGATCGCGGCCATGTGCCGCCACGGGTACAAGGGCGCCTTCGAGCTGGCCGCCACCGTGGACTACCTGTTCGGCTACGACGCCACCGCCCAGGTGGTGGAGGACTGGATGTACGAGAGGGTCACCGACGCCTACGTGGCCGATGCCCGGGTGCGCAAGCTGTTCGAGCAGTCGAACCCGTGGGCCCTCCGCTCCATCACCGAGCGCCTGCTGGAAGCACACGAGCGTGGCCTCTGGGCGGCCTCGGAGTCGGCCATGGCCACGCTGCGCTCGGCCCTGCTGGAGGCCGAGGGGTGGGAGGAGTCGCGGTGACCGGGCCCCATCTCGGACTTTGGTGCGACCGACCTGGCCGTAGGGGGGCGGGTCGCGCCAAAGTCGGTGGGAGGGGAGTGCAGTGAGCGTGGCGTTCCCCTTCAGCGCCGTGGTGGGCCAGGACGACCTCAAGCTGGGCCTGGTGCTGTGCGCCGTGGATCCCCGGATCGGTGGAGTGCTGCTGCGAGGCCAGAAGGGCAGCGCCAAGTCCACGCTGGCCCGGGGTCTGGCCGTCCTGATGCCCGGCGACTCCCCGTTCGTGGAGTTGCCCGTGGGCGCCAGCGAGGACCGCCTGATCGGCTCCATCGACCTCCAGGCCGCGCTCACCGGCGGC
>JALZKD010000221.1 GCA_030859405.1 Actinomycetota bacterium | reverse complement strand
GACGGGTTGCGCGACGAGGTCGAGAGCAACGGGCTCAGGGTGGTCTCCTTCGGGTCGGAGACACTCAAGCGCACGGTGGCGCTCGTCGACGACCGCCTCCGCGACCCCAGCCCTGCACGCGCCGACGACCTGTTCGGGGAGCGGACCCGGGTGTTCCGGTCAGAGGTCCCCGCCCCTCTCAGCGCACAGCGCGACGGCCTGGGGCTGTTCGAGGGTGTGGACGGCCTGTTCGGGGACTTCTCGGTGTTTGAACGCTCGGTGGCCCTGCCGCCCGACGCGCGGCTGGAAAGCGCCGCCGGCCGAGACGAGGAAGAGCCCGCCTTCGTGGCCTACCGCTTCGGGAAGGGCATCGTGATACGGCCCGGCACGCCCCAGTGGAGTCGAGAGCTCGAGGAGGGTCGGCTGAGCGTCGAAGTGCCTGAGATCACAAAGCGGATCTGGTCCCTGCTGGCACGCGGTCGCTGACGGCTGCGCTTGCCCTTCTGCCATCCTGAGGCCCCTCATGGTCCGAAAGCTGCTCATCGGGGGCGTCCTCGCCCTGCTCGTTCTCGGCGCCGCCGGGGGCATCTGGTACTGGCAGGCCGGCAAGCCCGTGGAGAAGCGTGGGTCGGCCGACGAGGAGTTCGACCGCACGGACACGCCCGGCGCCCAGCGCCCGCAACGCAAGCAGATTGCCGTGCCGTGGCCAACGTACGGGTACGACCTGCAGCGCACGAAGGTCTCCCCCTACGACCACCGGCCGCCCTACCGGCGGCTGTGGTCGGTCGACGCACAGGACACGCTGGAGTTCCCCCCCACCGCCGGCTACGGCAACGTCTACGTCGCCCAGCAGAAGGGCCTCTTCTTCGCGCTGAACGGCAAGACGGGCAAGCCGGTCTTCAAGGCGAAGGACTTCAAGCGCTGCGCGGCGTCGTCACCCACGATCGCCAACGGCACGATCTACCAGGCCTACATGGACTTCGTCGAGTGCGGGGAGAACGACCCCAACCCGACCGGCTTCCTGATTGCGATGGACGCGCGCACCGGCAAGGAGAAGTGGCGCTTCAAGGGCATGCCGATCGAGTCCTCGCCGCTGCTCAAGGACGGCATTCTCTACTTCGGCTCGTGGGACAACCGGATCCATGCCATCCGCGCCAAGAACGGCAAGGAGCTCTGGAGCTACGACACCGGCGAGCGGGTCAACACCTCGCCCGCGTTCTCCAACGGCCTGATCTTCGCCGCCAACCAGGCCGGCAGCGTCTACGCGCTGAACGCCAAGACGGGCAAGCTGGCGTGGCAGGCCGCCTCGGGATCGTCCGCGCTGGGCGCCCGCGAGTTCTTCTACGCGAGTCCCACCGTGGCCTACGGCCGGGTGTTCATAGGCAACAGCGACGGCACCATGTTCGCCTTCGGCGCCAAGACCGGAAAGACGCTCTGGGCCCGGCCGCTTGGCACCTACATCTATTCGGCGGCGGCCGTATGGGATCAGAAGGTCTACGTGGGCACCTACGACGGCAAGTTCTTCGCCCTCGACGCCGCGACCGGGGACACGAAGTGGGAAAAGGAGCTGGTGAGCGCCGTGCACTCCCCCCCCACGGTGATGGACGGCCTGGTGTACGTGGCCGCCTGCTCTTCCTGTGGCTCCGAGGCTTCGCGCTTCGTGAAGATGGGTGACAAGGACCTCACCGTGGCCTTCAACGCGCGCACGGGCAAGCAGGTGTGGAGCTTTCCCAACGGCAAGTACGCCGGGCCGATCATCGCCGACCAGGATCGCGTCTACCTCACCGGGCGCAGCATCCTCTACGGGCTCGAGCCACGCAAGGTGTCCGAGCCTTCGAACGGGAGGGCGGGCGCCGCTGCGATTCAGGGCGCCAAGCCAGGCAAGGCAGGGCGCGCGGAAAAGGCCGGGAAGGGCAGGGGGGCCAGGAGGGTCGGCGAGGCTGAGACGGCCAGGAGGGCGAGGGCGACGAGGAGAGGCAAGACGGCGAGGACGACGAGGAGGGCCGGCAAGGCGAGGACGGCGAGAAGGGCCAGGACGGCGAGGACGACCAGGCGCGCCAGGCGTGCCAGGCGTGCGCGTCAGCGCAACCGCGACTGAGAGCGGTGATCGGCCTGCGCTCCTCCCCCACCGGGGTGCCCGCCCGGAGCCAGCCACACCAGTGCCGCCGCGATGGCGCCCGTCATCGGCCAGACCAGGTAGTAGTTGTTGAAGGTGCGCCCGATGAAGAGCAGCACCAGCATGGAGATCGCGAACCCGGCGGGCCCCACCCACCCCTCACGCAGCCGGCGC
>JALZKD010000220.1 GCA_030859405.1 Actinomycetota bacterium | reverse complement strand
GGCGTGGCGCTGAACGCGGCCAGGGAGAAGGTGCGAGTGGCCCGCAAGCTCGAGGACCTGCCCGACATCAGCGAGGCCTTCAGTCGCGGCGAGCTCAGCTACTCCAAGGTTCGTGCCCTTACCCGGGTCGCCACCTCCGGCAACGAGGCAGAGCTGGCAGATCTCGCCCGCCATGCCACGGCCTCTCACCTCGAGACTCTCGTTCGTGCCTACCGCGGTGTTCTGGGCAGTGGCGAAGTCGAAGAGGCGAACCGGCGCCACGAGAATCGGTATCTGCGGTGGTCTTACGAAGACGACGGCTCCATCGTCATCCGGACTCAGTTGCCACCCGAGGACGGGACGGTGGTTGTCGCGGCCCTCCAGAAGATGGCGGATGCTGTGGGTCAAGACGTTTCCGCGGAAACGTCTTCTCCTTCAGCACGCAACGCCGATGCCTTCGTGGCCATGGCTGAGACCGCGCTGGCGGCCAAGGCCGCTGACGCCCCGGGCGGGGACCGGTACCAGGTCGTCCTGCACGTCGACTCGGAGGTCCTCGATCAAGACGGCAGCGGCCGGTGCGAGCTCGAGGACGGTCCGCCCGTGGCGCCCGAGACGGCACGGCGGCTGAGCTGTGACGCCAGCGTGGTGGCCATCCAGGAGGACGGTGACGGCGAGCCGCTCAGCGTGGGCCGGAAGACCCGTTCCATCCCTCCGGCTATCAGGCGGGCGTTGAAGTCACGGGACGGAGGCTGCCGGTTCCCGGGGTGCTCGCAGCGCCGCTTCGTGGACGGCCATCACGTCCGCCACTGGGCTCACGGAGGGGAAACCAGCATGGCCAACCTTGTGCTGCTGTGTCGCCGCCACCATCGCCTCGTCCACGAGGGCGGCTTTGCGCTGTACGCCGACGGCCACGGTCACTTTGAGTTCACCCGCCCTGACGCGAGCCAATCCCGGAGGCTCCGAGGGCCACCCGGAGTCATTGCGACGTTCGGGCCATGAATCGCCGTCGCGGCCTGGACATCACTCCGAGCACGTGCGTGCCCCGCTGGGCCGGGGAGCGCATGGACTACGGCCTCGCCATCGACGGGCTCCTGGGTCTGGACTTCCCTCCGGGCTGACGCCCGGCCCCGGCCA
Source organism: Actinomycetota bacterium (assembly GCA_030859405.1). GTDB lineage: Bacteria > Actinomycetota > Acidimicrobiia > Acidimicrobiales > YB1-3. The sequence continues at coordinate 1,171 of JALZKD010000220.1, read as the reverse complement.
GCCCACTGGCGCTAACGCCGAGAACGCTCAGTCCTCGCACCTGCCGCCCAGGTGCTGGGCCAGGAAGCGCTCGGCGGCGGCGTAGAAGCGGAGGCGGTTCTCGGGCTTGGCGAAGCCGTGGCCCTCGTCCTCGAAGAGCAGGTACTCGTGGTCGATGCCCTTCTCCCTCAGGGCGGCGACGATCTGCTCGGACTCCGCCTGCTTGACCCGGGGGTCGTTGGCGCCCTGGGCGATCAGGAGGGGGATGTTCACCTTGTCCACCTTGGACAGCGGTGAGCGCGACCACAAGAAGTCCTCTTCGGTGTCTGGGTCACCCACCCGGGTGCGGAAGGTGGCCAGGAGCGGGGCCCAGTAGGGCGGAATGCTCTCGATCAGGGTCTTGAGGCTGGAGGGGCCCACCAGGTCCACGGCGCAGCGGAAGACCTCGGGCGTGAAGGTGGCTCCCACCAGCGCTGCATAGCCGCCATAGGAGCCGCCATAGATTCCCACCCGTTCGGGATCGGCGTAGCCCTGATCCACCACCCAGGCCACGCCATCGAGCAGGTCGTCGTGCATCTTGGCTCCCCACTCCTTGTCGCCGGCGTTCACGAAGTCCTTGCCGTAGCCGGTGGAGCCCCGGAAGTTCACCTGGACGCACAGGTAGCCCCTGTTGGCCAGCCACTGGGCCTCGGGGTCGAAGCCCCACGTGTCCCGCCCCCAGGGGCCACCGTGGACATTGAGCACTGCGGGCAGACCAGCTCGGTCCACGCCGACGGGGAACGTGAGGTAACCGTGGACGGTCAGACCGTCTCGAGTGACATAGGAGAACGGCTCCATCGAGGACAACGCATAGTCGGACAGGGCGGGCTGGTGCTCGAAGAGGAACGTGGACTCCTTGGACTCCCGGTCGAAGGCGTAGTAGGACGCGGGCCCGTCATCAGCCGTGAAGGCGGCCAGCCACACACGGTCGGCGTGGTCTCTGCCCACCAACCCCATGTCCCCGGGGTGCAATGCCCCCATGGCCTGCACGTCGGCGGCCACGGTGGGATCCAACACTTGCCAGTCGAGCCGCTCCCGGAGGAACGCGACCAGCTGAACCTGCCGCGTGTCCGGATGGATGACCACATCGGCCACGTCATAGGTGGGGTCCTCGGCTATCACCTCTTCACCGGGGCCGCCCAGGTCCATGCGC
>JALZKD010000219.1 GCA_030859405.1 Actinomycetota bacterium | reverse complement strand
TGGAGACCGCCACCGCGAGGGGCGCACACAACCTCACCAGCCCCCAACCGGTGACCAACGCCGAGCTCACCAGGACGTTGGCCCGGGTGCTACGTCGACCTGCCGTGATACCGGTGCCCGCCGTCGCGCTCGACATCGCTCTTGGCAAGGGCTTGGCCCGCTCTCTTGCCCTCGCCAGCCAGAGGGTCCTCCCCGACCGACTCATGGCGTCCGGTTACGAGTTCCGCCATCCCGACCTCGAAGGTGCACTCCGAGACCTGCTGAGGTGAGTACGGGCGGGCCAGGCCTGCCTACCTGTTCGGCAGGCCCGGCAGGGGGCCAGGGACCAGCCGTTGGGCGTCGTCGATGATGCGCAGCAGTGGATAAGGGTTGATAGCCGCCCCACCGTCGGGGTGGGCCTCGAAGTGGAGGTGTGCGCTGGTGCCCTGGGCGTTGCCGGTGCGGCCCACGAAGCCTATGACCTCGCCCGCCTGCACCACCTTGCCTTCGGTCACGCCGGGCGCGAAGGCCGAGAGGTGAGCGTAGTAGTAGCGGGTGCCGGTGGCGCCGACCAGCCACAGTTTGGTGCCCCCGAGGGTGTCACTGCCCACACGGATGAGGACACCCCTCTCGATGGCAGCCAGTGGTGTCCCCTCGGTGGCGAAGATATCGGTCCCCTGGTGCAGATGGGCGAACGCCGTACCGAACATCCGGGGCGCTCCGAAGGTGTCGGTGAAGGTGTGGGGCCCGGCAACCGGGAACGACAGCCCGCCGGCGACGATGATGCCTCCCGTCTGGGACGCCACCAGCTGAGCCTTGGTCGCCACCATCGCCGCATCGCTCTGCTGCAACGCCGTTCGTGCCGCTGCCAGCGCGGCACGGCTGCGAGTGAGATCGGCATTGACACGCTCCGCTTCCTCGCCCACTCCCCGAGAGGCCAGCACGTACTCGTCGAGCCGGACCCGATCTGCCTGCATCAAGGCACCCAGAAGGGCGAAACGCCGGCTCATGTCCATGAGGTCGGGGGCATCGAGGGCGTTGTTCAGCGGGGCCACCGGCGTGGCCACATATCGGGCCACCGCCAGCTGCTTCAGTCGCTCCTTGGCTTCGAGCAACCGGCCCTCTCGCACCCGGCGATCGGCCTCGACGACGACGGCGCGGGCCTCGAGGGCCGCCGTCTCCATCAGCAGCGCCTCGAACCTGAGGGCTTCCGCAGCCCGAGCCGCGAACGCCCGGTCGAACTCCCGCCGTTGTTGTTCAGCCAGCTCCGGCGCCGGCGGCACGACCGGTTGGGCGGCAACAGGTGGAGGTACCACCACCTTCTCGGTGGGCACGGGTTCGGCGACGCTGTCTTGCCCGGCTGGGTCGGGCGGGGGCTGCGGCGGGAACGGCCGGGGCGGGGGAGGGCTCGGTGCCGGCTGGGTCGTGGTGGTGGTAGTAGTGGTGGAAGTGGTGGTGGGCACCGGCCCGCCCGGAGCTTGCGCCTGCGCCCAGCCCGCCCCTTGTATGCCAACAGGGCCCACACCCGCCATGGCCAGGACCATTGCCACCCGGAGGGTGGAAAGCGGCGAGGGGACGCGCCGAACTGCGGCCCGCTCATCGTGCCCCGCGTGCGCCCTCCGTCGCTCCATAAAGCCCCCCGCCATGCTTCCAGCCCGAACTGCCGTCCCCATGGCCAGCAGTTGAAGTCTGGGTGACTGCTGAGATCTGGGGGTTACTGCCTCAACCTCACTGTACCGGGCGACGCTCACTCTGGGTAGGCTTGAGAACCACCTCCCGACCTTCGCCGAGGCGCTGAGCCCGCCGCCCAGATACCAGGCGTGTCCAGCCCTGCACATAATGACAGATCTAGGCGTTCACATAGGTGCGGCCGTCGCGAGTGACCGGCCGGTGTAGCGCTGATCAGGGGAGCCGACATGGCAACGAACGATGAAGAGGTTTCCAGGTTCAGCATCCGAAGGGGGGCTCGCTTCTCGGAAACGTTCGAGGGGACTGACACCCGCAGTGACGACGAGGAATGGTTGGCGACTCTGCGTCAGGATCTGACTGACGACCCACTCGGCGAGGTCCCCGAGGCCGAGGTCCCCGAGGCCGAGGTCCCCGAGGCCGAGGTCCCCGAGGCCGTGGTCCCCGAGGCCGAGGTCCCCGAGGCCGAGGTCCCCGAGGCCGAGGTCCCCGAGGCCGAGGTCCCCGAGGCCGAGGTCCCCGAGGCCGAGGTCCCCGAGGCCGAGGTCCCCGAGGCCGTGGTCCCCGAGGCCGAGGTCCCCGAGGCCGAGGTCCCCGAGGCCGAGGTCCCCGAGGCCGAGGT
>JALZKD010000218.1 GCA_030859405.1 Actinomycetota bacterium | reverse complement strand
TCCCTGGCCGCAGCGACATCGCCGGAGCGGGCCGCGGAGCGGGTGCTGCACAGCCCGGCGTAGGCCCGGCCGTAGCGGCCGCCGGACTCTTCAGGCGGGGTCTCGGGACCATCGTCACCAATCATGGCGAGGACCACGACGCCGGCGCCCACCAGGGCCGCCAGGCAGACAACCAGTGCAGGGATGCGAAACCAGGTCATGGTGTCACCAAGGTTGGCACCTCAAGGGTCATGGTCGGCCTTGGCAACCAGGTCGGCCAGGGCGGCGGCCACCGCCTCGGGGCAGCGCAAGGCCAGGTGATGGTCGCCGCTCACCACCTCGAGCTGGGTGGCCACGCCGGCTCCTCTTGCCTCGTGCGCCAGCGCGCGGGCGCGGTTGAGGGGCGCGGCGCGGTCAAGGCGGCCGTGGACCAGAACCGCCGGCGCGCCGGCCGCCACCAGGTCGGGCAGGACCCGGTGCTCGATCACCACCCTCTCGAGGCTCCGGTGGTAGGAGGCCCAGGTATGGCGGGCGCCGTCGGAGGCGATCGAGCGGGGCAGGTCCCGGTTGACCAATGGCGCCACGGTGCTGGCCAGGGGACGCACAGCGCACATGGCCTGGCACAGCCACCGGGCCAGGGGACTGCCGTCGACGGTGAGGCGGGCCAGCAGGCCCAGGCCTCCAATGTCCCGGCGGGCGCTGGCACGGTCGGGGAAGGCGGGCAGGCCAAGTAGGAGCAGGGCCCGCACCGGGCACGCCGCGGCCAGGGCGGCGGCCAGGATGGCTCCCATGGAGTGACCCACCACCACGGCACCGGGGGGCAGCAGAGGGACCAGGGCCTCGAGGTGGGAGTCCACGTCGTAGGAGGCATCGGGGGGCGTGGGGGAGTGGCCGAAGCCCAACAGGTCAGGAGCCGTGGCGGCGTAGCCGGAGCTCACCTGGGCTAAAGGCTTCCAGTATCGGGAGGAGGCCCCCAGCCCATGCACGAAGAGGACCGGCGGCCCCTGGCCCCAGCGGCGCACGAAAAGGGGAGAGCCCATCAGCGGCCAAGCCAGGTCGCCGGCGTCACGGCCTGGCCCACGTCCTCCCGCCATCGCGGCTCACCCAGACGACCGCCGACTCGCCCTCGTGGCCGGCCGCGTAGAGCAGGCCTGGTGTGGGCCCGGCCTCCACCAGCAGCGCACCCCCGGGGAGCTCGAGGGGCGTCCACGTGCGCCCGGCGTCGTCGCTGCGGGCGGCGCCTTGGGGGCCTGAGGCGAGCAGCGCCTCCATGCCGGTGCCGCCCCGGCTCAACCAGGCCACAGCAGGCGGGCCGCCGAGGCGACGCCAGGCCCGGCCCCCGTCTGAGCTCTCCACCACACCGCCACGGGCATCGGCGGCCACCACGTGATCCTTGTCGGCCGGGTTCACCAGGATGCGCCCGAAGAAGCCCTGGCCGGCCCCCGGTGAGCGGACCGGCCAGCTCCTCCCACCGTCGGTCGAGGCGAACATTCCCACGGAGGGCGAGGCACCGTAGATGGCTCCGGCTCCGGCTCCAAAGGCATGCACGTCGGTGTCGGGAAGACCCTCGTTGTGACGCTGGAAGGTTCGCCCGCCGTCAACAGAGCGGCTGAGGCCGGGATGACCGCTCACCCAGACGGCGTCGTCAGTGAAGGCCCATCCCATGGCGTCGGCGTTGGCCAGGGAGGGAACTGGCTGCCAGCTGCGTCCGCCGTCGGAGGACGTGGACACGGCCTGGTGTCCACCCACGAACAGCCGCTGAGGATTGGCCGGGTCGACGACCAGCGAGTGCAGGTCGCCCCCGACGAGGGCGCCGCTCGGAGGGGAGGAAGAGCGGGTGCTCACCCCAGCGATGAGGACGACGCCCACGACGAGCATGGTCACCACTGCGCCCGCCCACCACCACCGGTTCGGGGCCAGCCAGCTGGGCCGGCGTCGCCCGGGGCCGGCAAGGCGCGGCGTTGATGACGGAGGTGGACGCCGGCGCGTGGGTGTCCTAGCCACGGGCCTGCTCTCCTTCTCCTTCGGCTCGGAGGCGGGCCACCTCCTCCTGTAGCTCGGCGACCTGGCGGTCACGGTGGACCTCGGTCGGCGGGTGCTGCGGGTGGGACCGCATGCCCCTTCCCATCAGGTACATGCAGGCCACCATCATGAGGCCGCAGCCCAGGGCTGGTAACAGGTACAGCAGAGCTTCCATCAGATCTTTCCTTTCTAGGGGGGTTTGTGGTTTGTCGGCTCGTGGGAGGAGGCCGTCGACGCGGGCGCGGTCCGCACACCCGAACGGGGCAGCGCGCAGAAGGAGCAGAAGACCA
>JALZKD010000025.1 GCA_030859405.1 Actinomycetota bacterium | reverse complement strand
GCTCACGTCGAGGTCCACCACCCGACCGACCACGATCAGATGGTCCCCGGCCTGGTGTATGGCCTCGATGCGGGCGTCGACCCAGGCCAGCACGCCGTCGATGACGGGAGAGCCGGTGGCGTGGGAGAGCCTCCACCCCACACCTTGGAACTTGTCCACGCCCCGCGTCGCGAACCGGCGGCACAACGCCTCCTGATCGTGGGCGAGGATGTTGGCGCAGAAGACGCCGGCGTCACGGATGCTCGGCCAGCTCAGGATCCCGCTTCCGGGGCACATGGCCACCAGCGGCGGCTCCAGCGAGACGGAGGTGAACGACTGGGCCGTGAAGCCGGTTGGAGTGCCCCGCTGCTCCGGGCCGCGATCCATGGCGGTGACGATGCTGACGCCGGTGCAGAAGTGGCCCAGCACCGTGCGGTAACGAGGCGTGTCAAAGCTCGAGGAGTCGACCAGCTTCCTGTCGCCGGCCAGAGCGTCGTCGGTCAAGGCCAAGAGCCTCCCGCGCCGCCCGGCTCCCGTCCACACCCCCGCTCGAACTCCGGACGGGAGGGGATCAGCGGGAGCCTGCGGCAACCAGCCCCTTGCGTTGCAGCATGACCTTGAGGTCGTGGGGGTTGGACGCCGTCATCATGGCGTCACGCAGGTCGACGGCGCCCTGCTCGTAGAGTCGGACCAGGGCCTGGTCGAAGGTCTGCATGCCGTAGTACTCACCGTCGGAGACGATCTCGTGGATGTCCGACGTCTTGTTGGGGTCGATGATGCACTGCTGGAGGCGACCGTTCACCACCATCACCTCCAGTGCCGCCACCCGGCCATCGCCATTGCTCCGAGGCACGAGGCGTTGGCAGATGGTGCCTCTGAGAGCGCCGGCCAGAGCCACCCTCACCTGGTTCTGCTGGAAGGGCGGGAAGAAGTCCACGATCCGGTTGACGGTCTCGGTGGCGTCGATGGTGTGCAGGGTGGAGAACACGAGGTGGCCGGTCTCTGCGGCTCGGAGGGCAGTGGCCACGGTCTCGGCGTCGCGCATCTCCCCCACCAGGATCACGTCGGGGTCCTGACGCATGGCCGAGCGCATGGCGACAGCGAAGTCGTCGGTGTCGAAGCCGATCTCGCGCTGGTTCACCTCGGCCATCTCGTCGCGGTGGAGCACCTCGATGGGGTCCTCGATGGTGATGATGTGCACCTCGCGGGTGCGGTTGATGTGGTCGATCATGGCCGCCAGGGTGGTCGTCTTCCCCGACCCGGTGGGGCCGGTGACCAGCACCAGTCCCCTTGGCTCGCTGGCCAGGCGGGCGACCACCTCGGGCAGACCTAGCTCCTCGAAGCTGGCGGCCGACGTACTCACCCGGCGGAAAACCATGGCCACCGTGCCCCTCTGACGGAAGACGTTGACCCGAAACCGCCCCACATCTGCGATGGCGTAGGCGAAGTCGGCCTCATTGCGCCTGGCGAACTGCTCGGCCACGTCGGGGCGCATGATGGCGGCCGCGATCTCCTCGGTGCCCTCGGCGCTGAGGCGCTCTTCCCCCTCGAGGGTGGACAGCGCTCCATGGATCCGCATCCGCGGCGCCGCCCCCACCTTGATGTGAAGGTCCGAGGCGTCTATGGCGCTCATGGCGCGCAGGAGGCGATCGAGCATCTCGTGAGCCATGCCCGTTACATCGGCTGGCTGCTGGGAGATCCTGAGGGACTGGCCCGTCGGTCACCGCCGGGCGCACCAGAAGACGTCCACCATATGGGGCAGCACGAACCGCTCACCAAGGTCGGCCACCACCTCGCGAGCACCATCGAGGACCCGTTGGCGTTCTCCTGCAGGGAGAACGGCGATGAAGCTCATCGACGCCAGGCGCATTACCAGGCGATCAGCGTCCATCTCCTGGTCGTAGCCGAAGTGGGCCTCCTCGAGGGGCGTGAACAGCTCGGTTCGATCGAAGGCCGAGCGCCAGGAGCCCGACCGGTACCGAGGAACGCTGGCCTCGTACGGAGCGATGAGCTCGTAGAGGTCGCGCACCCAGGGCACCCTTTCGTCGCGCATGGCCCAGATGAGCCCGACGTGCCCGCCGGGGCCCAGGAGGCGGTGAATCTCGTCCAGCGCCTCGTCCCCGGCGAACCAGTGGAACGCCTGGGCCGCCACCACGGGGCGGGCAGAACCCGTGGGCAGGGTGGTGGCCTCGGCCGTGGCGTCCACCACACGTGCTTGGGGAACCGTCTGGCCCAGCTTGAGACGCATCTCGGCAACCGGCTCCACGGGCACCACCCGCGCACCGGCAGCGACGAGGTAGCAAGTCAGCTTGCCGGTGCCGGGACCGAGCTCCACCACGTCGGCGCCGGCCCCGATCCCGGTGGACCGGAACAGCGCGCTCACTGCCTCAGCGACGTAGGAGGGCCGGGCCTGCTCGTAGGCGTCGGTGGCGGCGAAGCCCGCGGCGGCGATGGGATGGACGTACCCCGCGGCCCCGGTCACGGTCTCGATCATGCCTCCCTCGGCCCAGCAGCGGGACTGGACGTGACGCCATCGGGCAAGGCTTGGAGCCATGATGCAGGCATGACCGAGCTCGGGCTCCGCAACGACGTGTACCGGCGACCACTGGCCACCGCCCTGCAGAGGCTGGGGCTGGCGCAGGGATGGCGGTGCGTGGACGTGGGAGCCGGCGGGGGTGACGTCACCGTTGCCCTGGCCGAGATGGTGGGACGCGATGGGAGGGTCTACGCCGTGGACTGCGACCCGGCCACTCGGGACGAGGTGGCCCGGGCCGCCGCCCCCCACGCCCAGGTCATCGCCCTCACCCAGACCGGCGAGGACCTCCTGCTGCCCGAACCCGTGGACCTGGCCTTCTGCCGCTTCCTGCTCATGCACGTGTACGAGCCGGTGGTGGTCCTGCGGCGCATGGGCCAGGCCGTCGGGCCCGGTGGTTGGGTGGTGGCCCAGGAGCCCATCACCTCCGCAGGACGCATAGGGGGCGAGCCGCTCTCGATGCCAGACGCTCGACACCCCGACCTAGGGGCTCTGCTGCCGGCCCTCGTGACTCAGGCCGGCCTCGAGATCGTGGATGCCTGGGCCGAGGCCCCGGCGGGCGTGGGCCCAGGGCCCGTGAGGGATTACCTGGCCGCCCTCACCGAGGCGGAACCCGGAGACGACCCAGTGGTGCTCCCTCCTCTGGTCACGGTCGTGGCCCGCCGGCCTTAGGGCCCGCCGACGTTGCGGGCCGGGGTCCAGTCGTCGCCGTCCTCGGGCGGCGGAGCGGCGGCAGCGTCGGTGGGGCCTGTCGCCGGGGTGGTAGCTCCGCCAGCAGCTCAGCAGTCGCCTCCGCGACCCTTCGAACGGCCCGCTCGAACGCAGGACCGGTGCGGGGCGATGTCGACGCCACGCCGCTGACCTTGCGGGCGTACTGGCGAGCCGCGGCTTCGATCTCCTCGGGTGTGGCCTCGGGCTGAAGCCCCCGCAGGGTGGTGATGTTTCGACACACGCTGGTGAGGTTAACGGCGCAGCGGGTGATGATGCCGCCGGTAACTTCGTCTCGTGGAGGCAGAGCGCACTCTCACCAAGGGTGAGCTGAACCGGGCGCTGCTGGCGCGCCAGCTCCTCCTCGAGCGGGCTCACGTCCCGCTTCCTCGGGCCCTCGAGCAGGTGGCCGGCCTGCAGGCCCAGTATGCGCCGTCGATGTACATCGGTCTGTGGTGCCGACTCGAGGACTTCGAGCGCGAGGAGTTGACCCGAGCCCTTCAGCAGCGGACGGTCGTCCAGGGAACGCTCATGCGGCTGACCATCCATCTCGTGTCCGCCGGCGACTACCGGTACTTCGCCGCCGCCATCGGGGATGCTCGGCGCCGGCTGTGGCTGCGCACCCGGTCCGAGCACCTCGACCAGGAGGACATGGAGGCCGCGGCTCTGGAGTTGCGCCCTCGGCTCGCCCACGGTCCGCTCCGGCGCAAGGAGATGGACGAGATCATCGGCAAGGCCCGCGCCAGCGGCGTGGGCCTGTGGCTCGACCTCGTCCGGGTGCCGCCCTCGGGCACGTGGGAGCGGCGCCGGGCTGACTTGTACGCCGCCGCCGATGACTGGCTCCGGGCCACCGAGAAGACGAAGGAGGAGGGCCTCGAACACCTGGTTCGCCGCTACCTCGCCGGCTTCGGCCCTGCGACCAAGGGTGAGATCGCAGACTGGTCGGGCCTGGCGGTTCGAGACGTGGTCTCGGTGCTGGAGCGCCTCGAGCTCCGGCACTTCAGCGACGAGCGCGGCCAGAAGCTCCTGGACGTTCCGGGCGCCCCCCTGCCCGACCCGGACACGCCGGCGCCGGTGCGCTTTCTCCCTGTGTGGGACGCCACGCTTCTCGTCCACGCCCGGAGAACCGGGATCCTGCCCGAGGAGTACCGCCCGCTCGTGTTCAACACCAGGACCCCGCACTCGGTGAACACATTCCTGGTCGACGGCGCGGTGGCCGGTACCTGGAGGTACGAGAAGGGAGAGGTGAAGATGGAGCCCTTCGCCAAGCTCGACGAGGCGACATGGCGGGCCCTGCGGGACGAGGCTGAAGGGCTCGTCGCTCTGCACGCCTGAACCAGGCTGTCAGCCCGCCCCCGAGCCGACTCCATCCGGCGGCGCGCCACGTGCTAGTAAAGCCGGATGCTCGTTTTCCGCCCGGAGCCATGGCGCCGGCTCTTGCCGCGCCCCGTGCTGGTGTGCTCCCCCACCTCGCCCCACCGGTGAGGCCCGGCCACGGGCCGCCCGGTCGGGACGGCAGAGGTGTAGTCGGCAGAGTCGTGGGCGGGCTCCTCGCCCTGGCTCTGTTGGCAGGGGCATGTGGCCGCGAGGAAGAGCCGGGGCAGAGGAGCCGGGAGCCGGGACGGGGGGCTCCGCAGACCCTGCGGGTCGGCCTGATCCCCAACATCGCCCCCGAGGAGCAGCGGGCAAGGTACGAGCCCTTCGCCCGTTACCTGCGAGACCGCCTCGGGATCAAGGTGGAGCTGTTCGTGGCCACCAACTACGCCGGCACGGTGCGGGCCCTCGAAGCCGGCCAGCTGGACCTCGCCTACCTGGGCGGGCTCAGCTACGTGCAGGCCCGTGAGCGCACCGAGGTCGAGCCACTGGTCACCGAGGTCGACCGGGAAACCGGCGAGCGCGAGTACCTGAGCCAGATCGTCACCAGGGCTGACTCTGGCGTCACCAAGCTCGAGGACCTCACCGGCAAGGACTTCGCCTTCGGGGACCCGAGCTCCACCTCGGGATCGCTCTATCCCCGCGCCATGCTGGTGGACGCAAGGTTCGCCTGCTCGACCACCACCCTGGAGTCGTGCCCGCCCCTGAACCGGGTCCTCTACACCGGTGGCCATGACGCTGCCGCTCAGGCCGTGGCCAAGGGACAGGTGGCCGGTGCCGGCGTAGAGGCCCGCATCCTGCACCGCCTCCAGAAGGAGGGGAAGGTCCCGGGCGACCTGAGGGTTCTGGCCGAGCGGAAGGTGATGGGCTACCCCTGGGTCTTCCCCAGCTCCATCGACGAAAGCTTCCGCCGCCGATTGGCGGAGGCGTTCGAGGACATCCGGGACCCGGCCCTGCTCGACCTGCTACGGGCCAAGGCCTACGTGGGCGTGACCGCCGAGGACTATGAGGAAGTCGAGCAGCTGGCCCGCAAGCTGGGCCTGCTGAACACGGGCTAGCGATGCAGATCGTCCTCACGGACGTCACCAAGCGCTATCGAGCGGACCAGGACCCAGCGGTGGCGGGCGTCAGCCTGACGGCCCAGACCGGCGAGAGGGTGTCGGTCATCGGGCCCTCTGGAGCGGGCAAGACCACCCTCTTCCGTCTCCTCACCCGCAGCCTGGCGCCCGACTCGGGCAGTGTTCGGGTGGGAGGCTCAGAGCTCGGCCACGCCAGCCAGAGGGAGCTGCGCCGGCTCCGCCGGCGCATGGGCGTCATCCATCAGCGGGGTGACCTGGTGCCCGTGTCCAGCGCTCTCCTCAATGTGGCCGCCGGAGCCGTCAGAGGGACGGGCACCGCAGCATTGCGGTTGTCGCTTCGAGGCCCGTCGGCCGACATCACCCGTCGGGCCTTCGAGGCCCTCGAGGAGGTCGAGATCGCCTCTCTGGCCTACTCCCGCGTGGAGGAGCTCTCAGGCGGACAGCGCCAACGGGTTGCCGTGGCCCGCCTCCTGGTGGCGCGACCCGAGCTCATCATGGCCGACGAGCCCACCGCTTCGGTCGACCCCCGCTCGGCCGGGATCGTGCTGGGCGCCCTCGAGCGCCTGGCCGCCGCCGGAGCCACGCTCGTGCTCGCCACCCACGACCTGTCCATCGCCCGGCGCCACCACCGTGTCCTCGCCCTCCAGAAGGGCCGGCTGGCCTTCAGCGGCCGCCCGGAGCAGCTCGTCCCCGAAGTCGTCGAGCAGGTCTACGCCGCTGACACCCCTGCAGGGCAGGCGCTCCGGAGTCCTCCCGTCCGCGCTCGAGGATGCCGGTGAGCGCCATCGACAGCTCCACCACCCAGACGGCGCCGGCCCTCGTGCCCGCGGACGGCGGCCGGTCACCGCGTGGCCGTCTCATGGGACGCCGCTCGCTGGGACGCAGGCTCGGATGGGGCGCCCTGTTGGCGGCTCTGGTGGTCTGGAGCATGCGGGGTGCGGGCGTGTCCCCCGGAACCCTGACCGGGGCCGAGGCTCGGCGTCAGATTGGCGACTTCGTGTCCGAATTCCTGCGCCCCGAGGTCAGCGCCGCCTACCTGGGCGAGGTGGGCAGGGCGGCCATCGAGACCCTCCACATCTCCATCACCAGCCTGGTGATCGGGGTGGCCATCGGGGCGCCGCTCTGCCTCTTCGCCGCCTCCAACCTGTCGTCGGGGGCAGGCTCGGCCCTGCCCGCCTGGCAGCGGGCCCTGCGCTTCGGGCCTTACTGGGCGGCTCGGGGGACGCTCAACGTCCTCCGGGCCATCCCCGAGCTGGTCTGGGCCCTCATCTTCATCACCGCCGTCGGGCTCGGGCCCTTCGCCGGCGCCATGGCCATCGGCCTCCACGCCGGAGGCCTGCTGGGCAAGCTCTGGGCCGAACAGCTCGAGGCCGTTGATCCGGCCCCGGTGGAGGCCGTGCGGCTCCTCGGGATGGGCCGGCTGGGTGTGGTCTCGCTGGGCGTGATCCCCCAGGCCCGCCGCAACCTCATCTCCATCGGCATGTACCAGTGGGAGTGCAACGTGCGGGCCGCCACCATCGTGGGCTTCGTGGGGGCGGGCGGGATCGGCCAGCAGGTGGACGTGTCCATCCGCCTCTTCCGCTACTCGGAGACCTCCACCCTCGTCCTGACCATCCTCGTCATGGTCTTCGCCGCCGATGGCCTGTCCACCCTGGTCCGGCGGGCCCTGCGCTGAAGCCCACGGCCGGAGCAGTCCGCCAACTGGCGACGGTTTCCGCCGGATGTGGCGGGAATCGTCGCCGGTTGGGTCAGCTACCCAGGAACGGCGAGAGGGGCCCCGGGCTCGAGGGGGGTGCCGGGTCGGTGAACGCCGGCGGGGTCGGCGTGGGGTCGGGGAGGGCCGGCGGGGGCGGACCGGGTGGAGCCTCGCCCGGAGCCGGCTCGCTGAACGGTACGGGCGCCCTCGGCCCGCCGAACACATAGACGGGCGTGCCCGAGGGCACCATGTCGAAGAACCACGCCGACGCCGACATGGGGATGCGGACGCAACCGTGGGAGGCCGGCTGAGCGGGGACCGACGGAGAGCCGTGGATGGCGATGCCCCCGTTGAAGTACAGCGGGTTGTAGAGCTGGCCCAAGCGGCTGACCCGCAGGCCCCGGATCTTCTGCCCCACCCGGAAGGATCCGCCGGGCGTGACGGCGTTGGCGCACTCCCCCTGCACGCAGTACCGCCTGCCGGTGCCCGTCGAGACGGGCAGGATCCGGAGGAGGCCACCGTCCTTCCACAACAACAGCACCTGGCGCTTGAGGTCGATCTCCACCCGGGTGGGGCCACCACCCGGAAGCAGGGCCGCCGGCGGGCGCCCGCGGGAGACGGCCGCCAGCACGTCGGGGGTGGCCCGGCTGGTGCGAGCCATCCCGTTCACCTTCTGAAAGGCCAGCACCGCGTGGCCGGTAGTGGCGTCGAACACGCCGTCCACCCGGCCCGGGTCATAGCGCAGCTGGCTCAGTCGCTCCTCCATGGCCCGCACCTCTGCTCCCCTGGCTCCGGGGCCGAGGCCAGCCAGGGTCGTGGTCGTCCGTGGTGGGCTTGTGGTGGTGGTGGCCGGCGCCGTGGTGGTCGTGGCCTCCACGGTGGTGGGGGTCGAGGACGGCGGGGGGGAGTTCGCCGACTGGCCGTCGCCCCCGCCGGAACAAGCGGCCGTGCCCACCACGAGGGCGGCCACCACCCCACGGAGCCTGAGGGCGCTCATCCCCCGATTCTGACCGACCCCGTCGCCCACCGCTCGGACCCCGCGTTCAGCGCTCGACCCTGAGGTCCCGCAGGTAGAACCAGTAGGTGCGCTTGCGGCACACACCCCAGAGCTTCCAGAGATCCCGGAGCATGCGCCAGCTGCGCCGGTAGCCCTCGATGCGTCCGAACTTGACGCGCTTGGTGCGATGGGTGACGCCTCGCATCACCCGCGCCGCCATGGGCATGCGGCCCTCGGTTATGACCTCGTTGATGAAGATCTCGATCAGGTAACCCTTGCGCTTCTCCGGGGGCACGGCCTCGAAGACCCACCGGGGAACGATGCGCTCCCCGGAGGTCGGTGGGAACCGCAGCACGAGCCAGTTCCAGACGCCGTAGTCGAAGATGGCGAAGGACATGACGGCCCGCCCGTCCAGGAAAGGGCGGCAGATGTCGTCGAAGTGCCGGCTGGTCACGCCCAGGAGATCGGCGTCGGCGAACAGCACGGCGTCGGCGTCGGAGGCGTTCACGCCGGCTTCCATGGCCAAGGCCTTGGAGCCCTCCCCCTCGCTCTCTCGACGGATGACCTTGGCGCCGGCGGCCGCAGCCAGCTCACCGGTGCCGTCGCTCGAGCCGTCGTCGACCACGATGACCTCGCGCACGTAGGCGCAACCCCGGCAGGCGGTCACCACCTCGGCCACGGTGGGGGCTTCGTTGCGGGCCGGGACCACGGCGTCGATGACGGTGGCCGTGTCGGGCTTCACGTCGCACCCACGGTCACCGGAGCCTAACGGCCACGGCCGAGCTACAGATGGGCGAGGAAGAAGTCCCGCACTCGCTCCTCCACGTAGACGCGGTCCGCGACCTTCCTAGGGAGGTGGCGCTCCTCGGGCAGCATGAGCAGCTCGAAGCGCTTGCGGGCCCTCACCAGCGCGCTCACCAGCCGGGCCGTGTGTCGGAAGTGCACGTTCTCGTCGAGGAGGCCGTGGACGAGCAACAGCTCGCCGGCCATGCCCTCGACGTGGCTCATCACGCTGCTGCGCAGGTAGCCCTCCGGGTTGGACGCCGGCGTGGCCATGTAGCGCTCGGTGTAGTGGGTGTCGTAGCCGTCCCAATGGGTCACCGGAGCGCCCGCGACCGCGGCCCTGAAGACCCCTGGCGCCCGAGCCAGGCACATGGCCGCCATGTAGCCGCCGTAGCTCCACCCGTAGACCCCGATGCGGTCGGGGTCGGCCAGGCCCTGCTCGACCAGCCAGGACACGCCGTCGACCTGGTCGTTCACCTCCACGTTGCCCAAGTCGTGGCGGATGGCGGCCTCGAAGTCGAGGCCGCGGCCAGCGCTGCCGCGGTTGTCTAGCAGGAACACGACATAGCCCAGGCTGCGGAGGTGCTGAGCCCGCATGTCGGCGGTCACCGCCCAGCTGTCGGTGGCCCGCTGGACGTGGGGGCCTCCGTACACGCTCACGATGGCGGGGTACGGCGCCGTCCCCGAGGAGGGGCGGTGGAGCACGCCGTGCAGCACCTCGCCGTCCCGGGCCGTCAACGACACCGGCTCGGGGGCCACCAGGCCGAGGCTCTCCACCCGCTCGTCGGGCTCGTCGTGGATGACGTGAACGACCGCCCCGTCGGAGAGCGAGCGGAGCGTGACCGTGGGCTGGCGGTGAGCGGCGCTGTGAATGTCGACGAAGCGCCGGCATCGGTGGTCGAGCACCACGTGGTGCACGCCGGCGTCGAGGGTGACCCGCCGGGGCTCGCCACCGCCCAGGGGGACGGAGTACAGGTGACGCTCCCGCGGCCCGTCCAGGGTGGCGGAGAAGTAGACCAGCCCGGCCTCCTCGTCAACGCCATGGAGGCTGTCCACCATCCACGGCCCGCGGGTCAGGGCCCGGACCACAGCCCCTCCGCCGTCGCACAGGTACAGGTGCCGGAAGCCGGTGCGCTCCGATCCCCAGACGAAACCGCCCTCCCTCTCCGGGGTGCGCTCGAGGGGATGGAACAGGTCGTGGAGGTTGAGCCACACATCGCTGGTCTCGGCCAGCAGCTCCTGGCGGCGGCCGCTCTCGGGGTCGAAGCGCAGGAGGTCGAGCCGGGCCTGACGGCGATCCTCGACCTGGGCCACGAGGGTGCCGTCCGGCATCCATTGCACCCGGGCCAGGTACCAGTCCCATGCCGCATCGAGGCCGGGACCGGCGCTGAGGTCCAACCAGCGTGTCTCGCCGCCGGCGGTGGCCACCACGCCTAGGCGGACCCGGGCGTTGGCGGCGCCGGCGAAGGGATAGCGGTGGTCCTCGTAGGCCCCCTCGCCCACCACGTCGGAGCCCTGGTGGACGATGCGGTAGGCGGGGATGTGGGTCTCGTCCACCTCGGTGAAGGCCAACCAGGCGCCGTCACCCGACCACCAGTAGCCCGATGACCGGTCCATCTCCTCCTGGGCCACGAACTCGGCCAGACCGTGAGTGCGCCCCGTGCCCCGGGCCCCGTGGGTCACCTGGCGGGGCCGACCTCCCTCCGCCGACGTCACGTGGACCTCGTCGTCGCTCACGAAGGCCACCATGGCGCCGTCCGGTGACAGGCTCGGGTCGAGCACCGGCCCGGCGTCGTCGCCCACCACCTTGCGCAGTTGACCGCCCGCCCCGTCCTGCACGTACACGCCTCCCTGGAGGGGGACGAGGAGACGCCCGGCGTGGCGAGCCCACGCATAGCGGGTGATGCCGAGGCCCAGCTCTCGCCGGCGCTCTCGCCGCAGCGCCTCCTCGAGCGCCATGTCCTCCTCGTCCACGATCTGCTCGGGGGAGGGAGCGGCGAGCAGCCGGCTCTCACCGGTGGCCACCTCGAGGAAGTACAGCTGGCGCACGAGCCCACCGCCAGGGTCGTGGAGGAACGTCACCAGGTCGTCGTCGGGGCTGAAGGCGAACTTCACCGGTACCGCCGTTCCCGGCGCAGGGAGGCGCGCCACCTCCTCGACGGGGATGGATCCCGCCCGCACTACCCGATCGGTCGCAACAGCTCGGGGACGGTCGGGCAGTCGCCAGGGGCCTGGCCGGGCCAGACCAGGCCGTCGGGACGGGCCACCTGGTCGACCAGGTTCAAGGGCACGAGCTCCTCGGGGCAGTGCCACGGCTCCTCGGGGGCTCGAGGGCGTGCACCGTTCGGACCCTAGTGACTCACGGGCATGGACGGCTGGAGCGGCGACCAGCCACGAGCTTGGCTACCGTCTGCCCGGGTGGTCACCAATCCTGCCCCCGACCTGCGCCTGGCCCCTGTGGGCGGAGCTGATCGAACCATCAGCCAGTGGCTCACCAGCTTCGACCTCGTCTTCGTGGCCGTGGACCCCTCGGCCCGAGAGAGCCGGTGGATCCTCCCCACGGCCGAGCGGGTCCTGACCAACTTCTACGAAGCAGACTGCCGGGTGGCCTGGCTGGTGGCCGGTGACCCCGAGGACTGCCGGGAGTTCCTGGGAGAGCGCGCCGAGCGCCTGCTGGTGTTCTCCGACCCCGAGCGCAGCGCCATCGCCGCCTTCGGCCTGGAACGCCTGCCAGCCCTCGTCCACGTCGGACCCGACGGCGCCGTGGTGGGAGCCGCCGAGGGTTGGGAGCCGTCGGAGTGGCGGGCGGTGATCAACCGGTTGGCCAAGGACATGGCGTGGATCCCTCCCACGGTTCCCGAGCCTTCGGATCCGGGCCCGTTCGAGGGCTCCCCTGCCCGGCGCTGATCTCGCTGCCCAAGCTCAGGGGCGGCGCTCCCTCAAGTCTTTGGGGGCGCCGCCTCGGGCGGAGGCGATGACGTCGAGGGCCCGGTCCAGCTCCTCGTCGGTCATCAGGCTCCGTTCGAGAACGACCTCCCGGATGGAGCGCCCGGTCCTCGTGGACTCCTTCACCACCTCTGCCGCCGTCTCGTAGCCGAGGTAGGGGTTGAGGGAGGTGCCGATGGACGGTGACGACTCGGCGTAGCGGCGGCAGCGCTCCACGTCGGCCTCCATGCCGTCCACGCAGCGGTCGGCCAGCAGGCGGCTGGCCGAAGCGAGGATGCGGATGGACTCGAGCACGTTGCGGGCCATCACCGGCATCATCACGTTGAGCTCGAAGTTGCCGGCCGCACCGCCGAAGGCCACGGCGGCGTCGTTGCCGACGACCTGGGCAACCACCTGGCACACCGCCTCGGGGATGACGGGGTTCACCTTGGCGGGCATGATCGACGAGCCGGGCTGCAGGTCGGGAAGGTGGATCTCGGCCAACCCGGCGTTGGGCCCGCTGGCCATCCACCGCAGGTCGTTGGCCGTCTTGTACAGCGAGACGGCCACGGTGCGGAGCACCCCGCTGGCCTCCACAAGCCCATCCCGGCCCCCCTGGGCCTCGAAGTGGTCGCGGGCCTCGGTCAGAGGCAGCTCCAACGCCGCCGCCAGCCGCCTGATCACGCCGCTGGCGAAACCCTCGGGGGCGTTGAGACCAGTACCCACCGCCGTACCGCCCAGCGGCAGCTCGCCGATGCGCGGCAGTGCCGCCTGCAGCCGCTCCACACCCAGCTCCACGGCCCGGGCGTAGCCGCCGAGCTCCTGACCCAGAGTTACCGGTGTGGCGTCCATGAGGTGGGTGCGTCCCGCCTTCACGACCGTCTGGAACCGGCGCTGCTGGCGTCGCAAGGCTCGAGACAGGTGCTCGAGGGCAGGGATCAGCTCGACGCTGATGCCCAGGGCGGCCGCGAGGTGCACGGCCGAGGGAAACACGTCGTTGGAGGACTGCGAGGCGTTCACGTGGTCGTTGGGATGCACGCTCCTGCCCAGACGCTCCGACGCCAGGCGGGCGATGACCTCGTTGGCGTTCATGTTGGACGACGTGCCCGAGCCCGTCTGATAGACGTCAACCGGGAACTGATCGTCGAGGCGGCCTTCGGCCACCTCGGCGGCAGCGGCGTGGATGGCCTCGGCCATGGCCTCGTCCAACACCTCCAGCCTGGCGTTCTCCAGCGCGGCGGCGGCCTTGATCCGCCCCAGAGCGGCGATCAAGGACGGCTCCAGGCGCAGGCCGGAGATGGGGAAGTTCTCGATCGAGCGCTGTGTCTGGGGTCCCCACCTGGCCGCGGCGGGGACCGGCATCTCCCCCATGGAGTCGCGCTCGATGCGGTAGTCGGTCATCGGTGCGCACCGTAGCGCCACGCCCGCCCGACGCCGGCCCGAACGCCGGCGGCTCGCCGGCCCCACGCCCCGCCCGTTACCGTGGAAGCGAGGTGGCGCCCGGCTAAGGGACTGGCCTCCGTGCATGCGCATCACTTCCCTCTTCGGAAAAGTTCCGGCCGCCGCCGTGTCCCTCGCCCTTGTGGGCGCGGTTGGTGGAGCCACGCCCGTCTCCGCCGACCCGGTGGCTGACAAGCGAGCCGAGGCCGCTCAGATCGCCGAGGCCCTGGCCAGCAGGGCCAGAAGGTGAGCGTGATGGCCGAGGAGCTGGCCCAGGCCCGTCTGGGCGCCGACGACGTGGCCGGGAAGGTCCGCTCCGCGGAGGAGCGGATGCGGGACACCGACCGGCGGGTGGGTCAGGCACGGGCTCGCCTCCGGGGCCACGCCGTGGCCTCCTACGTGGAGGGCGGCGAGCTACCTGCCGTGCAGGCCATGGTGGGCGGGTCCAGCGACGACCTGGCCGTGCGCTCGGTATACGTCAAGGAGGCGGCCGGTCGCCAGCAGGCCGCCGAGGAGGCGGCAGGAGCGCAGGAGTCCACGCTGCGCCGGGTCCAGGGTGAGCTGGGCACGCTGGTGGCCGCCGAGACCCAGCGCCGGGCCGGGGAGGAGGCTTCCCGAGCCCAGGCCGAGCTGGCCGCCCGTCAGGCCAGAGCCGCGGCCCCGGTGGCGGCCTCCTCGACGCCGGGCCGAGCCGCCTCCCGCCAACCGGCCTCCCGCCAACCGGCGCCGGTCCTCGATCTGGCGCCTGCACCCGGCGCCAGGACAAACCCGCCCCCCGCCGGTGCGGCCACGGCCGTGGCTGAGGCCAGGCGCCAGCTGGGCAAGCCCTATCGCTGGGGAGCGGCGGGGCCGGGCAGCTTCGACTGCTCCGGGCTCACCCTGTGGGCATGGCGAGCAGGCGGGAGGTCGCTCCCCCACTCTTCACGGGCCCAGTTCGCCGCCACCAGCCGGGTCCCGCTATCCCAGATCCAGCCCGGCGACCTCGTCTTCTACGGCAGCCCCATTCACCACATGGGCATCTACGTGGGCGGCGGCACCATGGTGGAGGCATCCCAGACCGGTACCCCGGTGCGCTACGCATCGATCTACCGTCGGGACATGGCTGGCGTCGGACGCGTGGGTTAGCACTCGTTGCCGGCGAGGGTCCGCGCTCCCGAGCTGTCCGGCCAGGGGGGCTGGATCGGCGCGGAGCGACCCCTCACCATGAAGGCGCTGCGCGGCAGGGTCGTGCTCCTGCACTTCTGGACGTACTCCTGCGTCAGGTGTCTGCGGGTGCTCAGCGAGCTGCGGCGCCTCGAGCGGCGCTTCTCCGAGGAGCTGGTGGTGGTGAGCGTGCACTCGCCCAAGTTCGCCCGGGAGGCGAACCACGAGGCGGTTGTGCGAGCCGTGGCTCGCCACCGCATCGCCCACCCGGTGCTCGACGACCCCGAGCTCACCACCTCGAGCCGCTACGGGGTGCGGGCGTGGCCCAGCCTGGTGCTGGTGGACCCACGGGGCTACGTGGCCGCTGCCGTGGCCGGCGACGGTCACGGCCGGGAGATGGAACGGGTCATCGACGAGGTGGTGGCCGAGCACCAGACCAGGGGGACGCTGGCCGCCGGCGAGCCCCTCGACCTGGCCCGGGTGGTCCCTCCCGACGGCATCCTCTCCTTTCCGGGCAAGGTGGCGGTATCACCCGACGGTGAACGCCTGGCCATCGCCGACACCGCCCACGACCAGGTGCTGGTGTGCTCGGCCGACGGGTTGGTGCTGGAGGCCCACACCGGCCTGGCCCAACCTCAGGGCGTGCGCTTCGATGGCGACGTGGTGGTGGTGTGCGACACCGGTGCCAACCGGGTAGTGCGCACCGACGGGGTGGTGGTGGCCGACGCCGTGGCCTCGCCCTGGGACCTGGCCGCGGATGCCGACGGCTCACTGATAGTGGCCGAGGCGGGCCGGCACCGGCTGGTGCGGGTGCGACCCGGTGAGCAGCGGGTCCTGGTGGCGGCGGGAACCGGAGAGGAGGGCCTGGAGGACGGTCCGGCCACCCAGGCGCTGCTGGCTCAGCCGTCGGCTGTGGCCCGCGTCCCTGGGGGCATCGCCTTCGCCGATGCCCAAGGCAGCGCTCTGCGGATCCTGGACAAAGCCGGGGAGGTGGTGACGCTGGTCGGCCAAGGTCTCTACGACTGGGGGAGCGAGGACGGCCCGCCCGAGCGGGCCCGCCTCCAGCACCCCCTGGGCGTGGCCGCGTCTCCCGACGGGCGGAGCGTGTACGTGGCCGACACGCTCAACTCCCGCCTGCGGGCGTGGGACGGCCGGTCCCTTCACACCCTGGCCGTGGACGACCTGGACGAACCTGGGGGCCTGGACGTGCTGCCCGACGGGCGTCTGGTGGTGGCCGACACCAACCACCACCGCGTCGTTATCGTGGACCCCGACTCAGGTCAGGTGGTGCCCCTGGAGCTCGACGAGTCGTGGGTGATGAGCACCCCGGGCTCTCCGGTGGTCGCCGAGACAGGCCGAAACGTGGACGTGCCCGTGAGCGTGGAACTGGGCGACGAGGAGCTCGACCACTCGGACGACGACGCCGTGCACATCGACGTGACAGCCCGCCCTGCGTCCCTGCTGACCGAAGGGAGCGGCCCCTGGTCGATGACATCGGCCCAAGGCCAGCTGGAGCTCCGGGCCGGCGATCCGGGCGTGGGCCTGCTGCTGTTGGAGGTGTCAGCCAACACCCGCCGGGAGGACCGCAGCGCCGTGCGGGTGCATCGCAGTCGCCACCGCCTGGAGGTCCGTTGACGTGCCCAACCAGTAGCGGGCCACCGCCCTCGTCGATCCCGTGCATCACACTCCCAGGTCGAGCTGTTGGCCGGCGGCGGCTCCGGTTGCCGCCGATCCGGGCACGGGACTGGCGTGGCGGCGCGCCCTGTCGACCGGTCTGGCCTCCGGGGGAGTGGCGAAATGACCCCTCCACCCCACCACCAGCCGCCGGACGAAGGCCGCCAGCGCATCCTGGTCCCTGGAGGGCAGGTACGCCCGGCGGTAGCGGCGCTCGTAATCGGCTACTAGCTCCGGTCGATTGGCCTCGAGCCACCTCATGAAGTGCTCTCGCACGCCGGGTCGCAGGTGGAGGGAGAGAGCCGAGATGGACACCGCCCCCGCCTCGACGCAGGCTCGTACCACGGCCTCCAGCTGCTCGTGCCCGTCGGAGATGCCGGGCAGCACGGGAGCCACCAGCACGCCGCACGGGATCCCTGCTTCGTTGAGTCGGGCGACGGCCTCCACCCGCCTCCTGGGATGGGGCGTGCCCGGCTCGGTGGCCTTCCAGACGTCCTCGTCCAAGGTGCCGATGGAGAAGTTGGCCCGAACCTCGGTGCGTTCTGCGGCGGCCAGGAGCACGTCGAGGTCGCGCAGGATCAAGGTGGACTTGGTGAGGATCGAGAACGGATTGGCGGCCCGGCCCAACACGCCGACGATGCCTCGGGTGAGGCGGTACTTGGCCTCGCAGCGCTGGTAGGGGTCGGTGTTGGTGCCCATGGCGATGTGCTCGCCTGCCCACCTGGGCGCCACCAGCTCGGCCCTCAGGCGCTCCACGGAATTGACCTTCACCACCAGCTTGGTGTCGAAGTCCTCCCCGAGGCCGAGGCCCAGGTACTCGTGCGTGGGCCGGGCAAAACAGTAGGCACATGCATGACTGCATCCCCGGTAGGGATTGACGGTGTAGCGGAACGGCACCCGGGAGACCTGCGGCACCTCGTTGATGATGCGCTTGGCGTTGACGTGTAGGAACTCGAGGCCCCGGTACTCGCCTCCGCCCACGTGGCGCTCCATCAGCTCCTCGTCGGCGAACAGCGAGCCCTGGCCCCTGTCGTCGTCAGCCAGCCTCCAGCGCAGCTCTCCCACTGCCGCCCGACGTTAGCGAACATATGTTCGCAGTTGCAACCGATCCGGACTGGCGCTGCTAGACCCCTGACGATGGAGGGCCCGGTGTACGTGGCGGTGGTCGGGACCGGAGAGGCGTCCCCTGCGGCCGAGTGCGACGCCGAGGCCGTGGGCCGCCTCCTCGCCGAGCGGGGGGTTGTGGTGGTGTGCGGCGGGCTCGGCGGCGTCATGGCCGCGGCCTGCAGGGGGGCCAAGAGCGCTGGAGGCACCACCGTGGGCATCCTGCCCGGCGGCGACCGCAGGGAGGCCAATCCGTGGGTCGACGTGGCCGTGCCTACGGGGATGGGCGAGGCCCGCAACGCGGTGGTGACGCGGACCGCCGACGCCGTGGTGGCCGTGGCCGGCGGCTACGGAACGCTCTCGGAGATGGCCTTGGCGCTCCGTCTGGGCCGCCCGGTCGTCACCCTCGGCGGCTGGGACATCGAGGGCGTGCAACTGGCGCAAGACCCGTCCGACGCAGTGGCCAGGGCCCTCGGCGGCCTGGGCTGAACGGGCGGGGAAGCTAGACCGGGCGCGCCGCCCTCGTGGCCGTGACCGGTTGCAGCGGGAAGGTGGCCCAGAACGTGCTGCCCTGACCAGGGCGGCTGCTCACCCCGACCGTGCCGCCCTGGAGGTCGGCCAGCCGGCGAGCGATCCAGAGCCCGAGGCCGGTGCCCGGAATGCCGTCGGCCATGCTCTGGGCTGTGCGGTGGAACTGCTCGAAGATGCGGCTCTGCTCGTGGGGGGGAATGCCGGGCCCATGGTCGCTCACGTCGAAGCGGATGGAACCGCCCTCCAGACGCACCGTCACCGTCACCACACCACCGCTGGGCGAGTGCTTCACGGCGTTGTTCCCGATGTTGTCGAGCAGCTCCCGCACCAGGCGGCGATCGCCCCAGAAAGGGGACGAGAAGCCGTCCTCCACCGTCACCTCAACACTGACGTCCTCACGCAAACGGCCGAGATCCTCCCCCAGCTCGGCGGCGAGCTGATTGACGTCGATGAGCCCCATCTCCTGGACCGGGGTGCCGCCGGCCGGCGTGTGCTCCTCGAGGAGAGAACCCTCGGTCAGGGCCTCGATGCGCTCGAGGGCCCGCTCCAAGACCTCCAAGGACCCCTCGCGGTCCTCGTTGCCGAGGCCGTCACTATGAGAGCGGATGGTGGCGAGGGCGTCCCGGGCCACGGTGAGGGGTGTTCCGATGTTGTGCAGGGCCACGTCGATCAGCACCCTCCTCGTCTCCCGGACCTGCTCCTGGGCCTCGCGAGCCGTGACCAGCGACAGCGTGATGGCGGCGTGGGCGGCCAGCTCGCTCACCAGGGCCTCGTCGATGTCGTCCAAAGGCACCCGCCCCGGCCCGTTGGCGACCACCAGCTCGCCCACCACCCGCTCCCCGAGAAAGATGGGCACCGCCAGCAGGGCGGCGATGGGCGGATGCTGCACCGGGATGCCGACACCGGAAGGGTGCCCCCGGATGTCGTCGATGCGAACCGCGGCTGCGCTCTGGATGGCTACTGCCCAGAGGCCGACAGCGCGGGGTAGGCGCTCCGGGAACAGTTCCCGGGGCGCGTTGTACACGAAGTTGGTGATCTCGTCCTGGCTTCCCTCCCGCAACAGAAGGAGGGCGCTGAAGTCGGCCCGGGTCAAGTCCTTGGCCGCGTCCACGATCCGCACCAGGAGCACGTCGAGCGAGCTCTCTGCCAGCAACTCCCGGGCGAAGACGTTGAGGTGCTGGAGGCCGGCCATGTGACGCTGCTCGGTCGTGGCGTCGTGGAGGACGACGACAGTGAGCGATGCCTCGCCCGTGGTGAGGGGCCAGGCACGGGCGTCCACAATGCGTTCGCTCCCGCCCGTGGTCTCCAGGCGGGCGCTACCGGTTCCCAGGTCGACAAGCTCCCAGAACTGCTTGGTGGCGTTCCCGAACGCCGTCTGCAGGTCTGAGCCTTCGTTGGTGGCCTGGGCTGCGGTCATGCCCAACATGGCCTCGGCCCCCGGGTTCCACGCCAGCACTCGCCTCGGCTCGCAGACCACAACGGCTTCGGTGATCTCCCAGAACAGCTCTCCGAGCGCCCCCCGATCGACGTAGAAGCTCTCGGGGCCCGCCACGCGGCGAGTGTATCGAGGCGGCCCTAAACGCCAGCTGCCTCCCGTACGTGGCGGGTGCCCGGGGTGGGATTCGAACCCACACGGCCCTTGCGGGCCAGAGGGGTTTAAGCCCTCAGCGTCTGACCAGTTCCGCCACCCGGGCGGTGCGGTCACGCTATCCCGGACCCCCGCTACTGGATCCAGTCC
>JALZKD010000095.1 GCA_030859405.1 Actinomycetota bacterium | reverse complement strand
GCGGGGGCAGCGAGAGCGGGGGCGGACCACCGACTGCTTCTCCGGCACCCGGTGGATGACCACGTTCAGGAACGAGCCGACGATGAGCCCGAGCGGGACCATGGCGATGGTGACGAGGGCGGTCACGGCACGTGGGAGCGTAGGACGCGAGAGCGGGGCCCCGAAGGGCCCCGCTGTGAGGTGCGTGTGCTAACTCGTACTTACCACTTCTCGACGTAGCCGCCCGGGGGGGCGATGGCCGTGGCGGCGCACGAGGCCGCAGCAGGGTCCTTGCCGAACTTCGTGCCAGCGGTGGTGGTCTCCTGGATGTAGAAGCAGGTACCACCCTCGGACTTGACGGCTCCGTACCAGGCGGTTCCGGCGCCGGTGGTGGCATCCACCGAAACCATCTTGGCTCCGGTCGACGCTGTTGCCACGTGTGTGATGGTCGGCTCCGCCGCATTCAGGGCTGCCACGTCGGCGTCGGCGTAGCTCTGACTGTCGGTGAAGATTGTCTTGGCCGACGTCAGGCTGTTGCGCAGCGATGACTGAGCCGCCCGGTCCTGGGCACGCTTGCGGGCGCCAAGGAAGGTCGGGATGGCGATGGCCAGGAGGATGGCGATGATGAGCACGACGACCATGAGCTCGATGAGGGTGAAGCCCCCCTCGCCGTCACGGCGCCGGTCTCGCAGCTTGTTGATGGCTTGGTGCATTGGGTTGATGTCTCCTTATGTGGGCAATGGATGGACGCGAGCCCTTGCCTCCCCTCGGGCTCGCCCGCCTTGACGGGACATCCTCCAGGTAGCCCGGCTGACCGCCTTGTGTTGGACGGCCCCGTGGCTTTGCGCCCCCGCCTCTCGACGGGTTTGCCTTTGTCAGAAGCACCTGCTCGTACCGCTTGTATCGCCAGGCGGGCGGCACGACTTGAGACCGAAGTTCTCGCCCCGCGTAGTTGGGATGGTCACTGGACGCCGTGTGGACCCGGGCGGAGCGAAATCCCTTGCGGCACTAGGCATTAGTGCTTGCGCCGGGTGTCGAACACATGTACGATTGAGGCGTGTTCGAGGGGTTGGCGGAGGAGATCGATGAGTTAGAGGTCCCAGCCGACGGGGCCGCCATCACAGCCGCAGTGGCCCTGTGCGACCGGCTGGAGGCCAAGATCGCCTCTGCCGTCGGCGCCTTCGACGCCGCCTCTCTGTGGGACCTCGATGCGGCCACGTCCATGACCGCCTGGCTGCGCCACCACGCGGGCATGACCCGCAAGGACGCAGCCCGTAGCGCCGGGTTGGGCCGCCGGCTGCGCCAACTGCCGGTCACTTCCGGAGCCTGGGAGTCGGGCCAGATCGGAAGCGGCCAGGCCCACGCCGTGCTGGCCGCCCTCGAGGCATCCACCCTCCATGTGTTCGCCGGCCACGAGGCCGCCCTGGTGCCCAGCCTGGTCGGGCTGTCGGTCACCGACACGGCATCGGCCATGGCTCACTGGAAGGCCCACGCCGAGGGCGTCGCCGGCGGAGCCGAGCCCCCTGAGCAGGCTCGAGGGCTGCACCTGTCACAAACCCTCGGCGGCGCCTGGGCCATGGACGGAACGCTGGCTCCCGAAGGCGGCGAGGTCGTGGCCACTGCGCTGCGCCTGGGCACCAGCGAGGACGCCGAGGCTGAGCCAGCGCGCCGCCCGGCCGAGCGCCGAGCCGACGCCCTGGTCGACGTGTGCCGGTTCTTCCTGGACCATCAGCGCCACCGCCCCGGCGGTCGGCACCGGCCCCACGTGAACGTGGTGGTCGACCTGGACAAACTGGAGGCCGGCCGCCCGGGCAGGGTGGTGGACGGGCCCCTGCTCGACGGGCCCGGCATGCAGGCCCTTCTCTGCGACAGCGCCCTGCATCGCCTGGTCATGACCGGGCGCTCGGCCGTGCTCGACTACGGCACCGCCACCCGGACCATCCCCGCGCCGCTGTGGAATGCCCTGGTGGTGCGGGACGAGCACTGCCGTTTCCCCGGCTGCGACCGGCCGTCCTCCTGGTGCGAGGGGCATCACGTGATCCCTGTGGTGGACAACGGCCCCACGTGCCTGGCCAACCTCACCTTGGTCTGCACGCGCCATCATCACCGCCTCCATCAACCCGGCTGGCACGCCAAGGTCAGGCCCGACGCCACCTTGGAGGTCACCGACCCGGGCGGGCGCCACTGGTCCACGGCCCCACCCCGGGCCGGGCCTCTGACGGGCTGAGGGCCTAGCCCAGCAGGTCGCTCACGGCCAGCGCCACATCGTCGAAGGCCCGCGGAGCCAGGCTCTCACCCGACCCGACCCGCTCAACCTCCCTGTAGGCACCACCCTGGGGCCGGCGAAAGGCCTCCACCGCCCCGGCCGCGAGGTCGACGATCCAGACCTCAGTCACGCCGGCCGAGGCGTACAGCGGCAGCTTGTGCTCACGGTCCCAGGCCGCCGTGGTCTCGGCCACCTCGACCAGCAGCAGCACGTCGCCTGGGTCGGGGTGACTGCCGGCGTAGTAGTCGGCGCGAGGACGCAGCAGCATCACGTCGGGCTGCGGCTCCGAGTGCTCGCTGAGCCGGACGGGATCCTGCACACCTATGGTCGCCCGCTCGCCCAGCTCGTGATGGAACAACGATGCGATCCGCTTGACGCACGCCGCGTGGCGGCTGCCAATGGGCGCCATCTCGACGATCTCCCCTTCAAGAAGCTCCACGCGGTCGTCCTCGGTGAAGACGCCACCCTCCGCCATCTGGTGGTACTCCCCTACCGTGAAGCGGTGGCGTACCGGCTGGACCGCCATGGCCCCAAAGTAGCCTCGGCGCCGGCGCCGGCTACTGGATGAGCTTGATGATGTTGAACATGGGCATGTAGAGCGAGATCACCATGCCGCCCACGGCGCCGCCCAGCACCACGATGAGGGCCGGCTCGAGGAGGGAGGTGAGGGCGTCCACCGTGGCCTCGATCTCCCGCTCGTAGAACTCCCCGATCTTGTCCAACATGGTGTCGACGGCGCCGGTCTCCTCGCCCACCGAGATCATCTGCACCACCATTGACGGGTAGACGTCATGGTTTCCCAGGCGCTCGGCCATGGTCTCGCCCTGACGCACGCCGTCCTGCACGTCGGTGATGGCGTCGCTGACCACGGTGTTGCCGACCGTGCCCGAGGTGATCTCCAGCGACTCCAGCAAGGGCACGCCCGCTCGCAGGAGGGACGCCAGCGTGCGGGAGAAACGGGCCAGCGCGGTCAGCTGGACCAGCTTTCCGAACACCGGCACCTTGAGCTTGAAGGCGTCCCAGATGCCCCGGCCCTTCTCGCTGGCGATCCACCTCCGGAAGCCGATCGCCGCCCCCACCACGGCGAGGATCACGATGGGCATGGCCTTCACCAGCACGCTCGACACCAGGAGCAGCAAGCGGGTGGGCAGCGGGAGGGTGCCACCCAGGTCGGCGTAGAGGGTCTTGAACATGGGCACGATGAAGATCAGCATCGCCGTCACGATGAGCACCACCAGGCACAGCACGGCCACGGGGTAGGTCATGGCCGACTTGATCTTCTGCCGCAGCTCCACCTGCTTCTCGATGGTGTCTGCCAGCTGGACCAGCACCGAGTCCAGAGAGCCGCCCGTCTCGCCGGCGCGCACCATGGACACGTAGAGGCGATTGAAGGACTTCGGGTGCTTGGCCAGGGCCTGGGACAGCGCTGAGCCCTTCTCCACGTCGGCCCTGATCTCGGTGACCACCTTGGCCAGAGCCTTGTTCTCGGTCTGGTCCTCGAGGATGGTGAGGGCTCGCAGCAAGGACAGCCCGGAGTCGATCATCACCGCGAACTGGCGGCTGAAGACGGCGATGTCCTTGAGCTTCACCTTGGGCTTCATGAGGTGCAGCTCCTTGCGCACCCCGCCCGTGGCCTTCTTGTCTATGGCGAGGGGCACGTAGCCCATCTGGCGCAGCTTGTTGGCGACCAGATTGGTGCTGTCGGACTCGAGGGTGCCCTCCACGATCTTGCCCTGCTTGTCCCGGACCCGGTACGTGTACGTGTCGGCCATGGCCGCCTCTCCCTGCCGCCGCTGCTAGCGAGCCCCGCCGATGAGGCGGCGCATGTCGTCTTCGTTGGCGCACTTCTCGAGAGCCATCTCCATCGACGCCCTGCCGCTCTTCACCAGGGCCGCGAGGGACATGTCCATGGTCTGCATCCCGTACTTCCCCCCGGCCTGCATGGCCGAGTAGATCTGGTGCGTCTTGCCCTCCCGGATGAGGTTGCGCACCGCCGGGGTGGCCACCAACACCTCAGCGGCCACGGCCCGGCCCCGGCCCGTCTTCACCGGCACCAGCTGCTGGGTGACGATGCCCTGCAGGGAAGACGCCAGCTGCACCCGCACCTGCTGCTGCTGGTGGGACGGGAACACGTCGATGACACGGTCCACCGACTGGGGCGCGTCCTGGGTGTGGAGGGTGGCGAACACGAGGTGGCCGGTCTCGGCCGCGGTGAGGGCGGTGGAGATGGTCTCGAGGTCGCGCATCTCACCCACGAGGATGACGTCGGGGTCCTGGCGCAGGACGTGCTTCAGGGCCTTGGCGAAGGACTGGGTGTCCTCGCCGACCTCCCGCTGGTTGATCAGCGCCGCTTTGTGCTGGTGCAGGAACTCGATGGGGTCTTCCACGGTCATGATGTGCTGGGAGCGTGTCCGGTTGATCACGTCGATCAGCGACGCCAGGGTGGTGGACTTTCCCGACCCCGTCGGCCCCGTCACCAGGACCAGTCCCCTCGGCAGCTGGGCGAACTGCAGCACCGACTCGGGAAGGCCGAGCTTGTCGAAGGGAACCACGTCGAAGGGGATCACTCGCATCACCGAGCCCATGGAGTCGCGCTGCAGGAAGACGTTCACCCGGAAGCGACCCATGCCTGGCACGGAGTGGGAGGTGTCGAGCTCGAGCTCCTCCTCGAAGCGCTCCCGCTGCTTCTGGGTGAGGATGGCGTAGATCATGCGGCGGATCTCGGAGCCGTTCATGATCGGGAACTCGGTGAGGGGCTTGATCTCACCGTGGATGCGCACGCTCGGGTGCACGCCGACGGTGAGGTGCAGATCTGAGCCGCCCAGCTCCACCACCTGGATGAGCAGGTCGTTCACGTGCAGCTCGGTGTCGAGGTCGAGCGACACCAGGCTGGCGCCCGTCTCGAGGTCCTCGTCGGCCACCTGGGGCGCGCTCATACCCTGCTCGGAGGGGGGGCGGGGCGCCTCGGCCCGGCCGTACATGGCCGCCAGCAGCCTTTGCAGCTCGTCTCGCACGGCCAGAGCCGGGTGGATCGCCCACCCCGTGGCCTGCCCCACGGCTGCCACCGCCTGAGTGTCACTGGGGTCGGCCATGGCCACCAGTAGGTCGCTGCCCTCCACGTCCACGGCGACGGCCAGGTGGCGGCGAGCCACCTCGACCGGGACGAGCCCGTCGAGGGTGGGGTTCACCGCCGTGTGGGCGAAGTCCACGAACGGGATCCCGGCCTGAGCCGCCACTGCCGACACCAGGTCCTTCTCGCTCACGAGCTCCTCGGCCACCAACAGCTTGGCGAGCGGGATTCCGTCCTCGGCCTCGCGCCCGAGCAGCGCCTCGAGGGTGTCACGGGAGAGGACCTTGCGCTCTACGAGGTGTTCGCCCAGACGGCGCGACGAAGGTTGCATGGCCGTTGTATCGGCTTGGCCGCCCACCACCCTGAGGATGTCCCGCCGGCCGTCCCTACGGCGTCAGCGGCGCTCCACCTCCAGCGCTGCCGGCGCCGCGGCCTGCGCCGGCCGGCGCCAGAGCCTTCAGCACCGCCGCCGACATGGCCTCGAGGGGCGGGTGCTGACCCGTCCACAGCCGGAAGGCGTGGGCAGCCTGGTGCACGAGCATGCCCAGGCCGCCGGCGGCCACCGCCCCCCGTTCCCGGGCCGCGGCGAGGAGGGGGGTGACCGCGGGGTGGTAGACGAGGTCGATCACCACCTGGCCCCGGCTCAGGAGGGCGGGGTCGACCGGTGGGCCAGCGGGATGACCGGCCATGCCGATGGGAGTTGCGTTGACCACCAGGTCGGCGCTGCTGGCCTCCTCCCCCACCCCGGGCCTGGCCACCGGACCGGCCACAGCGGCGGCGGTGGCAACGCGCTCGGGTGAGCGTCCCACCACCACCACCTCCGCTGCTCCCGCGCCTGCCAGGGCCAGGGCCACGGCCCTGGCGGCGCCGCCGGCGCCCAGCACCAGGCACCGCCGGCCCGCCGGGTCGAAGCCCTGGTCATCCCGAAGGGCGTCCAGGAAGCCCTGCCCGTCGGTGCTCTCACCCAGCAGGGAAGCGCCCACCCGCACCACGGTGTTCACCGCCCCCAGACGCTCGGCGGTGGGGGACAGCCGGTCGAGCGCCGGGACCACAGCCTCCTTGTGGGGCATGGTGACCGAGAGCCCGTCGATGCCCAGGGCCCGAGCGCCGGCCACCGCGGCCTCTGCCTCCCCTGGGGGCACCTCGAAGGCGAGGTAGGCCCAGTCCAGGCCCAGAGCGGCGAAGGCCGCGTTGTGCAGCACCGGCGACAGCGAATGGGCCACGGGCCGGCCGATCACCGCCGCCACCCTGGTGGCGGCCGTCGGCCACGCTCCAGTGGGGGTCGGGGCGCTCAGCAGTTCTCCTGGTCGGGGTTCTGGGCCTTGCGACGAGCGGCGTTCTGGGCGTGCTCCGCGCCCGTGCGGGCGAACACCGTCTCCCCCGTGCAGTCGTTGATGGTCACGTAGAAGAGGGCGTCGCTCTGGGGGGGGTCGATCGCCGCCTCTAGGGCCGCCCGGCCCGGAGCGGCGATGGGAGTGGGGGGCAGGCCCCTGACCCGGTAGGTGTTGTACGGCGAGTCCACCTGGAGGTCCTTGTCCAGCACCCGCAGGCCCTTCTCGCCCGTCCTGTTCTGGGCATAGATGACGGTGGCGTCGACTTGGAGAGGCATCCTGGCCTT
>JALZKD010000094.1 GCA_030859405.1 Actinomycetota bacterium | reverse complement strand
CCCATCGACTACCTGCTGCCACCGGAGCAGTCCGGCACTCTCACGCCCGAGCAGCGGGCCAAGGTTCTGTCCCAGTTCGGGCTGGACGAACCGGTCGCCACCCAGTTCGGCGACTACCTGTCCGGCCTGTCCCGGGGTGACCTGCTCTTTTCGGTGCGCTACGGGCGGCCGGTCCGAGAGCTACTGGCTGAGCGGCTGGGCTGGTCCGCCCTCCTCGTTGGCGGCGCCGTGGTCCTGTCCACGCTGATCGGGACCGTGCTCGGGTTCCGCTCGGCCTGGCGGCGAGGCACGGCCCGGGACGCCGGCACCCTGAGCGGGGTCATGTTCATCGACTCCCTTCCGCCCTTCTTCGTGGGGATGCTGCTGATCCTTGTCTTCTCTGTGCAGCTCGAGCTGCTACCCATCTTCGGCGCCTTGCCGACCGTCGACGCCGCGGGCCTGGACCTGGTGGTGGAGGTGGCACGCCGGCTGGTCCTCCCCCTCACCACCCTCACCCTGGCCTACCTCGGGCCCATCTATCTGGTGGCCCGCTCCGCTCTGGTCTCGGAGCTGCAGGAGGACTACGTGCTCATGGCCGAGGCCAAGGGCCTGACCGACCGACAGGTCCGCCGCCACGCCGAGCGCAACGCACTCCTGCCGGTCTCCACCGTCACCCTCATCGGCCTGGGGGCGCTGGTCGGAGGGGCTGCGGTCGTCGAGACCGTGTTCTCCTACCCCGGCCTCGGCCGTCTCATCTACGAGAGTGTCCTGGCGCGGGACTATCCCGCCTTGCAGGGGGTGTTCTTGCTGCTCGCCGTAAGCGTGATCCTGGCCAACTTCGCCAACGACCTGCTGTACCCGGTCCTCGATCCTCGGGTGCGCCGGCGCCCGGCCGGCGCCACGTGAGCACAGTCGGCCAGCTCTCCGACATCGACGCCCCTGACCCGGTCGCGACCCCGGTTCCGGCCATACCCGCGCCGCGGACGTCCTTCGCCCGCCGGGTGGGCATGGCCGGTGCGCTCATGCTCCTGCTGCTGGTGGTGGTGGCCGCCCTGGCGCCGGTCCTGGCCCGGCACGATCCCCTGATCCCGAGTGGGACGCCCTACGAGCGACCCAGTGCCTCGCACCCGTTGGGTACCAACGACGTGGGCCAGGACCTCTTCGCCCAGCTCCTGCACGGCACCCGCATCTCGCTCGCCATAGGTGTGCTCACGGCCGTGGTGGCCCTGTTGGTCGGTCTGGCCGTGGCCCTGGTTGCCGGCTACCGCCGTGGCCGTTGGGAAGCGGTGCTGATGCGCGTGGTCGATCTCACCCTGGCCTTTCCCTTCTTCGTGCTGGTGATCGTGCTGGCGGCCTTCTTCGGGCGAGGGCTGCTCACGACCGTGGTGGTCATTGGCGCCGTGATCTGGGCCCGGCCCGCGCGCGTGCTGCGCTCCCAGGTGCTCAAGGTCAGCGAGTTCCAGCATGTGGTGGCCGCCAGGGCCTTGGGTGCATCGACGTCACGTTGTCTGTGCCGGCATGTCTTCCCCAGGATCGCCCCGCTGGCTGCTGCCCAGTTCGTACGGGCCGCCAACATCTCGGTGCTGCTGGAGTCCTCCCTCGCTTTCCTCGGCCTGGGCGACGCCAATCGAATCAGTTGGGGCACGATGCTGTACTTCGCCAACGCTAGGAACGCCTTCCTCACGGACGCCTGGTTGTGGTGGATCCTCCCGCCCGGGCTGGCCCTCACCGTGGCCATCCTCGGCTTTGCCTTCCTCGGGTACGCGGTGGAGGAGTTGGCCGATCCCCGGCTGGCCCGTACCGCCCCACGTCGTGGCCGCCCCCGAAGGAAGCCGGTGACGAGGCCCAGTAGCGAGACCGTGCCGGCAAGCGGGGTGCTCGAGGTACGCGACCTCGTCGTGGAGTACCGAGGCGAGCCGCCGGTGCGGGCCGTCGACGGCGTCAGCTTCACCGTGGCAGCGGGGCGGATCGTGGGTCTGGTGGGGGAGTCGGGCAGCGGCAAGAGCACCCTGGTGATGGCGTTGATGGGGTTGCTCCGCCCGCCCGGGCGTGTGGTGTCCGGATCGGCCGTGGTGAACGGGCAGGACCTCGGGCGACTGCGGCGGTCGGAGGTGGCGAGGGTCCGTGGACGAGAGGTCTCGCTCATCCCCCAGAACGCCATGAACGCCCTCAACCCGGCCTACACCATCCACCGACAGGTGGCGGAGGCCGCCGAGCTGACCCGAACCGACCATTCGCAGGCAGGCCGGCGGGCCACCGAGGTGCTCGAGCTGGTAGGTATCCCGCCCGAGCGGCATCGCTCGTACCCCCACGAGCTCAGCGGGGGGATGCGGCAGCGGGTGGTCATCGCCATGGCCATCGCAAACCAACCGGCCCTGTTGGTGGCCGACGAGCCAGTTACCGGCCTCGATGTCGTCACCCAGTCGCGTGTGCTGCGGTTGTTGCTGGACCTGCAGCGCGACTTCGGGCTGACCATCCTCCTCATCTCCCATGACCTGCCTCTGGTGTCGCGCGTGGCCGATGACCTCCTCGTCATGTACGGCGGGCGCATCGTGGAGACTGGGAAGGCCGCCGCGGTCACAGCTGGCCCGCGCCACCCCTACACCCGTCAGCTCCTCGCTGCCTTCCCCAGCCTGCGCGGCCCCCGCCGTCGTGTGGTGGCGATAACCGGCGAGCCGCCGGACCTGGCTCACCTGCCCTGCGGCTGCCCCTTCCACCCGCGTTGCCCTGACGCCCTAGAGGAGTGTCGGCACACGGAGCCACAACCGGTCGCCGCCGACGACACTCACGATGCGGCCTGCATCCTGAGCCCACGTCGATGATCGAGCCCGCTCTGGAGCTCCGCCATGTGAGAAGGGTTTTCCGGCGCCGGACACTGCGCGGCGAGATTCGCCCCGTCGTGGCCGTGGACGACGTGTCGCTCGAGCTGCGGCCGGGCGAGATCGTCGGGCTGGTCGGCGGCAGCGGGGCCGGCAAGAGCACGCTCGGACGGATGATCATCGGCTTGGAGCGTCCGGACGCAGGCGAGGTGCGCTTCGAGGGCCAGAACTTGAGCGGTCTGCGGGAGGGCAGGTTGCGCGGTGTGCGCCGCCGGATGCACCTGGTGCTGCAGGACCCTTATGAATCGCTCCACCCGGGAATGCGGGTCGTCTCGGCGGTGGCCGAGCCGCTCATCGTCGCAGGTGTCGCGGCTCGGGAACGGGTGGAGCGGGCGGCGGCTGCACTAGAGGAGGTGGGGCTCGTTCCCGTCTCCGGCTTCCTTCGTCGCTTCCCCCACGAGCTGTCCGGCGGCCAGCGTCAGCGAGTGGCGCTGGCCCGGGCCTTCGTCGCCCACCCCCGGGTCGCCGTTGCCGACGAGCCCACGTCCATGCTCGACGCGTCCGTGCGGGCCGGCATCTTGGAGTTGATACTGGGTATCCGGGACCGGTTGGGCACGGCATTCGTCTTCATCACCCACGACCTGGCCGTCGCCCGGTACGTGTCGGACCGCCTGGCGGTGCTGCACGAGGGCAGGCTGATCGAGTGCGGGGAAACCGACGAGGTGATCAGCAGTCCCCAGCAGGAGTACACCCGCACGCTCCTCGCCGCCAGTGAAGGGAAACTGTGACCAACGAGGGGAAGAGACATGACCGTGCAGGGCTCTCGTAAGAGGCTGATCTTCTTCGCCGCCAGCGACCCAGTCGAGAACCCTCGGCCGGCGTGGTCGGCTTACCACTTTGCTGAGATCGCGGCGGGAGCCGGCCTCGACGCCGAGGTCCGGCTGGCGGGCGATGCCGTGCGTGTCGCCCAGCCTGACGCGGTGGCGTCCTCGCCGCAGGGCGAAGATCTGCGTCAGAAGGCGAAGGCCGGCAGGTCCAGCCCGTTCCTGGTGTCGCTCTGACCCGGCTGCATCGACACCCGTGCGGTGTCGGACGAGGAGGTGGCCGGCATCGGTGGTGTTCCTCGCACCCTGGCTGAGATTCTCACCGAGGTGGCCGAAGGCAAGTCCGAGCTGGTGTACATGGGCTGATCAACATGGTCACTCCGGCGGGCGCGGCTCCCGGGTGCTCAGGGTCTTTGCCTGGGCCAGACGACGGCCCAGCTCAGCGAGGGTGTCTTGGTCCGTGGCCTGGGTGACCTGGGGAAAGACCTCCCCCTCTTCCTCTTCGACGTGATGGCGGACGCCCTCTCTCAGCGTCTGGAAGGCGTCATCGAACTCGGGGTCACCGGGGCTCAAAGCGCTCAGACGAGCGATGGCGTCCTTGGCTTCCTGGTGCTCCCGCTCGGCCTCGTCCATGAGCCGGTCCCCTTCGGGCACCTCGGCGCGGATGAACGGGTAGAGGATCTGCTCCTCGATCCGACTGTGCTTGGTGAGGGACTCGATGATGTTGTGCACGAGCCTGTCGCGCGTCTCTTCATCTACCTGCTCGTATCGCTGGAACATCCCTTCGACCTCGTGATGGTCCTGCTTGAGCATGTCCAAGACGTCTGACGGCATGGTCGTCCTCCGGTCGTCGTTCTGGCTGGACCTTACTCAGGCCCAAGGTGCCTGTGCGCCAACCAGAGAGCGGCAACCGAACCACGACATGACGTCGGCCACCATGATCCTTGGGACCACATCATGGTGACGTGCGGGCCCTCGACCCGCAGTGAGCGCTGCGGCTAGGGGCGACGACGGCCGCGGTAGTACCGGGGGCCTCCGATGCCCCCGACCAGCAGGAGGACTAGCAATACGATGAGGACGATCCAGAGTATGGACATAGTGACGGTGTGCCCCTAATCGGTCGGAGCCAAACCCGCCGGCTACCAGGTTCCGCCGTTGTGCGCTTCGGGCGTTCTCCCCAAAGGGCAGACTGGGTCCATGGACCACACCGGAGTCACCCCCCTCGGGGCCGTCACTGCCGATGAGCTCACCGAGCTCGTCCTGGCCGAGGGCCCCTTCCTCTCCGTCTACCTCACCACCGAGGCCGAGATCGACAACGCCGCCCAGCGGGCCGAGCAGCGCTGGAAGCCGCTCCGGGCAGCCCTGGTCGAGGCGGGCGCCGCCGAGGAGGCGTTGGAGGCGGTCGACCCACTGGTGGCCGACGCCCACCTCATGGGCCAGTGCCTGGCCGTCTTCGCCACCGCCGGCGGCGTGGTGCACGTGGAGCACCACCCCGACGCACCGGCGCGGGACGTGTGCAGGTGGGCGCCCCTACCCCTGCTGGCGCCGCTGCTGGAGTGGCGCCAGGCGTCCCCGCCTCACGTGGCCGTGCTGGCCGACCGCCAGGGCGCCGACCTGTTCGGCCTACGGGCCGCCGCTCCCAACATCCAACGCCAGGTCCAGGGGGGCGAGGAGCTCGTGGGCCGATCCACGCCCCACGGTGAGTCGCAGCGGCGCAACCACCACCGGGTGGAGAGCCTCTGGGAGCACAACGCCAAGGTCCTGAGCGACGAGGTCGTCCGCCTCGTCGATCAGGTCGAGGCCAGGCTGGTGGTGGCCGCGGGCGACGTTCGGGCCCTCCAGCTGCTTCAAGAGGCGCTGCCCAAGGAGGTGCTGGACAAGCTCGAGGTGGTGGGAGGCGGGAGGTCCCCGGACGGTTCGGTGGACGGCGTCGTCACCGACGTGGACCGACTGGTCGAAGCCGCCGTGGCCCACGACACCGAACTGCTGCGGGCGAAGTTCCGGGAGGAGTTGGGCCAGGGCGACCGGGCCGCGGACGGCCCGGCCCGCACCCTGGAGGCGCTGAGCATGGCCCAGGTCGAGGCGCTCCTGGTCGGCGACGACCTCGATGACGACCGCCAGGCCTGGTTCGGCCCCGAGCCCAGCCAGGTGGCCCTCACCGCCGATACCCTCCAAGCCTTTGGCGTCGAGACACCCCAACGGGCCCGCCTGGTGGACGTCGCCGTCCGCGGCGCTCTGGGCACCGGCGCCGGCGTGCGGGTGATCCCCGCCGGCGGTGAGGACGGCGCCGGCGAGGGTCCCAGCGGTGGCATTGGCGCCATCCTGCGCTGGAGCTGAGCCGGACTGGCCCTCATGGCGCCGCCATCTGCCATTGTCACAGCCTCGGACTCGGGCATCGGCAAGGCCACGGCCGTGGTACTGGCCGAGGCCGGCTTCGACGTGGGGGTCACCTGGCACGAGGACGAGGTCGGCGCCAGGGGAACCGTGGACGAGATCACTTCGCTCGGGCGACGGGCCGAGTTGCGTCGACTGGACCTCACGCAGCTGCCCGGGGCGGCCGGCGTGATCGACGAGCTGGCCGACGCCCTCGGGGGCCTCGACGTGCTGGTGAACAACGCCGGCACCGGTCACCTGTCCCCCTTCCTCGAGCAGGATTTCGACGACTGGCGTCGGGTCCTCGACGTCAACCTCAGCGGTGCCTTCCTGTGCTCCCAGCGGGCGGCGCGGCGAATGGTGGAAGCAGGCCGGGGAGGGCGCATCGTGAACGTCACCTCGGTGCACGAGCACGTGCCGCTCGAGGGAGCGGCTGCCTACTGCGCCTCCAAGGGTGGCCTGGGCCTGCTCACCAAGGTGATGGCCCTGGAGCTGGCAAGCACGCCATCACCGTCAATGCCGTTGCTCCGGGCGAGATCGCCACCCCCATGACCGGCCAGCACGACGAGGAGCCGAGAGAGAAGGGCCGGCCCGGCATCCCCCTCGGCCGCCCCGGGGATGCCAGGGAGATCGCCCGGGCCATCGCCCACCTGGCCGGCCGTGAGGCCTCTTACACCACGGGGACGTCGTTCGTGGTTGACGGAGGCATGCTGCTCATGGCGGCCATGGCCAACACCGACTGAATCGAAGCTCACCAGGCCCTACAGCCCCACAAGCTCCTTCTCCATCT
The DNA here is from genome assembly GCA_030859405.1 of Actinomycetota bacterium. Classification (GTDB taxonomy): domain Bacteria; phylum Actinomycetota; class Acidimicrobiia; order Acidimicrobiales; genus YB1-3. Next base: position 170 of record JALZKD010000094.1, on the reverse strand, counting down.
CCTCGATCTCGTGCTCCTGGCCCCGCTTGATCTCGGCCGCCATCTTCTTGACCTCCTTGTTCTCGCCGTCGTGCTCGGCCTTCTCGGCCAGGGTGATGGCCCCCTTGTGGTGCTCGATCATGTCCTCCAGGAAGAGCTTGTCGAACTCGACTCCCTTGGCCTCCTCGAGC
>JALZKD010000217.1 GCA_030859405.1 Actinomycetota bacterium | reverse complement strand
CGACCGGTTGGCGCGCCCGCTCGGCATCCTCGACGGCGACGAGCCCAACCTCTTGTGGTTCACGTTCTCCGACGACCGTGCTCGATCCGCCTACACCGACTGGGACGACGTCGCCGACGACCAGGTCGCCGACCTTCACGCTGAGCATTACGGCAACACCGATGCCGAAGCGATCGCAGACCGGCTGGAGCACGCTGCCGGCGCTGCCTTCACTGACCGCTGGGCGCGCGTCGCTGTGGCGCGCAAGCCAACCGGTGTGAGGGGACTCAGACATCCGGAGGTAGGTCTGTTGCGCCTGGCGTTCGAAACGCTCGAGCTCCGGGCACCGACGGTCAGAGCCTGGTCGTCTACCTGGCGGCCGACGCAGCAACGGCGGCGGGACTTGACCGGCTCATCGGTCGCGAGCCCGGTGGCCTGCGATCCGTGGTCGCCGGCTAGCGGTTAGCGAGCGAGCCTCAGACCGCCCAGGCATCCCGCGGCGTGTTCACCGAGGCTGATCCGGGGGCGGTCTGAGCCTCGCTCGGCTGAAGTCCCTTACGGCGACGGTGAGCCGCCCGACGCGACGAGAACGGTCCCCGTAGCGTCCTCCCTGTCAAACCAACAGCGACGATCGACCGCGCCAACGGTCGGGGGAGAGGAGGCCGCCATGGGGACCGTGGACAGGCTACTGGCCAAGAACGTGAGCTTCCGCTGCACTTCGGTGGACCGCATGGGCATCCGGGGCTATGTCCCGGGACTGTGCTACGAGGGCGGGGTGGTGCGGTTCCTGCTGGAGCGGGGCTATCACATCCCCTCCCCGGCCGGGCTCAACCACAACCACGACCGGCTGGTGGGCGAGCTCGACGCCGTGGTAGCCGCCGCGGGGGTGCCGATGGTGCGCTTCGCCCGGGGCGAGTGCAAAGAAGACATCGCCCGTCCCTATCAAGACGCCGCCCTGGCGGCCGGCAAGCCCGGTCTGGTGCTGGTGGGAAAGGCCCAGGAGCGGACCTCGTCGTGGCGGGGCTTCGTCGACGACGCCCACGCTGCGCATCGCCCCAACCACCCCCACTTCAGCTGGCGACGCATGTCGTCGGTGCCCGATCACTGGTACCTGTACTTCGCCGATGCCGAGTGGGGACCGGCGTTCCTCAAGCTGTGTGGGTACGCGCCCTATCCGATGTGGGCCTGCGCCAACGGCCATGAGTGGGCCAAGGCCCAGCTGGCCAAGGCGGGCGTGGGCTTCGAGGCCCTCGACAACGGTTTCCGGGCAGTGGAGGACCCCGCCGCCGCCCATCGCATCTGCGCCCGCCTGGGCTCGGGCCATGTCCGGGACCTGCTTCGCCGCATGATGGCCGACATGCCCGATCCCCTCACCACCGAGGATCGCCGGGCCGGCTTCGACTGGCGCTTCTCCATCGCTCAGCTGGAGGTCTCCGATACCGCCGTGTTCGACCAGCCCCGTCGGGCCCGGGCCTGGTTCGAGGCGGCCATCGGCGACCACCTCGACCTGGGGCGCCCCGAGCGGGTGTCTCTGGTGGTCAACCGCAGGATCGTCAACCGGGGCAAGGCCAGAACGCCGGGGCGCTTCGCCACCGAGGTGATCACCCGAGACGTCGCCCCCCAGCTGCAGATCCACTACAAGTCCTCGAAGGCCAAGGCCTACCTGAAGGAAGGAAAGGCACTGCGGGTGGAGACGACCATCAACAACGCCTCTGACTTCGCGGTCCAAAAGAGCCTCAACGCCGAGAACTGGCGGGCCCTGCGCAAGGTCGGGGCCGCCACCAACGCCCGATTCTTGGCCGCCCTGGGCGAGGGCCAAGCCGGCCTGCCCGATGCCGCCACCTTGGAATCCGTCGTCCTGCCCACCACCCACGACGGACAGCGCGCCCCGGGGCTGCGCTTCGGCGAACCCCGGGTGATGGCTCTGCTGGCCTCGGTGGCTTCCTTCAGCCACGTGATCGGAGGCCTCACCAACAAGGCCCTGCGCCAGCAGATGGCCGCCCACTGGAACCCCGACTACAGCAGCGGCCAAGCCAGTTACGACCTGCGCCGTCTGCGGCTCAAGGGCTTCATCGAGCGCATCGAAGGCACCAACACCTACCGGGTCACCGCCCACGGCCGGCGCATGGCTGCGTTCTTCACCACGTTGGCCGCCCGCATCGTCGTCCCGGCCCTCACGGAGCTCGAAGAACTCGCCCGTCCTCGCAATGCTCCCCGACCCCTCGCTGATGCTTGGCGAAGCTACGAGCGCTCCTTGGATGCCCTGATCCGCAAACGTCTGGCTGCGTGAACTCCGCCGGGATCTTGCCTCAAACGTCCAGAAGGTGAGACCCAAGCGCGGCTACGCCCGT
>JALZKD010000216.1 GCA_030859405.1 Actinomycetota bacterium | reverse complement strand
CCCGGGTAAGGGCACGAACCTTGGAGTAGCTGAGCTCGCCGCGACTGAAGGCCTCGCTGATGTCGGGCAGGTCCTCGAGCTTGCGGGCCACTCGCACCTTCTCCCTGGCCGCGTTCAGCGCCACGCCGCAGCGCCAGCTCAGCCAGTGAGCACACGAGCGACAGCCCCAGCTGGCCCAACCCTCGCGCCGGTCGAACTCGGCGACGAGGCCCAACCACCGGCTGGTGGCGGCCCAGATGTCAGCGGCGAGCTCGGTGATCTCGGCCTCCAATCGCTCGAGGGGAAGCTCAGACGTTTCGGGAACGACGGCGGGCTCAGTCATGTCGTCATTCTAGCGAACGCGTGTTCGTAGAGGGAGAGGTACAGTCCGAATTTTCCGCTCCGCAAGAGGGGGACGAGCCAGTCATCTCATCCGACGTGCGGATCGTCCTCGTCTCCGCCAACTTCGGACGCGGGCGCAAGGACCAGCAGCGGGAACGGGCCCGTAGCGATGCCCGAGACTTCACGCAGTATCACGTTGTCGTGGACGGAGAAGTGCGGCCGAAGGAGAACAAGCGCAATTGCCGTCCGCGTCATGGTGCAGGAGTTGGTGGCCCGTGGCGTTACGGCGAGCAGCATCGGCGAGCTGCTTGGCCACACTCGGTTCCGCTCACTCAAGGGGGAGCTGCATGACGCGGACGCCGTGGCCGAGGCGCTGACTGCCGTCCCCTAAAGCTCCTCGACGGTAGCCCCACCGCTGGCCTCGACCGGCCAGCCTTCGGCCAGGGCGCCGGCATCGGCGAGGGCCACCACGCAGCCCCCGAAGCCGGCGCCGGTTAGGCGGGCGCCGTGAACCCCGGGGACGTCGAGCAGGCGGTCGACCAGCCGGTCCAACGCGGTGGTGGACACCTCGAAATCGTCCCGCAGGCTGCGGTGGCTCTCCACCATCAGGCGGCCGGCGGCGGCCGTGTCGGCGCCGGCCAGGGCATCGGCGAAGGCCAGCACCCGGGCGTTCTCGGTGACCACGTGGCGGGCCCTCCGGCATAGAAGGGGTTCGTCCATCCGGGCCACGTCGCCGACGTCGATCTCCCGGAGGGGGCCCACCATGGCCATCGCCGCCTCGCACTCGGCACGCCGCTCGGCATAGGCCGACGCGGACAGCGAGCGCCGCTCGCCGGAGTGGACCACGACCACGTCCACACCGTCGGGGATCGGCACCGGGGTCAGGGACAAGGAGGAGCAATCGATGAGCAGGCCGTGTCCGGCCACTCCGGCAGCAGATGCCAGCTGGTCCATGATCCCGCACGGCACGCCCGATGCCGCCCGCTCGGCCCGCTGGCAGAGCTGTGCCAGCGCCAGCGGGGGACCATCGAATCCCAGGGCCAAGGCCAGCGCAACTTCCAGGGCGGCGCTCGACGACAGTCCGGCGCCGATGGGCAGATCGGTGTGCACCGTGCCCACACCACCGATGGGCGGGTGCATCTCCTTCACCACCCCGGCCACGAACCGGGCCCACGCCGGCGAGGCGGCGCTGGGATCGGCGATGTCCAGGTCCACCACGGCCGGCTGCTCCTCGTCGGCCGACTCCAGCACCAACCGCCTGCCTCCGCGCTCCAGCGAAACGGTGGTGCCCCGGTCGATGGCCATGGGCAGCACCAGCCCGCCCGTGTAGTCAGTGTGATCGCCTATGAGGTTTACCCGTCCCGGGGCGTGAGCTCGAACCGTCACGGGCAGGGTCAACGAACGGCGCGCCGCAGCCTCTCGGCCGCCTCCTCGGACCCCACCGGGTTGAAGTACACGCCGCTGCCCGTCTCCCCGGCGCCGACGTAGCGCATGGTGCCGGGCTGGCGGAACACCGGTGCGATGTGGAGATGAACGTGGGCGTTGGGCCACTCCCCGCCGTCGCTCGGTCGCTGGTGGGCCCAGAGCATGTAGGGCATGGGCTCGTCGAAGAGCCGGTCGAGGCCCTCGAGCACGTCCACCAGCACCATGGCCAGGCCCTCGTCGGTGCCGGCCCCTACCACCGAGGGCAGGTCAGGCTGGTGATCTACCGGCGCCAACCGCAGCTCGTAGGGCCAGGCGGAGTGGGCCGGGACCCACGCCCTCCATCCCCCGGCGTCGGACACCAGCCGCTCGTCGGGGTCCACGCCACAGAGGACGCACTCCTCAGAGCCCGATCCCAGCTCACGGGCGGCCGCCGGCGGCACGAAGTCGAAGGCGTAGATCTGACCGTGGGGATGAGTGATGGTGGCGCCCACCTCCGGCCCTCGATTCTCGAAGATCAGCACGTAACTCACATCGCTTCGGGCCTCGAGGGTCGTGGTGCGCTCGGCCCAGAGCCGCACCACCTTCAAGGCTCCG
>JALZKD010000024.1 GCA_030859405.1 Actinomycetota bacterium | reverse complement strand
CAGGTCGCCTCGACGTCTTCCTCCGCGGCACCGACAACGGCCTCTACCAGAGGTCGTTCGCCGGTGGTAGCTGGTCGGCCTGGCAATCTCTCGGGAGGCGATAGCGTGGGTCCTGTGCGTTCACGGAGCGTGGTTGCCGTCGCTTTGATCTGCGCCTGGGCAACCTCGATGACACCGGCGGTCGCGGGTTCCGCAGAGGGCCGGACATCGGATCCCTTGCAGCCGACCCCGTTTGACCAGGAAAGAGCCACCGACGCAGGACGCCAAGCGGGGCCGCCAGTTCGGCAGCCAAAGGTCGCCGGCGATGCCGGTTCCAACGGCGACGCAGGGGCGGCCATGACCGCCGCCTCCTCGGCCGCGACAAAATTTGCCACCTACCGGGTCTTCGCCACCCAGTACCAGCCCATCATCCCCGGCAGCGTCGAAGTCGCCGTTCCCGACAAGTGCGTGAAGTTCGCGGCGCGACGGGACAGCACCAACCTAAGCCGGTTCGGCTGCTCCTCTGGGTACCGCCTCGACCTGGACTACCGGGTGAAGGTGACGCGTGCGAGCGGCCAGAGCAGCGTCTTGCCGGTAAACGAGGTGGGCCCATGGAACGTCGACGACAACTATTGGAACCCATCTGGCGGGGACTCGCCCAGACCCCGTCGACGCTTCACCGACCTTCCTCTCGGCATGCCGGAAGCCCAAGCTGCGTTCTCCAATGATTACAACGCAAGGCCCTGCAACAACTTGGACGGCACGGCGAGCGGACGCATCGACGGCGCCGACCAGTTCTCTCGTTGCGTCCTGAACCCAGGCGGCCTGGACTTGTCCGTTGCAGCAGCAGCGCAACTGGGCCTCGGGCACCTCCAGAACGAATGGGTCACCGTCGCCTTTCTGTGGGAGCCCGTCCCCAACTGGGAGTACCAGGGAGGCGCACTGACCTCCGGCCCCGACGCCGCCTCACGGGACCCAGGACTACTCGACGTGTTCGCACGGGGAACCGACAACGCCATGTGGCAGAGAGCGTGGGATGGCTCGACGTGGAGGCCTTGGGGGTCGCTGGGGGGTGTGCTCACGTCCGATCCCGCCGCGGTGTCGTGGGGGCCCAACCGCCTGGACGTGTTCGCCCGCGGAACCGACAACCAGCTGTGGCACAGGGCGTGGGACGGCTCGAGGTGGTTGCCATGGGAGCCACTGGGAGGCCACCTAACCTCCGGCGCGGACGTGGCGTCATGGGGCGAGGGTCGACTGGACGTGTTCGCACGGGGAACCGACAACGCCATGTGGCACAGGGCGTGGGATGGCTCGAGGTGGAGGCCTTGGGAGTCGCTGGGGGGTGTGCTCACGTCCGATCCCGCCGCGGTGTCGTGGGGGCCCAACCGCCTGGACGTGTTCGCCCGCGGAACCGACAACCAGTTGTGGCACAGGGCGTGGGATGGCTCGAGGTGGTTGCCATGGGAGCCACTGGGAGGCCACCTCACCTCCGGCCCGGACGTGGCGTCATGGGGCGAGGGTCGACTGGACGTGTTCGCACGGGGAACCGACAGCGCCATGTGGCACAGGGCGTGGGATGCCTCGACGTGGAGGCCTTGGGAGTCGCTGGGGGGTGTGCTCACGTCCGATCCCGCCGCGGTTTCGTGGGGGCCCAACCGCCTGGACGTGTTCGCACGGGGAACCGACAACGCCTTGTATCACAGGTGGTGGGTGCCCACCGGCTGGGCTCCCTAAGGGAACGCCGACGAACTACTTGCATACTCCTGTGGCTCTCGCCAGGGATGATGCTTCCTATTCGTGACAAGTAGTTCGTCGGCGCTCCCTAACACCACGCTTGACTCCTGAGCCTGGACGCACGGGCCTCCAGCAGCACCCGTCTCGCTGAGAATAAGCCGAGGTTGGCGACGCCTGTGGCCGTATGATGCCAGTCACCAATGGGTCCCAGCCGTCATCCGTCACCGGGGGCACGAGCAGGCAGCGCGTCCTCGGCCGACTTGGCCCATACCGCCCATCCGTGGTCCCGACAGCGACCCGTCGCGCCCAGAGCTCGCTGTTGACCACGCTCGCCGAATACGTCGGCTCGAAAGACCTGTTGGTGAACCTGACACTGCGGGAGCTGCGGACCAAGTACAAGCGCTCCCTGCTGGGATGGGTCTGGTCATTGCTCCATCCGATGGCCATCATGGTCATTCTCACCTTGGTGTTCGGCGTTTTCTTGAAGGTAAGACCACCAACGGGCTCGCCGAGCGGGCTACGGAGCTTCCCGCTGTTCCTGCTTTGCGGGCTGCTCCCGTGGACCTTCCTTGTCAATGGCACCACCGGATCGATCAACAGCTTGACAACCAACGCCAACCTGATCAAGAAGAGCTATTTCCCTCGCGAGCTGTTGGTGGTGTCACAGGTGCTTGCCTGGCTCATCTCCTTCCTCATCGAGATGCTGCTGTTGGCCATCGTCTTCCTGGTTGTGGGGAACCTGGACCTGGCCTACCTGCCCGCGGTGCTGCTCGTCATGTTCGCTCTTGCCGTATTCGTCACGGGCCTGGGACTGGCCCTGAGCGCGGCCAACGTCTACTTCCGCGACGTACAGCACCTCGTTGCCATCGCTTTCCAGCTGTGGTTCTACCTCACGCCCATCCTCTACTCGATTCCCGAGGTTCCCGAGCGCGCACATCTGCTTGGGAGGGAGTTGCCGACACGCGCCCTCTACCAACTCAACCCCATGGTGAACTTCGTCGAGGCGATCCGAGACTGCCTGTATCACCTCAGGTTCCCCTCCGCGGCCAGGCTCGGGTCCGTGCTCCTGGTTTCGGCGCTCACCTTCATGGTCGGCCTCGCTGTCTTCATGAAGCTGGAAGGCAGGTTTACGGAAGAACTGTGAGCTGGTCACTGGTCCGCCGTGGCGCTACTGCCTCCCAACCTGGCCGACCAGGGTGGCGGCGCTTGCTCGTCCAGGCCCCCGCCTTGACGACCTGGCTGAGCCGGAAGGCGGCGTCTACGGGGTGAGCGCCTCTGCCTGAGTGGCCCTCTCGATGACCCGGTCCACGATTCCGTAGTCCCTGGCCTCTTCGGCGGTGTACCAGCGGTCACGGTCGGAGTCGGCTTCGATGCGCTCCACGGGCTGGCCCGTGTGGAAGGCGATCCTCTCGGCCATCATGCGCTTGAGGTAGATGATCTGCTCGGCCTGGATGGCGATGTCGGCGGCCTGGCCCTGCATCTGGCCCGAGGGCTGGTGCATGAGGATGCGGGAGTGCGGCAGGGCGTAGCGCTTGCCCGGGGTTCCCGCGCACAGCAGGAACTGCCCCATGGAGGCGGCCAGGCCCATGCAGACCGTGCCCACGTCACACGACACGTACTGCATGGTGTCGTAGATGGCCAGGCCGGCCGTGACCGAGCCACCCGGCGAGTTGATGTACATGGCGATGTCACGGTCGGCGTCCTCGGCGGCCAAGAGGAGTAGCTGGGCGCAGATGAGGTTGGCCGACTGGTCGTCGACCTCACTTCCGAGGAAGACGATTCGCTCCTTCAGGAGGCGCTGGTAGACGTCGCTGGCGCGCTCGGCGGCGTTGATCTGGGCGGTGGTCACCGGCATGGTCTCTGGCATGACCCAGAGGGTATCGCCCGTGCCTATCTTGGGAGAACCACCACGCGGGCGTGGCGGAAGCAGGTAGACGCGCCAGGTTTAGGTCCTGGTCCCGAAAGGGGTGGAGGTTCGAGTCCTCTCGCCCGCACCGGAGACGACACCCTCAGGGCTCGAGCAGGCGCTGGGCCAGGGCCCCGAAGGCTCTCCCCCGATGCGAGATGGCGTTCTTCTCGGTCAAGGTCATCTGGGCGAAGGTGCGCCCGCCGCCGCCCTCGGGGGCGAAGACCGGGTCGTAGCCGAACCCGCCGGTGCCCCGGGCCTCGGAGGTGATCGTCCCGTCCACCACCCCCTCGGCCACCACCTCCCTGCCGTCGGGGAACAACGCGAGGGCAACCGTCCGGAACCGGGCTCGCCGGTCCTCCACACTCGCGAGCGCAGACAGGAGCTTGGCCATGTTGTCGGCGTACGAGGCGCCTGGCCCCGCGTACCGTGCAGAGACCACGCCTGGCGCACCGCCCAGAGACGCCACCTCGAGGCCCGTGTCGTCGGCCACCGCCGCCTGGCCGGTAGCCGCCACCAGGGCAGCAGCCTTGAGCCGGGCGTTGTCCTCGAGGGTCTCCCCCGTCTCCTCCACGTCGGCCACGCCGGCGGGCCGGGGCAGGACCTCCATGCCCCCCAATAGGGACGCGATCTCGGCCGCCTTGTCGGGGTTGGCCGACGCCAGCACCAGGCGCACGGCGACGGCTACCGGGGAGCGGGGGGCTCGGCCAGCACCGCGGCCTGGATCTCGAGGATCTGGGCGATGCCGTGCTCGGCAAGGGACAACAGCTCATCCAGCTCGGACTTGGTGAACGCCAGTCCCTCAGCCGTCCCCTGGACCTCGACGAAGCGCCCCGACGACGTCATGGCCACCGTCATGTCCACCTCGGCTCGCACGTCCTCGGAGTACTCGAGGTCGAGCATGGTCACGGCGTCGACCACCCCGACTGACACGGCGGCACAGGCCTCGGTCACCGGCTGGGGGGCCAGGGCATCCCGGCGCCCGCGGCGGTAGAGGGCGTCGTGCAGGGCCACGTAAGCCCCGCACACCGACGCCGTGCGGGTACCACCGTCGGCTTGGAGCACGTCGCAGTCGAGTACGACTTGAACCTCGCCCATGGCCGTCCGGTCGGTGACGGCCCGAAGGCTGCGCCCTATCAGACGCTGGATCTCCTGGGTCCGACCCGACTGCCTGCCCCGCACCGCCTCGCGATCCACCCGGTCGGCCGTGGAGCCGGGGAGCATGGAATACTCGGCGGTGACCCAGCCCTTCCCCGTGCCCTGCATCCAGCGGGGAACCCGTTCGTCGACCGACGCCGTGCACAGGACCCGGGTCCGACCCATGCTCACCAGGACGGACCCCGCGGCCAGCTCGGTGAAGTCCCGCTCGAAGTGGACCGGCCGCAGCTCGTCGGGCTGACGTCCGTCACGTCTCACAGGCAGTACTGGGCGTGCGACCGGGCTACGTCGACGGGCTGGCCGTAGGCGGCGGTGCCCTCGACCATAGCCTGTTCGGGATCGATCACCGGCCACAGGTGGGTGAGCACCAGCCGGCCCACGCCGGCCTCACGAGCCATGACGCCGGCCTGACGAGCGCTCAGGTGGCTGGCGCCGGCGGCCTCGCGATCACTCAGGTAGGTGGCCTCGCACAAGGCCAGATCGATGTCGGGGCCCAGCGCCTCGAAGGACCACTCCGGCCCTGTGTCGGCCGAGTAGGCGATGGAGCGGCCGTCGGCGTCGACGCGCACGGCCAGCGTCTCGGGCGGGTGGTCGGTGCGGGAGAAGCCCAAGCGGAGGCCACCCACCTGCACCTCGTCGCCGTCGGTCACCACGTGCCAGTCGAGCACCGCCTCCTCGTCAGGGAACAGGCGCTCGCCCACGCCGGCGGTGGCGTAGACGGGGACGCCGGTACGCTCGATGACGTGGGCGCAGGCCACCCGGAACCCCTCCACGTCGCTCCAGTGGTCGGGATGCTCATGAGAGAGCACGACGGCGTCCACGGCGTGAAGGCTCACGTGGCGCTGGAGGTTGGCCAGGGTCCCCGAGCCGGCGTCGAGCCACACCGTCACCCCACCGCCCCTGACCAGGTAACCACTGCAGGCACTGTCGGGCCCGGGGTAGCTCCCGCTGCAGCCGAGCACCGTGATGCTGAACGAGCTCAATCCCATGACCACGGCTCCACCTCGTGCACCTCTGGTCCCAACAACCGCGAACCCATGTCCCGGAACCATCCCACGTCACCCGACGACATGAAGCAGTGGGCTCCCTTCCCGGCGCTGCGGCGCACCTGTCCCGTCTCCTCGAGGATGGCACGAACCTCGAAAGCGGTCTCGTCGGCAGAGGAGACGAGTACCACTTCCCGGCCCATCACCTCCCCGATGGTGCGGGCCAGGAACGGGTAGTGGGTGCAACCCAGAAGCAGGGTGTCCACTCCGGCGTCCTTCACCGGGGCCAGCAGGCGCTCCGCCAGCACGTGCACCTGCTCGGTGTCGGTCTCGCCCCTCTCCACGAACTCGACGAAGCCGGGACAGGCGCAGGCGTAGAGCTGGGCTCCCGATCGCTGGAGGTTCACCGCCCTCTGATAGGCGCCCGATGCGATGGTGCCCACGGTGGCGATCACACCCACCCGGCGGTTCCGGGTGGCGGCCACGCACGCTCGCACGCCGGGCTCGATCACCCCCACCAGGGGCACGCCGTGCTCGAAGCGGAGGAGGTCGAGGGCGGCCGCCGACGCCGTATTGCAGGCGACCACCACCATCTTGACCTGATGACGCTCGACCAGCATGGCGGTGATCTGGCGTGAGAAGCGGCGCACCTCCTCGAGGTCACGGGGCCCGTAGGGGTAGCGGGCGCTGTCGCCGAAGTACACGACATCCTCGCCGGGGAGAAGGTCGATCAGGGCCCTGGCCACCGTGAGGCCGCCGAAGCCGCTGTCGAACACACCAATGGGCCGGTCATCCACGAGGCGAGGCGATCAGAAGTAGATGATGCGCCGGGCCCGGTCCACGACGGTGTCCAGGTCCTCGGTCCAGACGCCCGTGGACAGGTACTTCCAACCGCCGTCCGCCACCACCACCACGATGGTGCCCTCGGCGATCTCGGCTGCGCACTTGGCGGCTCCGGCCATGGCCGCACCCGAGGAGATGCCGGCGAAGACGCCGGCCTCGATAAGCCTCCTCGTCCACTCCACCGACTCACGGGGACCGACCACCTTCTTGCGGTCCAGCAGCTCGTAACCGTCGTTGTCGCTGAAGATGGGGGGCACGAATCCCTCGTCGAAGTTCTTGAGCCCATCGACCATCTCGCCCGCGGGCGGCTCGACGGCCCATACCTGCACGCTCGGCTTGCGCTCCTTCAGGAATCGGCCGGCGCCCATGAGCGTGCCGCTGGTCCCGAGCCCGCTCACCAGATGGGTGACCTCCGGACAGTCCCGCCAGATCTCCGGACCCGTTCCCTCGTAGTGGGCCTTGGGGTTGGCGGCGTTGCCGTACTGGAACGGGAACCAGTAGTCGGGGTGCTCCGCGGCCAGGCGCTGAGCCAGGCGCATGGCGCCGTTCGAGCCCTGGCTGCCTGGTGAGGAGATGATCTCGGCGCCCCAGACCTCGAGCAGCCGCTTGCGCTCCTCGGAGACGTTCTCGGGCAGGACCACCTTGAGCCGGTAACCCTTGACCTTGGCCACCATGGCCAGGCCGATCCCGGTGTTGCCCGAGGTCGACTCCAGGATGGTCTGCCCCGGCCCCAGAACGCCGTCCTTCTCCGCCTCCTCCACCATGGTGACGGCCACGCGGTCCTTGACCGATCCTCCCGGGTTCTGGCCCTCGAGCTTGGCCAGGATCCTGGCTTGGGGGTTGGGACTCAGCATCGTGACGTCGACGAGCGGGGTGTTCCCCACTAGCTCGAGGATGCTGGAGTAGAGGCCCATGGAGCTCAGCGCAGCCCTCCGGCGACCGCGGGCAGGATGGAGATCACGTCCCCGTCGACGAGCTTGGTGTCCAGCCTGTCGAGGTAGCGGACATCGTCGTCGTTGACGTAGACGTTGACGAAGCGGTGCAGCGTGCCGTCGTCGGTCACCACCTGGCCGGCGAGGTTGGGGAACTGGCGGACCAGGTCGTCGACGGCCTCGCCCAGGGTGTCGCCGTTGGCCTGCACCGATGCCAGCCCCCCGGCGTGCTGGCGCAGGACGGTGGGTAGGCGAACGTCAACGGGCACGGGCCCTCCTCGGAAGTCGGCTCGAAAGTTGACCAGCTCGATCTGGAATTCTACAGGTCATTGGGCGACGACCGGTTCCTCGGTGATCCTGCCCTCCTCGATGCGGAACGACCGTACGACCGCCTCACCGTGGCGAAGGGAGACGAGCACGTAGTGCCAACTGGGATCGGGCGCTCTCTCCACGTCGGTGTCCGACGGGTAGGCGTCGGTGTGGGTATGGGAGTGGAACACGCCGATGACCTCGAGGCCTCGCTCGTCGGCGTCCCGGTCGGCCCTCAAGTGCTCCAACGGGTCCAGCCGGTAGGTGCGGGCCGAATGGTCCACGTTAGTCACCGGGTAGCAGACCTCGGCCCTGCTGTCGCCGGGAGGACCAGCCAACAGGCCGCACGCCTCCTCGGGCAGCCGGTCGAGGCAGTGGCCCACGATCTGGCGGTGGACATCGGGTCCGATGCGCAGCACCGGCGCAGGCTACTCGCCGGCTCACCAGGCCCGAGGTCAGAGCAGCCTGCTGTTCTACTCGACGTGCAAAAACCGCTCTGCCATGCCGCGCACCCCTCGAGCGCCTCATAATGCCACGGTCCCGTCTGGTTCTCGTCGGTCGCTCAGGTGTCTCTCAGCACCCGTCCGCACTTGGTGACCACGGCCCACGATGGCGGCGCGATGAAGATGGCGACGTCGGCGGCGTTCCTCTCGGCGATCCCAGGAGAGAAGGTCTGTTGGAGTTCGAGCTTGCGATTGGTCTCGCTCTTGGTGAGACATCGCTCATGAGCTGCAGCCACGCCCGCGCGCCAGCTCTGCGCTGGCGAGCGGACGGATACGTTGGAGTAATTGACCATTACCAGGGCAAAGGTGAAGAGCATGAAGCTGCACTGCAGAGCGCTCCAGGCGGTCACTGGCACGCGGGGATCCGGCCTGTCCAGCACCAAGAGGAAGCCAACGACCAGGAAGAGGATTGGCACGACGGTATAACGCGAGCCGTTGAGGCTGAAGGCGTTTTGGTCAAGAAAGCCATCCGTTCCCCTCACCATGAGGGGAATCGCCAGGAACAGCGTTGAATAGGCGAAGCTGACGACCAGGTAGAAGCGTGAGCGCTTCTCGGACTTCAGCATCCCGTACACCAGAAGAAGCGCCACGAGGACAAAGCTCGAGTAGGAGAACACCCAGCCGAACTTGATCCAGAAGAAATCGAGGTGCCGGTCTCCCACCAGGAAGGACCCGGTTACTCGCAAGGCGTAGATCCCTGGCAGGTCGGCGGCGCGTGCCGTCCCGGCAACTTGTTGGGGTGGTGAGGGAAGCACTGCCATCACCAGTTGAGCCACCAGGCCGAGGGCAAACACAACTGGCGCCATCCAGCCCCGCCAGTTCCGAATGTGGACTGCTTGCAGCAGGGCCAGGGGTAGGAGCAACCCGGCCAGAGGGTCGCTCAGCGCCGCTGCAAGGGCAATGATGGCCCCGAGGGCAACGGCGGCTGGCGACCGGGGTCGGGCGACGAACACCAAGAAGCAAGTGAAGATCAAGTACCAATGCAGGTTTGCTGCCGAGGCGTTGGTCTCGAACGCGGTCGCCGGTAGGAGCACCAGGAGACCGGCAAGCAGGATCCTCGCCCACTGACCACGGAACAGCGAAGAGCTGGCGAAGTAGGCATAGGCGGAAAGGCAGGCCACCAGGAGGGCGGAACCGAACGAGAGGAGCAGCGCCGCCCATCCCAGTGGAAAAGCTGCAGTGATGCCGGCGAGGAGCCTGGGAGCGACTTGCAGGTAGCCGGCGCTGGGGTGTCCCAACGTCGTAAGTGAGGGCTGGCCCAGGGCATCACTCAGGAAGACGCCTCCGTCCTCCGCCCACAGGTGGTCCCACGCGGGCGTACCCGGCTGCCTCATCAGCTGCAAGATGGTCATGACGCCGATCCAAGCCAGGACCAGGAAGGCGCCCGGTGGCGAAGAGATCAGGGTCTCGATCCTCATCGATTGAGACGAGGGTGCCGTGTCGGCGCCACCAGCGCCGATGGCCAAGGGGTCTACGGCCACGATGGTCTTGCTGATGCGAGTACTGCCTTTGGGGTGGACCCTCCTGATCTGATTTGGCGCACCGTACACGATGGGCCCTCCGCCGCTCTGGGCACCGATGAGGAGGTTTTCCGTTCCCCTTTGGGGTGCTGCAGGTGACGCGCCAAGAGCGCGGCCGCTCGTCTACACGAGCCCGTCGCAACCCGGTGGGTCGCGTCGCCTCCCCTGGTGAGTCGCCGGTGACGGCTACGTTGCATGATGAGGGATTCCTCCAGATCGGCGCGTCCGAGGGCAAAGCTTCTTCGGGGATGACATTGACGAGCAACGAACAAGACATCTCTGTCCCACCGGTCAATGACGTTGACGACCAACCCCCTGCGGCCGCCGGGCCGTGGGAGCTGGCCTCGCCGGTGATGGAATCGCCGATGCCCACATGGCTGGGCCTGATACGAACCGCTCGCCCCAGACAGTGGGCCAAGAACGTCCTGCTGCTGGCCGCCCCCGGAGCGGCCGGGGTTCTCAGCGACGGCGACGTGCTGCTCAAGTCCCTCGCCAGCGTGGCCGTGTTCTGTGTCGCCGCCAGCGGCACCTACTTCCTGAACGACGCCCTCGACGTCGAAGTCGATCGCAAGCATCCCGTCAAGCGGAGCCGGCCCATTGCCGCCGGGGCGGTCTCGCTGGCGTTGGCAAAGGTCCTCGGCCTCACCCTCCTACTGGCCAGCGTCGTGGCCGCCTTCCTCCTTGCCGGGTGGCAGCTCGCCCTGGTCCTGGGCATCTACGTGACGTTGCAGCCCCTGTACAGCCTGTGGTTGAAGAACATACCCGTCGTCGATCTCTCGATCGTGGCGTCGGGCTTCGTCCTTCGTGCCATCGCCGGCGGAGTCGCGGTCGACGTGCCGATATCGGAATGGTTCCTGATCGTTGCATCGGCGGGTTCGCTGTTCATGGTGGCCGGCAAGCGCCATGCCGAGCACATCGACCTCGGTGACGAACGGGTGGGTCACCGCTCGACACTCGGCGAGTACTCGGCGAGCTACCTCCGCTATGTACGGTCAGTGTCCTCCTCCATCGCCATTGCGGCCTACTGCCTGTGGGGGTTCGAGAAGGCAGACATCGCCTCCTTCCCAATCAGCTTCCAGCTGTCCATCGTCCCGTTCGTCCTGGCCGTCCTGCGTTACGCCCTCCTCCTGGACAGCGGCAAGGGCGGTGTCCCCGAGGACATCGTCCTCGGCGATCGACCGCTACAGGCGCTGGGGCTGACGTGGGCCGTCGCCTTCGCCGTCGGCGTCTATGCCGGCTGAGCGGGTAACCCTCGGCCCCGCCCCTGTGGGCGGGGTCGAGAAGGTGCTCACAGGCTGGGGCGGGACGGCTCCTTCGCGAGCGTGGTTGGCTCAACCCACCCATCCCGGAGTGATCGAATCGTTATGGGAGCAGTTGCCTGCGCGCGGCGTGATCGCCCGGGGACTCGGGCGCAGCTATGGCGACGCGGCCCAGAACAGTGGCGGCCTGGTGATCGACACCACGATGCTCACCGGTATTCACCACATCGACTTGGACCGGGGCCTCGTCACCGTGGACGGCGGCACCAGCCTCGACACCCTCATGCGCCGCCTGCTCCCTCTCGGATGGTTCGTTCCCGTCACGCCCGGCACACGGCACGTGACCGTCGGCGGTGCCATGGCCGCCGACATCCACGGCAAGAACCACCACGCCGACGGAAGCTTCTGCGAGCACGTCGAGCGGTTCACGTTGCGGACCCCCGAGGGGCGCGTGGAGGTCACTCGAGAAGAGGAGCACGACCTGTTCTGGGCCACCGGGGGAGGGATGGGACTGACCGGCGTCATCCTCGACGCCACGCTCCGCCTCTTGAAGGTGGCGACGGCGTGGATGAGCGTGGACACCGAACGGGCCACCAACCTCGACGACGTCATGGAGCGCATGGCCGAAGGTGACCACCGCTATCGGTACTCGGTGGCGTGGATCGACTGCCTGGCGCGGGGACCGACCATGGGCCGGTCGGTCCTCACTCGAGGCCGCCACGCCCACCTCGGGGAGCTGGGAAGCGAACAGCGTTCAACGCCGTTCGGCGACGACCCGAGAAACCCGGCCAGCGCCCCGCCCTGGGTTCCCCACGGCCTGTTGAACAAGCTGACGGTTCGGGCCTTCAACGAGCTGTGGTTCCGCAAGGCACCCAGGAGCAGACGCAACGAGCTTCAGCCCTACCATTCCTACTTCCATCCCCTTGACGGGCTGAAGGGATGGAACCGCATCTACGGACCTCGGGGCTTCGTCCAGTACCAATTCGTGGTGCCACTCGGAGAGGAGGACGCGCTGCGCCGGGCTGTCACGCTCTTGAGCGAGTCCCATTGCCCTTCTTTCCTGGCCGTCCTCAAGCGCTTCGGCGCCGCCAACGCTGGCCCGCTCTCGTTCCCCTTCCCGGGCTGGACGCTTGCCCTCGACATCCCGGTGGGGCGCTCCCTCCTTGCGGAGTTGCTCGACCGACTGGACGAGCTGGTTGCCGGCGCCGGGGGACGTGTCTACCTGGCCAAGGATTCCAGGCTCCGGCCCGAGCTGCTCCCCGCCATGTACCCGCGCCTCGACGAGTGGCGCCGCGTGCAGGCCAAGGTGGATCCTGACGGTGTGCTGAACTCCGACCTGTCTCGGCGCGTCGGGCTGCTGGAGGACCGTCAAAGATGAAGGATGCCCTCGGCTCTCCACAGTCAGTGTTGGTGCTGGGAGGAGGGTCCGACATTGCGTTGGCCACCGCGCGACTTCTCGTCAAGAGGAGGACCAGGACAGTGGTGCTGGCCGGGCGCAATCCGGACACTTTGCAGGTCGCCGGCGAAGAGCTGCGGGGATTGGGGGCAGAGCGCGTCGACATCGTCCACTTCGACGCCGATGACACCGCCTCCCACCCCGCATTCTTCGAGGACGCCTTCGGTCGTCATGGCGACATCGACCTCGTCATCTTCGGGTTCGGGGTCCTCGGTGACCAGGCGCGGGCCGAGGCTGATGCCGCCGCGGCCTTGGCCATCCTGCGCACCAACTTCTTGGGGGCGGCCTCGGCAGGATTACACGTTTCCTCCCGACTGCGTCGGCAGGGCCACGGCACGATCGTCGTGCTCTCCTCTGTCGCAGGGGAGCGAGCTCGCCGGTCGAACTTCGTGTACGGGTCTTCCAAGGCGGGCCTCGACGCCTTCTTCCAGGGCTTGGGGGACAGCTTGGTGGATACAGGGGTGACGGTCCTCATCGTCCGTCCCGGCTTCGTGCAGACGAAGATGACCGCCGGCCTACCCACCGTGCCGTTCTCGACGACGCCCGAGGAGGTTGCCTCCAGCATCGTCCGCGGCCTGGAGACGGGAGCCGAGCAGATCTGGGTGCCGCGGCCACTTCGCCTGGTGATGTCCGTCTTGCGTCATCTGCCTCGTCCGTTGTTCCGCCGTCTGAAGGTGTAGGGCGTGCCCACCCGTACGGTCGTCGCCTTGGACCTCGACGGGACCCTCACCCGCGGCGACACTCTCTTGCCCTTCCTGTGCCGTGCCTTCGGTAGAGGCCGCACCTACCATGCCCTCCTCGCCGGGTCCCTCCTCATCGTCCGCTCAATGGCCGGGTGGACGTCTCGTCATGACGCCAAGGAAGCGGTCCTGCGTCGACTCCTCCGGGGCCAAAGCGTCGCCGACCTCGAGACAGCGGCCGAAGCGTTCGCCGCTGAAGTGGTCTCGAGGGGCATGCGGCCGGACATGACCCGACGGATCAGGGCCCACCGCCGCGCTGGTCACGAGCTCGTGATCGTCTCTGCGTCCCCCGAGATCTACGTCCGGCCGCTGGCTCGTAGATTGCAGATCGACACCGTCTTGGCCACGCGGCTCGAAGTGGATGGTAGCGGACACCTGACCGGTCGCCTGGAGGGGGCCAACTGCCGTGGTCCCGAGAAGGTTGTCCGCTTGCGGGACTGGCTGGGCCCGCATGGAACGCTGGCGTGGGCGTACGGGAACAGCCACGGCGACCGAGAGCTCCTGGCTCAGGCCGAGCATGGGGTTCACGTGGGCCATGGTCGGCGCTTGCGCCCGCTTGGGGCGGACGTTGCTGTTGATTCTCCCCCGTGAGGGCTCGGGCCAGGTCCGAGCCCCACCTTCTTCACGGTGAAGAATCGGGCCCTTCGAGCGCCGCCCTGAGTCGTTGACGGGAGAGCCCCGGTCGTTCTGGAGTGACGCGTCTGAGACTGGAAAGGCGCTCGGCGACGACGAAGGCGCTGGAATGAAGAACGCTTCGCAGCTCCACTTCCAGGACGCTGACGCGAGATTCGAGCTCCGCGTTCCGGGCCCACAAGGCGCGGTTCTCAGTAGCAACGTCGCGCACCTGCAGAGCAGCGCTCTCGAGCTGAGCGGCGATGCTCCGCAGGTCGTCCTGGGTCTCGAGGACCCTGAGAAAAAGCGCCATCCGGTTGCGCTCCAAGCGCTCGAGCAGGGGATTGCCGTCGTACGGCCGGAGGAGCTCTCCCGCGGCTCGCCCTTCGGGCGAGGACATGCGGTAGATGACGCCGAGCCCGAACACACAGGGGACTTTGGCCAGCGCCAAGTCGGCGTGACCCTCCAGGAAGTCCTCCACCGCGGTCAGGACTCCGTTCGCCTCCCCGCCCTCCTGCACAGCGAAGGCGAACTCACCGGCGCCCCGGAAGCCGCCCTCGATCACGCCCCTCGACTCGGGCGTCACTCCTCGGTCGTAGGTGTGCGGATGAACGGCTTCGGAGGGCAGGCTCTCGGGTGAGTAGTACTGGTCCCTTCGCCCGCAGGGCCACCCGACGTCGTGGAGGAATACCAGCGGCATCCCATCGCCGTTCCGGCTCTTGCGCTCGATGGCCTCCAGCTCACTCTTCACCGTGTAGTAGTTGTGGTCGCCGTCCAACACGTAGGCGTCGGCTCTGTCGAGCGTGTCGAGGGCCTCTGGGCTGCGGTCAGAGATCAGCTCCGCGGCGTCGGACTGGGCGCACAGTTGGACGAGCTTCTCGGAGGGCTGAGGGTCGACGCAGTACACGGCTCCCTGGGATTTCTGGGCCCAGGCCAACAGCTCCCTGGTGAAGGTGCCGTCCTCGCCGCCAACCTCCACGATGGTGCGGGCGCCGCTGAGATCGAGGCAGGGGAAGATGACCTCTCGCAGCTCCGACAGCGAGTGGAGCAGCAGCGGCGCCCGAAAGAAGCCGTCGTCGCTGCCGTGGCCCTCGGCAACCGTCACCTGGCCACCCTCTCGGCGGTCTGCCAGAGTCGCATCACCTTGCCCCGGACCTGCTCTCCCAGCCGCCAGAGGGCCTCCGTCTGGCCACCCTTGACGCCCGTGTCCGGGGCCGTGGGCAACCACGCGAAGGCCACTTCGACCTCTACCTTGTAGGCGTTCACGCCCCACTCCTGCGGACACTTGTAGATGATCCGCGGGGCGTGGCGAGCGCCGAACAGCAGGTTAGGAGCCAGCGCTGTGCAGCGGGCGTAGATCACCTGGGCAAACTGCTCGGGCCACTCCATCTGGACCCGCACCGGCTCTGACTGCCCCCGCAAGCTGAACGTCATCGACATCCGGTCGATGCGCACCACGCCCGGACCGCTGGGGAACTCGATCTGGAGGCCGCGTATGGGCTGGGACCGCATCTCCTCCCGGACGAAGCAGCGCCCACCGGCACCTGCACGGATCGACGCTCGCTTGATGGCCTTGAAACCGGGTACCAGGGACAGGAGCCCCGAGAGGGGGGTCATCAGCCGTCCGGACAGGCGGGCCGGTACGCGCGACAGCAGCCCGAGCGAGTCGACGGAGACGACGACGTGCTGCTCCTCGTCGTTCATGAAGGCCTCCGGCGGGACCACTCCGTCGAGGATGGCGGTGACCGCCTGAGCCAGTGGTGGGTGGTAGAGGGTGGCGAGCCCGAACGGCCAGTACACCTTGCTCATGGGCAGGGTGAGGAACTGAGCCGGCGTCATGTACTTGAGCAGCGGCGCCATCTCCCGGGAGATCACGGTCTCCGAGTCCTTGGACCCGTAGTTCTCGTCGTGTGACCAGTTGGCGAACATGGTGGCTTCGCTGTTGGTGGGGGATACGACGAATTTCAAGAGCGTCTTGAGGAGCCATGGTCGGGCTCGATCGTCCAGAGCCCGCCCCGGCGCCGGCACCACGTCGCCGTAGCGTGCCCATTCCCGCTGGAACCCCAGGACACCCCCCTGCACGGCCGTGCGCTGGAGAACCTGGACGGGGCTCTGGCTGGTGGGGCCGGATACGGGCTCACCCTCCTCGGTGAAGTCGACGAGCGTGCCCACATCGGTCATGCAGACCTGCTCGAGTATCTCGGGGCTCCTGATGATCAAGCGCACCGCCTGTTCGGGGATGCCTCCTTTGGCCAGGTAGCCGTCGCTTTTGACGCCGTCGAGGGTCCGGTCCAGAGCGGCGTCATTGGTGACGAGGTACAGGCCGAGGGTGTCGACCTCGATCCCTGAGCCGGCGAGCGCCCTCTGGAGGTGGGCCTGGATGGTGGCGCCCCATCCGATGTCGGCCAGAAGGACGCGAGAGGTGTCGTGGCCGACGGTGTCGAGGAAGTAACGCGCCAGTCGCCTTCGAAGCTCCGAGGAGCCGCTGACGATGGTGGCCTGCACATCGGGACGACTCGTGATCGCCTCCACCGCTCGTTGCCACAGGTCGGGCTGATCGAGTCGACCGTCACCGTCGGTGAAGACCTCGGGCAGCTGCATCAGGCCAACGCCCAGATCCTCACAGAACTGGCGCAGCGTCGGCGGCCGTCGCCTGTTCATGAACCCCGAAAGCTCCTCGGCGTTGGCCTCGAAGATGGCTGCTCGGGCGCACATCTGCCTCGAGAGCCAGAGCTTCTCGGCTCTGACCGGAGATCCCAGGTAGGCGCGTGCCCCGTTCACGAGCCGGGCCAGGAACTCGCCTTCGCGCATGAGGCAGTGCACGACGCCCACACCTTCCTCCTGGGCCCGGCGATGCACCCATTCGGCGAACCCGGTGAAGACGGGCCCCAGTACCGACGCGCCGAAGCCCCAGTAGGGCCGGACGCCGTCGGGAAGCCGATCGGCCTCTGATCGGTGGACGGCCTTCGAGCGCAACGCCGTGAGGCCCAGGTCACCAAAGCTCGTGTCGATGGGAGTTGAGAGCGAATCGGCTCTACCGGAGGCGATGACACCCTCTCGATCGAGCACCCTTCTCAGCTCGTCGGGAAGCTTGGGGAAGTGGACGGTCCTCATCCCCTCCTTGGCTGCGAAGGCCACGTCCGCCTCGGCGTGGTCGCCGATATGGAGGACCTCGCCCGGGGCCACGCCCAAGGCGTCGAGTACGACTCCATAGAGACCCGATCCCTTGGAAACCTTGTGCTCGCTCGAGGTGAAGACCTTGTAGTAGTCGAGGCCCTTGAACGCCTCCCGATCGAGAATGCGGCGCAGTTGCCTTTCCGAGTGGTACGTGTCGGAAACCAGCACCAGGCGCGCTCCACCCGTCTCCTGAGCCAGTTGAGCCAGCCGCACCACGTCGAGGTCCGGAAAGCAGATGTCCCGTTCGAGCTCGACCTCGGTGGCGGCCAGCTCGTCGACGCTGAGGCCACCAGTGAGGTGTGGCGGCATCTGATCGTAGATGGCCTCGATGGAGACCTCCCGAGAGAGCCCCGCCGGCGCAACCTTGTCCCGGGCCCGCACCTCGGCTGTCGTTCGAAGCCGTGCGAACAGATGGGGTGATACGTGCGGAGCCAGGTGGCCGAGCTCCTGCAGGCGACGGCCGAGGAGGACGAAGGCGTCGACCGGCTCGGGCACTACCCGCCACACCAGAGTGTCGAAGACGTCCAACGACAGCACGGAGATGGGCTCTCGAGCCAGCAGCCTCAGGGCTTCACCGAGCCTCGAGTCGTCCGAGCCCTCGGAGGCGAGCTGCTGGCGTTGGACGGCCGTCATCGATGTCGAGGATGCCATTCTTGCTCTCTCATCCGAGGAACCGTACTCGCCGCCCATCTCCGGCGACCATGTCGCGGCCTGCTTCTGGCGCCCCTGCCACTCGATGGACACAACAGTCACAGTTCATTCGGGCCTCGCCCGCCAGCGCCTCCCGGTAGCGCTCCAGCACCAGGCACGCGATGCCAGGTTCCGAGCCCAGGTGACGGCCTACCAGCACCTGCGTCGACGGTGCTGCGGCGTTCCAGGCACGGGCCTGGTGTGCGATGCGGTCGACCAGGACTCCCCTGAACAGAAAGTAGGGAACCACCGCTGCGGTGGCCGCCCCGAGGCGGCGACAGCGCTCGAGGGCATCGGGGACCGAAGGCCGAGCGAGGGACACGAAGGCCGGTTCCACCATGGCCACGCCACTCATGTCCTGCAAGAGGCGGGCCACCTTGTACAGATCGGCGTTGGCGTCGGGGTCGGACGACCCCCTGCCCACGAGCACGACGGCGCTGTGGGCCGGGTTCCGCCCTTCCAGGGTCTCGACGATGCGGTCCCTGGCCACAGCCAGGACGAGGGGATGGATGTCGAGCGCCCGCCCGTAGTGGAAGGCCACACGGGGATGGCGCCTTCGGGCCCGAGCCAGGATGGAGGGGCCGTCGTCCTTCAGGTGCCCGGCGCCAAGCAGCACGAGGGGGACGGCGACGACGCAGCGTCCCCCCGCTGCCACCAGCTCGTCGATGGCGGCGTCGACCTCCGGCTGAGCGAGCTCGATGAAGCCACCGCCGATGGGCAGCGATGGGTCTCGAGCGCGGACGACGTCCACCAATGACCAATAGTCGGCAACCCCGGCGGCAGAGCGGCTTCCGTGCCCGATCACCAGCAGGGACGGTCGGTCAGCCATCGACATCCCGGCCACCGCCACCAGCCATCCTGGCCAGGGCGTTGAAGACGGCTGCGGCCACGGCCGATCCGCCTTTGTGGCCCACGTTGGTGATGGCCGCCAAACCCGAGGTTCGCAGCGCAGCCTTGGACTCGGCCGCACCCACGAAGCCCACGGGCAGGCCGATGACGAGGGCGGGGTCGAACCGCCCGGCTCGAGCCAGCTCGATGACCTCGTGGAGGGCGGTGGGGGCGCAGCCCACCACCACTACCGCCCGGGCGGGGTGGCGCTCGGCGGCGATGCGGATCCCCTCCGCGCTGCGGGTGAGCTCTGCGTTGCCATTGGCTTGGCTCAGGTAACAGTTGGCGGCGTGGCCCTCGAGCCCGTGGCGCACCATCTCCACGTCGGTCACCACTGGGCTGGCGTTCCGGAGGGCGGCCACTCCGGCCTCCACCGCCTCCCTGCTCACCACCATCGTCGACGCGTACTCGAGGTCGGCGCTGGCATGGATGACGCGAGCGATGACGGACTGAACGCTGGGCTCGTGATGGGACAGGTCGACGCGCTCGAAGATGAGGCGCATGCTCTGGGCCTCGATGGGGTGCAGCGTCACAGGCCCTCAACAGGGGCGACGGCGGGGGTGACGGCGGTGGCGACGGCGATGGCGTCCACCGGGCAGACCTCCACGCAGGCCAGGCAGGCGCTGCAGCCACCCTCGTCGGCCAGCGGTCGCTTGACGCCCGGTCGCAGGGCCCGTTCCGGGCAGGTGCCGATGCACAGCCCACAACCGGTGCAGCTGGCGCTCACGGACACTGTCACTCTCGTGGACGCTGGCACGCTCATGGCTCGTACCCCCTCGGCGTGACCATGCGCCCGCCGGCCACGGTGGTGGTCGTCGAGCCCACGATGACGCACGTGCGCATGTCCACCTCGGTGGCGTCCAAGTCGTCGAGGGTGGTGAGGCGGACGCACTGCCCGGGGCGCCCGACGTCGCTAACCACCCCCACCGGCGTCTCCGGCTTGCGGTGCTCGAGCAGGATCCGCTGGGCGGCGCCGAGCTGCCACGTCCGGGCCGTCGACCTCGGGTTGTACAGCGCCACCACCAGGTCGGCCTCGGCTGCGGCCCGAAGCCGCCGCTCGATGACCTCCCAGGGAGTGAGGAGGTCCGACAGGCTCACGACGGCGTGGTCGTGGCCCAGGGGGGCGCCCAATGCCGCCGCCGAGGCCAGCGCCGCGGTGACCCCGGGCACCACGTCAACGGCCACCCCGGGAGCCACGCCTTCGGCCATCTCCAGGACGATGGAGGCCATGGCGTAGATGCCGGCGTCACCAGAGCACACCAAGGCCACGCACCGGCCAGCGCCGGCCAGCTCCAGGGCCCGGCCGGCCCGTTCCAGCTCCTCGCCGATAGCGGAGCGCCCGACCTGCTGGTGGGACCCGAGGAGGTCACCGGCCTGGTCGACGTAGGGGCCGTAACCGATCACCACGTCGGCCGAGCGCACGGCGGCGGCTGCCGCCGGCGTGCGGTGGCGTGGGTGACCAGGGCCGAGACCCACCACCACCACCCGGCCCGCGGGCCGGGCCCGCCGGGCC
>JALZKD010000093.1 GCA_030859405.1 Actinomycetota bacterium | reverse complement strand
GCCTCGGAATGCTCTGGTGCGGTAACGCTTCCGGCCGGTGATCGAGTCGGTGCCCTCGAACACCCGCAACTGCCAGTAGCCGGGGCTGCGCTCCCGCATCGAGCCCTTCATGGATGGCCACGCTAACAGCTAGATGGCCAAGATGGATGGACAGATGGAAACCGAGCTTCTCTGGGAGAGTCCATCGCTGGCGCCACAACGCTCTGACCAGGACTTTTATTGGCGCCCCCGGCAGGACTCGAACCTGCGACGCACGGTTTAGGAAACCGACGCTCTATCCTCTGAGCTACGGGGGCTGAGGCGGTAAGAGTGCGGGCCGGAGCCTACTTTGTGGTGCTTCGGCGGCCGGGTGCGTCGGAGTGTCCGGATGGTCGCCGGTCGCAGCTGGCACCGACGCCGGGCTGTTCGTTCAGAAGAACCGGCGCCGGGGGCGGCGGGCGGGGCCCCGTCCCCATCGGCGGTGAGGGTGTCGGTAGGGGTCGTCGGCCTCATCGACCACCACCCGATCGTCATAGGCGGTGTCGGAGACCAGGCCCCCTCGTGGTCGGCGCGTGTAGACGTGGCCTCGTCGGCTGACGAGGGCGACCACCAACGTCGCAGCGAGGATCGACAGCACCCAGATCCAGACTTGGTCAAGCCAGGTCCCAGCAGCAGCCTGCCAACGAACCCCCCGATAAGCGCTCCGGCGACGCCGGCGGCCATGGTTCCAAGCACTCCGAGCGGCGTGGGACCGGGGACCAGGAGACGGCCGATAGCGCCCACTATGAGGCCGAAGAGGGCGAGGACGATGAGGAACCACACCAGCGACTCGCCGGCCATGCTCCTACTGATCCCTCGCGGACGAGGGAGGAAACGTCAGGAGGCGGCGCCGAGGACCCACACGGCGACGATGAGGGCCACGCTGTTGGTACCGACGTGGGCAAGGGCAGGAGCGACGAGGCTCCCGCTGCGCAGCCGCAGCCAGCAGAAGACGACGCCGGCGCCCGCGGTGGCGACGATGGCGGCGGCGACGGCGGCCGCGCTCGGAGCCAAGCGGTTGGCTCGCAGCGCTTCGACGGTCGGGACGACGTGCCAGAGTCCGAAGATGGCGGACGACCAGGCGACAGCAGCCCCCGTCGAGGTGACTCGGCCGAGCAGGGCCAACAGCACGCCGCGGAAGGCGACCTCCTCCAAGACGACGGTGCCGAGCGGGATCCGAACCAGAGCCTGGTAGGCGACGGCCGCCCCCGTGAGCCTGGCCACCCTCTGGTCCACGAAGAGGGTCCGCGTGGCCGGGACGAGCGCGGCGACCACGAGGGCCACGGCCACCAGGATAAATGCAGCAACACCGAGAGCCGCCCCCCGACCCACGCTCGAGCGGCCCAGCCCGAGCTCTGCCCAAGAGATCCCGCTGGCTCGGGCGATTCCGAGGAGCACGGCCGCAACCGCCAGGTTGACGGGGACATACAGCGCGGGAGGCAGCGCCAGGTTCCCCAAGAGGTTGTGGGCCACGAGGATGAAGACGACGAAGGCCAGAGCGGTCACGAGGCACTCTGGCAGACCCGGGTCGGGATGGTAATGCTGTGCCCGGAGCACGAGCGTCGTTCGCCCGCGCCGGAGCCCTCCCGGCCGCCAAGGCCTACGTCGTTGGAAGAGAAGGAGGACGGGTGCAGGGGGAAAGAGAGCAACCGAGTGAGGAAGAGGCCCAACGCCAGTCTCCCAAGGTCGAGCCCGACGCCGGCGACTTGCCCAAGGTCGAGCCCGACGCCGGCGACTTGCCCAAGGACGAGCCCGACGCTGGCCCCCAGCCGGAGAGAAGCGACTCCTAAGGGAGCGGGATCACGCCCGGCGCCCTCAGGTTGGACGCCAGTGGGAGCTCAGGGCTTGCCCGCGCCCCTGATCGCCTGGTCGACGAGCTGTACCGGGTGATAGATGGGCAGGGGGCGCCCCTGCTCGCGGAGGTAGGTGGCGATCTGCAGCGTGCACCCGGGATTGCCCGAGGCGATGGCATCGGCATCGGTGGCCAGGAGGTTCTGGGCCTTCCGCTGTCCGAGCTCCCGCCCCGCTTGCGGTTGGAGAAGGTTGTAGATGCCGGCCGAGCCGCAGCAGATCTCCCATTCAGCGGGCTCCACCAACTCGAGCTCGGGGATGTCGGAAAGCACGTGGCGCGGCTCTGATCTGACGCTCTGGGCGTGAGCCAGGTGGCAGGCGTCGTGGTAGGCCACCTTGAGGGGAACAGGATGGCGGGAAGCAACTGGCTCCGACTCGGCCAGCAGCTGCGTCACGTCGCGCACCTTTGCCGAGAACTGCTCCCCCCGTTCGGCCCACTCCTCGTCGTCCGACAGCAGGTGCCCGTAGTCCTTCATGGACGAGCCACACCCGGCGGCGTTGACCACCACGTAGTCGCAATCCTCGAAGGCCTCGATCATCGTCTTGGCCAGGCTCAGCGCCTCGGGCTCGGAACCTGAATGCAGCATCAGCGCTCCGCAGCAGCGCACCTTCGCCGGGGCGAAGACCTCGTAGCCCTCGGCGGCGAGGACACGCGCCGTCGCCGCGTTCACGTCGTGGAAGAACACACGCTGCACACATCCGAGGAGCATTCCCACGCGGCCGCGGCGGCTGCCCTGAGCCGGCGTGACCTCGGGCAGCCGAGCGGCTGCCGCCTTGACGCCCACGTCGGGGAGGAGTGATACCAGGGCCCGCAACCTCGGGAAGCGTTCCAGACGACGGTCCGCCAACCCGGTCAGCCCGAGTCGCCGGGCCGCCACTATGGCCGGCACCAGGGCCCGCAGGCGCCCCGGATGAGTGAAGGCCTCGAAGGCAAACCTCCTGAAGGCCCGGTCTCGAAGCGGGCGTTCGTAGTTGCGCTCCACCTGAGGCCTAGTGGCCTCGATCAACTTGTCGTAGGCGACCCCGGAAGGGCAGGCGGTGACGCAGGCCATGCATCCGAGGCAGCGGTCCCAGTGCGTGACCATGGCGTCGGACAGCTCGCCTTCCTCCTCCAGGGCCACGTTCATCAACACGATGCGTCCTCGGGGCGAGTCCATCTCCTCGTTCCAGAGCGCGTAGGTGGGACACGTCGGCAGGCAGAAGCCGCAGTGCACGCAGACGTCCACCAAGTCCTTGTCGGGCGGCCGGTGGGTGTCGAATGCTCCTGCCTTTGCCATCAGATACCTCCCACGAAGATCCCCGGATTGCACACGCCGTGAGGGTCGAAACGGGCCTTGACCCTTCGCATCAGCGGTACGGCCTCGACCTCACCCCACACATCGACCTTCTCCCTGACCTCTGCCGGCGCGTCGAGCACCACACAGGCAAACGGATCCAGACGCCGGCGCACCTCCTCGATGCTCGCGACCAGCTCGCCGGCGTCACCCCGGCCAAGGGTGATCCAGGACAGTCCGAGGCCGGCCCGCCCGACCAGCGAGGCACCCACCTCCGACGCCGACCGCAGCACCACCGGCAGCTCTGCCACCAACCCGGACACGCGCACGACGGCACCCTCAGCCGAGCGCTGCCCCTCCCGTTGCCGTGCCCACAGCTCGTCGTCGTCCTCGACGAGCCGGGCTTCGAGGCCGGCGTCCTCCATGAGCTTGGTCACGTCTCTGGCCGCCGCTTCAGGAGCGGCTCCTCCGAACCGGGCCATGAGCTCTCCGTGCCCGTCGCCCCAGGCGACGTCGACGCACTCCGCTCCGAACGGGGAATGGGCGACGCGCGATGCCGCGCCGGCGAACGCATCGGGGTCGTCCGAGCTTCCGACCGCGGTCACGGGCTCGTGAGGCCGGGGGTGCAGGCGGATCACGACCTCCACGACGAGGCCGAGCGTCCCGAACGAGCCGGTGAAGAGCTTGCCCAGGTCGTAGCCGGCCACGTTCTTGATGACCTTGCCGCCGGCCTTGGCGATGGTGCCGTCGGACAGGGCAATGGTGATGCCGAGGATCAGGTCGCGTGCCGCTCCGTAGCGGTGGCGCAAGGGACCGGAGTCACCGGTGGCCACCACGCCGCCGATGGTGGCCCGGCCACCTTCACCGAGGGGAGGATCGAGGGCGACCATCTGGTTCGCCTCGGCCAGAGCCTCCTGGGCGCGCGCCAGGGGCGCGCCGGCCTGGAGCACCACGGTCATGTCGCCCTCGTTGTGCTCGACCACCTGGTCGAGCCGCTCGGTGGACAGGTCGATCTCCGGCGGCTGCGTCGACTGCCCCCAGGACGACTTGGTGCCTCCCCCCCGTATCCGCACGCCCATCTCCTGGGCCGTCGCCGTGCGCATGGCCTCGGCCGCTTCCTCAAACGACGACGGTGCCTCGCGCCGCGGCTCAGGGCTCACGGTCAGAGACGCTCGGCCACGCCGGCCTGCTCGAGGGGATGCTTGCGGTAGGGGCCCGGAACCTCGCCACACAGCCTCGGGGTGGGCATCACCTTGTCCGGGTTGGCCAGCTGGTCGGGGTCGAAGGCGCAGCGCAACCGCTGGAACGTGGCCAGATCGTCCTCCGAGAACATGTCGGACATGAACTGCTTCTTGTCGAGCCCCACTCCGTGCTCGCCGGTGATCGAGCCCCCCGCCTCCACGCAGGCGGTGAGGATCTGGCCGGACAGGTCCTCTGCCTTCTCGAGCTCTCCCGGATTCCTGGCGTCGTAGCACACCAGAGGATGCAGGTTGCCGTCGCCGGCGTGGAAGACATTGGCCACCTTGAAACCGAACTCCTCGGAGAGCTCCTCGATCCGAGTAAGGACCTCGGCCAGGCGGGTGCGGGGAATGACGCTGTCCTGTACGTAGTAGTAGGGAGACAGGTAGCCCATGGCGGCGAAGGCGGCCTTGCGGGCCTTCCAGATCAGGGCCCGCTCCTCCTCGTCGTCGGCGACCCGGGTGTCGGTGGCGCCGCTGCGCTCGTAGATCTCCAAGACGTCGTCGGTGCGCGCGTCGCATTCGGCCTGCGACCCGTCGAGCTCCACGATGAGGGCGGCGCCCACGTCGAGCGGGTAGCCGGCGTGGGTCCATTTCTCGGTCGCCTCGATGGTGAGCTTGTCCATGATCTCGATGGCGGCGGGGACGATCCCCTCGGCCACGATGTCGGTGACCGCCTGGCCGGCCTCCTCGATGGTGTCGAAGTAACCGACCGTCGTCTTGTGAGCTTCGGCCAAGGGGACGACCCGGAGCGTGATCCTGGTGGCGATGCCGAGCGTTCCCTCGGAGCCCACGAAGGCGCCGACGAGGTCGTAGCCGGGCCGGTCCAGCTCCTTGCCTCCGAGGGTCACGACGTCCCCGTCGGGGAGCACCACCTCCAGCCCCGTCACGTAATTGGTCGTGAAGCCGTACTTGAAGCAGTGCAGGCCGCCCGAGTTCTCGGCCACGTTGCCCCCGATGGTCGACACGATCTGGCTCGAGGGATCCGGGGGATAGAAGTGGCTGGGCGCCACTGCCTCGGAGATGGCGGCGTTGGTGACGCAGGGTTCCACGACGACACATTCGTTGTCGAGGTCGACCTCGAGCATGGAGTTGAGACGGGTGAGCACGATGAGCACGCCGTCCTCCACGGGAATGGCGCCGCCCGAGAGGCCGGTGCCGGCACCGCGCGCCACCCACGGGACCTTGGCTTCACAGCAGGCTCGCACGATCTGGCGAACCTCGTCGGCAGAGCCGGGAAGCACGGCGACCGGTGGCGGCTTCCGGTAGTGCCGGAGGCCGTCGGACTCGTAGGTCCGGAGCTGGTGGGTGTCAGTGAGCACGTGCTCGTGCCCGCTGATGCGCCGAAGCCTCTGCACCAGCCCGGCGTCGATCACCTCAACCGTCGCATCCTCATCAGCCTCATTATCCCGCTGTTTGTGTGATTACCCTTCTTTTTTGGGGGTGCGAACGTGAGCCAGCGATCCGAAGTGGCGGTGATCGGCGCCGGCATCGTCGGTCTCTCCACCGCCTACAGCCTGACCGAGCGAGGGGCGGCCGTCACCCTCTACGAGCGGGGTCAGCCCGGCAACGGCCAGTCCGGGGGTGACTCACGCCTCTTCCGCCACGCCCACGACGACCCCCGGCTGGTCCGGCTGGCGAGCGCGAGCCGCCAGATCTGGAGCGAGTGGGAGGCGCGCCTCGGAGTCGAGCTCGTCTCGGCCGACGGGGTGGTGGCCCTCGGCCCTACGGCCGAGCGCCGGTTGGGCGTCCTCGAGGAGGTGGGCGGGGTGGCGGCCCGACCCGTCGACGGCGCCAAGCTGTGCGAGCGGCTGCCGCTCCTCGAGGGCTACTCGGGCGCGGCCACGCTCGACGAGGCCGGAGGGTCGATACGCGCCCGCGCCGCCATCGAGGCCCTGGCCGGCCAGCTCGAGGCGTCCCTCGTCGCCGACGAGGTCATCTCGGTCCGCCCCGTCGCTGGAGGAAGGGTCGAGGTGCGAGCCGGGGGTAGCTGCGCCGAGTACGTCAGCGTGGTTGTCTGCGCCGGCCAAGTCACGGGCCGGCTGGCGCGTGGCGTCGGCCTGTCGCTTCCCGTCACGCTGACAGCACAGGTGCGCGCCACCTTCGCGCTGCGGGGCGACCCGCCGGCCCGGCTGGCGTGCCTCCAGGACGGCAGCGGCCACTTCGGAGAGTCCGGGATCTACGCCGCGCCGTTGTCCGGCAACCGCCACTACGCCCTGGGCCTGAGCCAGACGGTCCAGGTGAACGAGGACGGCAGCCTCCTCGACCCTGCCGCTCTGGCCGAGCTGAGCGAGCGGGCCGGCGGCTACGTGAGGCGGGCCCTTCCTCGCTTGGATCCCGAGCCTGTCGACTATCGCCACTGCTGGGTCACCGAGGTGCCCTGGAGTGAGGACGGCTTCGCCGTCTGGGAGGCGGACGGCATCTTCTTCGTGGCCGGCCACAACCTGTTCAAGCAGGCGCCGGCGCTCGGACGGGCCCTCGCCCAGGCTGCGCTCGGTGAGGGCCTGGACAACGAGATGCGGCCTGAAGCCGAGCTGGGAGCGTCCCGCTGAGCGCACCCTGCGCCGTTGACCCGATCAACGAGGCCTCCTAGGTTGCGTCATGACAGGCTTCCCTCGAGTGAGGAAGGCAAGAGATGCGATTCTGCCCAAATCTTTCCATGCTCTTCAAAGAGGTCGACCTCACCGAGCGCTTCGGGCGCGCCGCCGAGGCTGGCTTCTCCGCAGTGGAGTTCTGGTGGCCGTCCGGCGAGGACCTGGGT
>JALZKD010000092.1 GCA_030859405.1 Actinomycetota bacterium | reverse complement strand
TGGTGCTGGTGGTGACCGGCGTCTTCCTCAGCTTCTTCTTCGACGCCAGCCTCGGAGAGGTCGTGTACCACGGCAAGTACGGCCCGCTCCAGGGTGTGGAGATGTCCGAGGCCTACCGCTCGGTGATCGAGCTGAGCTGGGACGTGCGAGCGGGCCTGGTGATGCGCCAGATCCACCACTGGGCCGCCCTGCTCTTCGTCGCCGCCCTCATCACCCACCTCTGTCGCGTCTTCTTCACCGGCGCCTTCCGCAAGCCTCGGGAGCTGAACTGGATGATCGGGGTCACCCTGTTGGTGCTGGCCATCGCCAACGGCTTCACCGGTTACTCGCTGCCCGACGACCTGCTCTCGGGAACCGGCCTTCACATCATGTACGCCATCGTCCTGTCCATCCCCGTCCTCGGGGAGTGGCTGGCAGCGCTGATCTTCGGTGGCGAGTTCCCGGCCCACGACATCATCGGACGCCTCTACGTCATGCACATCCTCCTCGTTCCCGCTGCCATCACCGGGCTCCTCGGGGCCCACCTGGCCATTCTGTGGCGCCAGAAGCACACGCAGTTCCCCGGTCCCGGGCGCACGGAGCGCAACGTCGTGGGCTCGCACCTGTGGCCCACCTACACCGCCCGCAGCATGGCCCTGTTCTGCCTGGTCCTGGCGGTGCTGGCGGCCCTGGCCGGGTTGGCCCAGATAAACCCCGTGTGGCTGTACGGGCCCTTCAAGCCGGCCTCGGTGAGCACCGCGGCCCAGCCCGACTGGTACCTGGGATGGATAGAGGGGGCTCTCAGGCTCTTCCCGGCCTGGGAGATCCGTGCCTTCGGCAAGACCATCGCCAACCCCTTCTTCCCATCGGTCCTCATGCCCGGCATCACCTTCGCCCTGCTGTACATGTGGCCGTTCCTCGAGGCCCGAGTCACCAAGGACTACGCCGAGCACAACCTCTTGGACCGCCCGCGCTACCGGCCCATGCGCACGGCCATCGGCGCCGGAGTCCTCACCTTCTACGTCGTGCTCACCGTGGCCGGGGCCCAGGACGTCTTCTCCCAGCAGATGGACCTCTCCATCACCGCGGTGGTGAAGGGCCTGCAGGTCCTGCTGGTGGCCCTACCCCTGGGCGTGGCCCTGATCACCTACAAGGTCTGCAAGGACCTCGCCGGCGGCGAGCACCTGGTCCAGGAGCAGGAAGAGGCCAGAGCGCCCTTCCAGGCCATCGGGCGGATCGAGGCGCCCAACGGCCACAAGGAAGCGGAAAAGAGCCCCTCCGGGTAGAAGAGGGCCCCGGAGCCGAGCCGGCTTCGCCGGTCGGTGGAGGCACCCACCATCAACCTCGCCGATTGCGAGGCGACGGTTGCCATGCGGTTACTCGATGGTCGTGATGTAGGCGGCGATGTTCTGGGCGTCGGTGTCCGAGACGTGGAGGTTGGGCATGGCCGTTCCCGGTTCGACTGCCTGGGGGTCGCGGATCCAGCGGGCCAGGTTCTCCTCCGTGTTGGCCAGCTGGCCGGCGATGAACGAGCGCTCCGCGAAGTGGGTGAGGGGCGGGCCAACCAGCCCGTCGGCCTCCTTCACTCCAGGGATGGTGTGGCAGGAGCCACACCCGTACTTCTGGATGGCCTCCTTGCCCAGCTCGGCGTTACCCATGGTGGACGTGACCGGCTTGTCGGCGCTGTTGCACGCCGCGAGGACGCCAGCACCAAGGGCCGCTGTGACCAGCACAACTCGACTTCGGCTCATCTCCAACCTCTCCTGTGATCGCGTCCCGCGGGCCAGCTCATGTGGCCGGGACCTCGGCCGCCACCCGCGCCTGGAGGTCACGAGGCGGACGGCTCTCCTCTCCCGATTCCTCCCCGCCCAGCCACGCCATGAACAGCACTATGGCCGCCAGCAGGTAGGCGGCACCGCCCGGGCCCCACATGATGACGCCGGCGACCTGCTGGTCCTCCAGCGGCGTGAGGCTCCCGCCGCCCCGCGCCGCGTAGAACGGGTACCAGACCCGCCCCGACAAGGTCATGAAAGCCCCCAGGGCCACGCCTTGCAGGGCTGCCGCGAAGTTGACCAGCACGCCGCCGCCGTACAGCGAGCGCCGGCGAGCGCCGATGACCGCCCACCAGAAGAACAGCGCCGTGCCGAGGAAGCTGGCGTGTTGAAGGCTGTGCAGCCACTCCGAGCGCAGTGCCCCTTGGTACGGATCGGGCGCGTGCCAGGCCCAGAGGGCGACCGTCTGCACCAGAAACGCCGTCGTTGCCCACGCCGCCCATCCCGTGGGCCGGACGTGGCTCCGGGACAGCTTCCGCCACCAAGGGGCGACCGCCCTCCGATACCCAGCCGGGAGAGCCCACATCAGGGCCGGAAGGGGATTGCCCAGGATGAGAAGAGGTGCCGCCACCGTGACCAGCACCTCGTGTTGGACCATGTGGGCCCACAGGCGCTCCAAAGCTGCGTGTTCCACTGGTGCGGACAGCATCACCGCCACCACAGCCAGGCCGGCGCCAAAGGCCACCGCCCGCCCCAAATGGCGCCGACCGGTCCTTGCCTGCAGCCTCCGGAAGCCTGCGGCGTAGGCGGCGCCCACCACTACCACCGACAGGAGGACCAGGGGCTCAGGCACAGGGGCTCAGGAAGAGGGCGAAGCTGCCCTCGAGCAGGATGAGGGCCAGGGAGAAAGCACCGGTGATGAACCCGAAGACACCCACGAAGCTGTGGTTGCCGGCGAGGGTGCCCGAGGACTCGTCGTCCCCGGTCCTCTTCATCACCCCGTAGCAGATCCACATGCCGGCGGCCGTGATCGCCCCCGTGGCCGCCGTTGCCGCATGCACCGTCCACAGCGAGCCCGGCTTGTTGCAGGTGAAGTCGATGATGCCCGAGGCAAAGGTGATGTGGACCATCCAGGCCAAGATGCCCACCAGCGCCGCCGTCCACAGGAGGGCGGGGCTACGCCGTGCGGTGTCGGGGAGGCTCATGCCTGGCTCCGCTCCTCTTCTACTTGAGGTGGGCCGAGAGGTAAAGGGAGGAGAAGACGAAGATCCAAACCACGTCCACGAAGTGCCAGTACATCCCCACCACCTCGACGGTGATGTGGCGCTCGGCGCTGAGCTTGCCCTGGAAGGCCTTCACCAGGACCACGCACAACATCAGCAGCCCGCCCAGCACGTGAGCGCCGTGGAAGGCCGTGGTCAGGTAGAAGATCGAGGCATAGGCATTGTCCTTGATGCCGAACGTCAGCTCCGGGTACTCGTACAGGGTGAGGAAGCAGAAGAAGCTGAAGCCCATCAGGATGACCATGATGAGCCCCGCCTTGAGCCGCCACACCTGACCCTTGCGGATGCCGTGCTCGGCCCAGAACATCGGTACGCTGCTGCCGATCAGGACGATGCTCATGAGCGAGACCTTCTGCAGCTCGGGTGCCTCGATCCCCCCGAGCGGCCACTCGTGCGCCGCCGCCTGCAAGAAGAAGTAGGAGCTCAGCAGGCTGGCGAAGATGGTGGCCTCGGTCATGATCAGCACCGCCATGCCCCACCAGGCCGTGCTGCGACCCGGCTTGGCCCGAGGAGCCTCGGTGACCTCGTCCTCGGTGGTGGTTGCTGCTTCCTTCGCTTCCTCCACGGTCGTCACTGAAGGTCAACCTCCGTACGCCACAGCCAGCCGGTCATTCCCGCCGCGGCCACCACCACGCCCAGCACGCCCACGACCGCGGCCTTGAGGAGCAGCCCCAGGAACAGGACCGCCAGCCCCAGAGCCAGCACGAAGGGCAGGTAGGTGGGCTGGGGGATCTCCATGGTCTCCTCGGGGCCGGACTGCAGGCCGGACACGATGGGCGTCTGGCGGTTGAGGGCACCGGAGGGACCCATGGACTTGGTGGCCTCGTCGGTGCCCGACTCCGTCTCCTCCAGCCGTTCGCTGTCCCAGAGGGGATGGCGACCGGCGGCCACAGGAATGGCCTCGAAGTTGCACTCGGGCGGAGGGGAGGTGGGCGTCGACCACTCGAGACCGTCGGCGTTCCAGGGGTTGGCGCCGGCCGGCTCGCCCCGGACCCGGCTGACGAGGAAGTTGCCGAGGGTGAGCAGGGTCCCGAACCCGAACAGGGCGCTGCCGAAGGTGACCACGAGGTTGAGGGTCTCCCAGCCCAGCCCCGAGCTGTAGGTGTATATCCGCCGGGGCATGCCCAGGAAGCCGAGAACGTGCATGGGGAAGAAGGCCAGATGGAAGCCGACGAACATGACCCAGAAGCTCACCTTGCCCAGCCGCTCGTTCAGCATGCGGCCGGTCATCTTGGGCAGCCAGTAGTAGAGGGCGCCGAAGATGGGAAAGACCACCGCACCGTTGAGCACGTAGTGGAAGTGGGCGACGATGAAGTAGCTGTCGGTGGCCTGCCAGTTGAACGGGAGCACCCCCAGCATCACCCCGGTAACGCCACCGAGCAGGAAGATGAGGAACCAGCCCAGGGCGAACAGGAAGGGCACCGTCCACTCCACGACACCTCGCCAGATGGTGGCGATGAGGCAGAAGAAGAGCACGCCGCTGGGTACGGCGATGATGAAGCTGGCAGCGGAGAAGAAGGACATGGCCAGGGCCGGCAGGCCGGTGGCGAACATGTGGTGGACCCACACGCCGAAGCTGATGAAGGAGATCCCCACCAGCGAGGCCGCCGTCCAC
Source organism: Actinomycetota bacterium (assembly GCA_030859405.1). Classification (GTDB taxonomy): domain Bacteria; phylum Actinomycetota; class Acidimicrobiia; order Acidimicrobiales; genus YB1-3. The sequence continues at coordinate 2,533 of JALZKD010000092.1, read as the reverse complement.
TTGTAGCCGGCCAGCCGTCGGCGGGCGAACACGGGGATGATGGTCGCCACCATCCCGGCCGCAGGCACGAAGAGGATGTACACCTCCGGGTGACCCCAGAACCAGAACAGGTGCTGGTAGAGCAGCGGGCTTCCCCCGCCGGCGGCCTCGTAGAACTGGGTGCCGAACAGGCGGTCCCCCTCGAGGAGCACGGTGCCCACGGTGAGGGCGGGCACGGCGAAGATGACCATGAAGGCCATGGCCAGGATGGACCACACGAACATGGGCATCCGGTTGAGCGTCATCCCCGGGGCCCGCATCTTGAAGATGGTGACGATGAAGTTGACGGCGCCGACGGTGGTGGAAATGCCCACGAAGATGACGCCGAGGCCCCAGAAGTCCATGTTGACGCCCGGCGAGTACGTCCGGTTGACGTTGGGCACGTAGGCGAACCAACCACCGGCCGGGGGCCTTCCCACCAGGTAGCTGGAGTACATGAAGATGGCCGCCAGGATGAAGACCCAGTAGCTGAAGGCGTTGAGCCGGGGAAAGGCCATGTCCCGGGTGCCCAGCTGCAGAGGGAGCAGGTAGTTGCCGAAGCCGGCCAGCACGGGGGTGTTGAACAGGAAGATCATCGTGGTCCCGTGCATGGTGAACATCTGGTTGTAGGTCTGGGGGCCCATCACCTGACTGTCCGGGGTGGTGAGCTGGGCCCGGAGCAGCAGGGCCTGGAGACCGGCGATGAAGAAGAAGATGAAGGCCGTGTAGATGTAGCGCATGCCGATGCGCTTGTGGTCCACGGAGGCGAAGAAACCGGGCGCGCCCGGAGCCTCCTCCCAGAGGATCTCGATGGCCTCGTGCTCTTCCTCGGGGGTGGGAGGTCTTTCCTCGGTTACGGTCATCGGCTCACCTCTGGTTCTCCAGGTACTCGACAAGGTTGAGAAGCTCGTCGGGCGCCAGCTGCACGGGCGGCATCAGGTTCCCGGGCTTGATGGTCTGTGAGTTAGCGATCCAGCCTGCCAGGTTGGCCCTGTTGTTCGTGACCGCGACGGCGCCGAGCGTGCGCCGGCTGCCGAAGTCGCTCAGGTCGGGCCCCTTCGTCCCCTGAGCCTCGGTGCCTCGGATGGCGTGGCAACCGGCGCAGGAACGCATGAAGACCTGCTCGCCGGCGGCCTCCCTCTCGCTGGAGGGTCCGGCTCTGGGGCGCTGCTGACGAATCATCCAGCGCTCGTAGGAGGCGGGTTCCTCGGCAATCACGAGGAAGGCCATCTTGGCGTGCTGCAGACCGCAGTACTCGGCGCACTGGCCGCGGTACTCGCCCGGCTTCTCGGCCGTGAAGCGGATGACGTTTCGCTGGCCAGGGACCAGGTCCACCTTGCCCGCCAGCTGAGGCACCCAGAAGCTGTGGATCACGTCCTGGCTGTGCAGTCCGATCTCCACCGGCCGACCGGCCGGGACCCGGATCTCGTTGGCGGTGGTGAAGTCCTCCTCCTTGTACTCCGCCGCCCACCAGAACTGAAAGCCGGTGACCTCGATCCGCAGGGGGTTGGGATCAGGCTGCCGCAACCCGTCGGTGGTGTTCACCGTCACCACGGCCAGAAGGCCCAGGATGACGGAGGGGACGATGAGCCCGCCCACCCAGATGAAGGCGCCGTCGGAGATCCGGGAGGGCTTGCCCTCTTGCCTTCCCCGACCCCGGAGGGCGCCGATGATGATGAAGCCGGCCACGACCACGTAGACGGCCGTGGCCAGCCCGAACATGAGCCACCACACGCTGGCGATGCTCTTGGCTGCCGGCCCCTGGGGATCCAGGGAGGAGGGGGAATCCTTCCCGCAGGCAGCCATCAGCACCGCACCCACCCCGAGCAGCGCCGCGCCCCGCCACCGGCGCAGAGCGGACAAGACCCGAGCCCTGGCGGGCGACCGCTTCACGAGAGGTCCCAGAAGGCGGGGCCGACGGGGGCGGAGAAGTCGCCCGTGGCGTGGAGCACGCCGTTCTCGCCCACCTCGATGGGCAACTGGGGCAGCCTGCGAGTGGCGGGGCCGAAGACGGGCTTGGCTTCCTCCAGCACGTTGAACGCCGACTGGTGGCAGGGACACATCAGCTGGTGGGTGTCGACCTGGTAGAGGCCCACCGGGCAGCCGGCGTGGGTGCACACCTTGGAGTAGACGAGCAGGCCCTCGGGGGACCACTCCTCCCGGTCCTCGGAAGGGTGGAACTGGCTCTCGTCCACCCGCACCAGCACGGCCTGGGCGTCGGCTTCCTTGGTGTGCCCCTCCGGAAAGACGGTGATGAAACCTCCGACCTCGAGGGCGTCGGCCTTGACCTCCTCGTCGTGCTCGTCGACGAGCTTCGTCCCCGGCTTCCAGGCCGTGCGCTTGAGTGACCCGCCCGGACTCGGTCCCAGCGAACGGATGGGGAAGACCGCGGCGCCACCCAGGGCCAGCACGGCCAAGCCGAGCATGCGGCTGAGCATCTTGCGCCGCTTCACCAGCCCGGCGCCCCGCAGATCCTCCTCGAATGCCTCCCGCTCCTCCTCGGTGGTGGGAAGGT
>JALZKD010000215.1 GCA_030859405.1 Actinomycetota bacterium | reverse complement strand
GTAGGAAACGGCGACCATGGCCGCCGCCGCCGGAGCGTCGAGGGCCAGAGCGGCCGCTCCCACGCCCACCTCGAGGGCGCCAAGCAGCCGGACGAGCCACGGCTTGCCGGGCAAGCCCACGCCTCGGAGGGCTCCGACAGTTGGAGCGGGCCGGCTCGCCTTGAGCAGGCCACCGGCTGCCAGCACCACGGCCGCAGCCGCATAGGGGCCTGCCAAGACGTGCACAGCGCGGATGGTAACAAGCTACGACCCCCGCTCACTCAATTAACCAAGCGGTGAGCTTTGGTGTCCGATGGCGGCGGTTCCCGACGGAGGCGGATAGCACTGCCACGGCCACGCCCCTGGCCAGATGGGTACGACACCACGAACGAGGAGAAGGAGGAGGCTGCCCACCCACAACCGCCCGGTGAGCCAGGCCACCCGCTCGAGAACTCCAGAGCTTTCTTGGTCGGGCGGCGCAAGCGCATCGACGTACGTGGTCTGCGCTCCACCAGAGCACCAGCGCGACCACGACGACGGCGACCGCGCAGCGGTTGAGACCAAGTAGGTGATGAACCCCGGCTCCCCGGCGTCGGACGGCAGGCTCAGCCCTCAGCACCACCTCCCCAGCCCCCACCACAGCGCCGCACGACCACGTCGACCATGGTGCTCAACGGCCGGCCCCGCCTTGATCACGCCCATGGCCTGCCACCTCGTGGGTGGTGCGCCCCCAGGGATTCGAACCCTGAACCTGCGGATTAAGAGTCCGTTGCTCTGCCGTTGAGCTAGAGGCGCCGAACACGTCATCCTACCGGCGGGGATGAGGGTGACCGAGGGGACTTGAACCCCCGACCTCCAGGGCCACAACCTGGCGCTCTAACCTGGCTGAGCTACGGCCACCGTGTGCTGACCAGCATTGCAGACGCCCACGAGAAAGCCGAAACCACGGGTGGGCTCCTCAGTGCCGATTGATCGCTCGCCACCCCACGTGGGGTGGGGTACAATCTCAGGATGAAGACCGAACATCAGCGATCCATCCTCAATCGCCTGAAGACGGCGCGTGGCCACCTCGACGGCGTCATCCGGATGGTCGAGGAGGAGACCTACTGCCCGGAGGTGATGAAGCAGCTCTCCGCGGTGCAGGGGTCCCTCGAACGGGCGAGTCGGATCGTGCTCCGGAATCACCTGGAGACCTGCGTGGCCGCGGCCATGGTGGCTGGACGGACGGATGAGATCGTCGACGAGCTGATGGAGGCGCTGCGCTACGACCACACCGCCACCGGGCCCGGGCCGGAGCTGGAGCTGAGTGCCAAGGAGGCGGGGTCATGAGCCAGCAACTGGAGGCCGCCTCGACGGAAGCGGCCAGCCAGACGACCGAGGTGGAGCTGTCGGTCTCGGGCATGACCTGCGGGTCGTGCGCGGCCCGAGTGGAGAAGGTCCTCGCCCGCCAGGAGGGCGTCGAGCGAGCCGGGGTCAACTTCTCCACCCAGCGCGCCACCATTGTGCTCGACCCCCGGCAGGTGGAGGTCGGGGACCTCGTGGCCGCCATCGCCAAGATCGGCTATGGGCTGACCCCGGCCGAGCCGGCGGCGGCCGTCGAGGAGGTGGACACCGAGGCCGAGCTGCAGCGGATGTGGCTGCGCCGGGTGCTCGTGGCCTGGCCCCTGGGACTCGCCGTCCTCGTGCTGTCGATGATGTTCATGCACGAGCCGTGGGCCCGCTGGTGGGCGTTGGCTCTCACTGCGCCGGTGCAGTTCTGGGCCGGCTACCCCTTCCTGCACCAGGCCGCCCTTCGGGCGCGCGCCCGGCAGGCGAGCATGGACACCCTCATCGCCATGGGCACGCTGGCGGCTTTCGCCTTCTCGGCCTATCAGGTGGCCGTGGGCCCCCCCCACGCCGACCACTACCTCGACACCTCGGCGCTCATCATCGCCTTCCTCCTCCTTGGCCGGTACTTCGAGGCCAGAGCCAAGGGCCGGGCATCGAGCGCCATCCGCAAGCTGTTGGAGCTGGGCGCCAAGCAGGCCCGCCTGATCACCGATGGCGAGGAGCGCATGGTGCCCGCCGAGCAGGTGGGGGTCGGCGACCTCCTCCGCGTTCGCCCCGGGGAGAAGGTTCCGGTGGACGGCGAAGTGGTCGACGGCAGCTCGGCGGTGGACGAGTCCATGCTCACCGGCGAGTCGGTGCCCGTGGACAAGGGCCCCGGAGACGCCGTGGCCGGCGCCACCATCAACGCCCAGGGCGTGCTCACGGTGCGGGCCACCGCCGTCGGCTCCGACACCGCGCTGGCCCAGATCGTGCGCTTGGTCGAGGAGGCGCAGGGCACCAAGGCACCCGTGCAGCGCTTGGCCGACCGCATCTCCGGCATCTTCGTTCCCTTGGTGCTGGCCCTCGCGGTGTTGACCTTCCTGGGCTGGTGGGT
>JALZKD010000003.1 GCA_030859405.1 Actinomycetota bacterium | reverse complement strand
GCGGCGCCACCCAGGGCCAGCACGGCCAAGCCGAGCATGCGGCTGAGCATCTTGCGCCGCTTCACCAGCCCGGCGCCCCGCAGATCCTCCTCGAATGCCTCCCGCTCCTCCTCGGTGGTGGGAAGGTCCTCGCGCGCCTCCTCGACGGGCCCCGGGGGCAGGAGCCGGTTGGCCCAGATGACCAGCCCCACGCCGATCCCGCCCAGAGCCACGGCCAGGAGCAGGCCTTCGAACTGCGGTTCTCCCCCGCCGGCGTACACGAAGCCGAGCCCCACCCCCGCGGCGGCCGCCACCAGGAAGGCCAGAGCCGCTCGGCGCTCCGCACCGCGCTCGTCGGCCGGGCTCGGCTCGTGCTCGCTCACCCGCGGCTCCTCATGGCTGTACTCCCGTCCCACGCTCCCCAATCCACAGCACGCCCAGGATCAGCACGCCTATACCGACGACCCAGGAGATGAGACCCTCGGCGAACGGGCCCAGGTGCCAGAGCCCGTTCCCGCCCCGGTCCTGAGGCGCTCGGAGGTACAGCACGTACTTGACGACGCTGTTGAGCTCTTCCTCGCTGATGACCTCCTCGCCGTAGGCGGGCATGCTCGGGGGGCCGGTACGCACGGCCTCGGCGATCTGGGTCGGCGTCGCCTCCTTGAGGCCCGGAGCTTCACGACCGAGAAGGGCCCCGCCCGCGCCCGACCACTGATGACAGCCCGCGCACTCGGCCAGGTAGATCTCGAGACCCTCGGAGAGCTTGGCCGACTCCAGGTCCACCTCCGGTATGTCGGGCTCTGGGGCCAGGAACTTCCGCATGTGGGCGATCAGGGCGTCGACCTCCTCGGCCTTGTACTGCACCTCCCGGCGCCGCCGCTCGTCGCCTGGCTCTTCGATGGGCATGCGCCCGGTGGTGATGGAGTAGTGGGCCTCGGCGGGCCCGACTTCGGTGAGGTTCTGACCCCGAGACGTCCCCCGGCCGTCGACGCCGTGACAGAAGGCACAGTCACGCTGGTACAGCTGGTCGCCAAGCTCAGCGTCGCCCTCCACAGCGGCGCGGGAACCTGGCGGGAGAAGTGCCGGGGCGGCGGCTCCGACCTCCGGTGGGTCGTAGAGCGCCACGGCCGCGACCGCGGCTACGAGGGGAACGAGCAGCAACAGCCGGGACCGCGCCGGTAAGCCCCAGCGGGCCATCACCAGACCCGACTGCCCTCGAGCACGATCAAGCCCCTTCCCAACCCACCCCGGCTGCTGCGCCTCCGGGAGCTTTTGCCTGGTCTATCCCGTCCAACAGTGGGCGAGCCCACCGCAAGCGGGCACAGGATATGCCGACTGAGCACTCGAGGCCATTTCCGTACGGACGGGACGAGCTAGCCCTGCGGGCCACGGCTGACCGGGCGGCCCTCGGCCGCCCATCCCTTGGTGCCGCCGGCCACGGAGACGGCATCCCATCCCGCCTTGTTCAGGGCCTCGGCGGCGGTGAGGCTTCGTCCTCCGGAGGCGCAGATGACGTACACCCGCTGGCCCTTGGGAACCTCTTGGCTGCGCTGGGCCAGCTCGGGGAGGGGGATCAGCAGGGCCTCGGGCACGTGAACCACGGCGTACTCGTCGGGCATGCGCACGTCGACGAGGGGGGCCCCGGCCTCGAGGGCGCCGGCCAGCTCGTCGAAGCCGACCTCGGGCCCCCGAGGGTCTGGGGCAGAGCTCATAGGGGGAGCGTAGTGTCGAAGCCTCTACGGACCACGGACGGCGCGTCGGACAGCGCCACGGGCAGCGGCTCGGCATGGACAACGGTGAGGCGTTGGGTAGCCCGGGTGAGTGCCGTGTACAGAGCGCGCAGGCCCTGGGCCTCCTCGTTGACGATGAGGGCGGGCTCGACCACCACGACCGAGTCGAACTCCAGTCCCTTGGCCACACCCACGGCCAGCAACGTGATCGCCGCTCCGAGGCCCCTTCGGTCGGCGTGGGCGAAGTCGACGCCGGCCGCCGCCATCGCCTCGCCGAGGGCGCCCAGCATCGAGGCCGCGGTGATCACCGCTGTGGTGCCCCGCTGGACCTCCTCCCTCTCTTTCCCGGCCACCTCGGCCACGGCGGCCGCCAGCGAACCGGGCGGACCATCGGGCAGGACGGTGAGGAACGTGGGCGCAACCCCCGTGGACCGCGCCGACAGCGGGGGGCGCAGATGGGGCGCGATGTCGGCGAGGACCCGGCCGGCCACCTCCATGATCTCCGAGGGTGTGCGGTAGTTCACGCTGAGCTCCGACACACGGCCCGAGGAACCATCGGGCAGGTGCTGGGTGATGGCGTCCCAGCCGCCCGGAGCGGAAGGACCCGTGGCCTGGGCGATGTCGCCCACAACGGTCATCGAGCCCGAGAGCGACCGGCGAGCCAGCATCCGCAGCTGCATGGCGGTCAGGTCCTGAGCCTCGTCGACCACGATGTGCCCGTATGCTCGGACCTCGCCATCGGCGTCCTCCCTCGAGCGGCGGGGACCGAGGAGGACCCGCGCCTCGTCGATCAGGGCCAGGTCGGCGGGCGTCCAGGGGATGGTGTCGAGGCTCGTGCCGCGCTTTCTGTGCAGGGCGGCCTGTTCGCTCTGCCCCAGCAACCCGTCCCCGGCCAGGCGCACAAGCGCCGGCGCGCCGTAGAGGTCGTGCAGCAGCTCCTCGGGAGCAAGCAGCGGCCACATCCGGTCGAGGGCCTCGGCGACCTGCGGGTGGCGCCGGACCTGCGGCCACACGTCCTCGTGCTCCTCGTCAGCCCGGGCGACGCCGTCGGCCTCGTCGGACGCCGCTTCGGGTCGGGCCCAGCGCCGGCGCTCCACGGCGAGGCGGTACTGCTCACGGAAGTGACGCCCCAGCCACGCCTCCAGATGGCGGCGACGGGCGTTGTGAGCACCGGTCCGGCGGCGAGCGGAGGTAACGGCCTGGTTGCTGGCCCGGACCCCGAGACGAAGCACGACCCCCTCCACGCCGACCTCGAGGGGCCGGCGGAGCGGGCGCTGACGATCGCGGACGGCACGAGCCAGCAACTCCGCCATTCGGGCGTCGCCTTTCACCCGCGCCGCCAGCCGGCTGTCGTGGGCCCGAACCCGCGCCTCTGGCACCAGCCCGTCGACGGTGGTGAGGACCACACCCGTCTCGCCGAGCGACGGCAGGACGTGCTCCACGTAACCGAGGTACAACCGGTTGGGTCCGACCACGAGCAAGCCCTGACGCTCCAGGGGGAAACGGTGGGTGTACAGGAGGTAGGCGGCTCGGTGGAGGGCAACCGCCGTCTTTCCCGTGCCGGGGCCCCCTTGAACCACCAACACGCCTGCCAGATCAGAGCGGATCACCTCGTCCTGCTCGCGCTGGACAGTGGCCACGATGTCGACCATGTGGCCCGACCGGGAGCGCTCCAGGGCGGCCAGCAGAGCGCCGGGTCCCACGAGGGAGTTCCCGCCCCGCCCGTCGAGGGCCATCTGGTCCCGACCGTCGACAGCGAACACCTCGTCCTCGATTCCGACCACCCGCCGGCCCTCGGTGGCGAAGTGGCGACGGCGGGTCAGACCCATGGGATGCCGCCCGGTGGCGCGGTAGAAGGGCTCGGCCACTGGGGCTCGCCAGTCCACCACCAGAGGTTCCTGGTCCTCCCCGGAGACGGCCAGGCGGCCGAGGTGGAACGACTGCCCGTCGGCGAGGTCGATGCGGCCAAAGCACAGTGGCTGAGCTCCGAGGTCGAGCTGGTCGATGCGGTGGAGGGCCGTGCGCACGATCACATCCCGCTCGGCGACGGCCTGGGGGGTCCCGCCTCGCTGGCGCAGTGCCGACTCGAGCAGGTCGGCGGCCTGGGCCCTCAGCTGGTCCACACGTTCGTAAGCTCTTTGTATGTGGGACTGCTCGGCCTGAAGCTCGGGGTGTGAGGCCACGCGCTCCCTTCGAGAACCCTGCGCGGAGGGGAGATGAGTCTAGGTTGCCGCTGACGCCTTCGTGGCCGGGCGGTCACTAACGTCGCCTCGCCATGGTCTCGGGTGACGACGCCTCCTTCCTGCTCGCGTGCCGGCGCCGGCCCACCTCCGACGTCCCCGTGTGGTTCATGCGCCAGGCGGGCCGAGCCCTGCCCGAGTACCGGGCCCGGCGCGGCAGCGGCAGCATCCTCGAGGCCATTCGGCGGCCGGAGCTGGTGGCCGAGCTCACCCTTCAGCCGGTACGCCGCTACGGCGTCGACGCCGCCATCCTCTTCTCGGACATCGTGGTTCCGGTGGCGAGCATCGGGTTCGGCGTGGACGTGGTCCCGGGAAAGGGGCCCGTCGTGGAACGACCGTTCCGCACCAAGGAGGATCTGGCTCGTATCCGTCCCCTGGAGCCGGAGGAGGACACGCCGTACGTCCTCGAGGCGGTACGGATGCTGGCGGCCGAGCTCTCCGTGCCGCTCATCGGGTTCGCGGGCGCCCCCTTCACGGTGGCCAGCTACCTCATCGAGGGGGGGCCGTCGCGCACCCACGCCCGGACCAGAGCGCTGATGCACACGGAGCCGGAGATCTGGTGGGGCCTCCTGGACGCCCTCGCCGACCTGGCCCTCGCCTCGCTGCGGTCCCAGGTCGAGGCCGGAGCCCGCGCCGTCCAGCTATTCGACAGCTGGGCCGGGGTCCTGTCCCCGAGCGACTACGCGGATCTCGTGCTCCCGGTCACACGGCGCATCTTCCAAGGTCTGGCCGACCTCGGTGTACCCCGTATCCACTTCGGGGTGGGAACGGGAGAGCTCCTCGGCCTCATGGCCGATGCGGGGCCCGATGTGGTGGGTGTCGACTGGAGAGTCCCGCTCGATGTGGCATGGGAGCGCGTCGGCACCGACAAGGCGGTGCAGGGCAACCTCGACCCCGCCGTCTGCCTGGCCCCCTGGGAGGTGGTGGCGGCGCAGACCCGAAGGATCCTCGAACGCGCAGGGGGGAGGCCGGGTCACGTGTTCAACCTGGGCCACGGTGTGCTGCCCGACACCGATCCGGCCATCCTCGAGCGAGTGGTGGACCTCGTCCACGGTGGTTGACGACCTCAGGGACTGGCGCCAGCCCCTCACCGGTGTCCTGGTCATGGCCTACGGCTCCCCGGCCTCGCCCGGGGACGTGGAGGCGTATTACACCCACGTCCGCAGAGGCAGGCCACCGTCATCGGAGCTGCTGGCCGATCTCGAGCGGCGATATGCGGCCATCGGGGGCACATCGCCTCTGGCCGAGCGCACCCGCGCCCAGGTCGCCGGCATCAGCCGCAGCCTGGGTGAGGGCTTCGTGGTGACCCTGGGCCAGAAGCACGCGGCCCCGTTCATCGAGGACGGCATGGCCGAGCTGCTCTCCGCAGGCGTGGAGCGGGTGGTGGGTCTGGTACTCGCGCCCCATTTCTCGGCCCTCAGCGTGGCCCAGTACCACCAGCGGGCCGCGGCCGCTGGTGACGGCGTCGCCTACCTCGGGGTCGAGCGCTGGAACCTTCACCCAGTGCTGATCGAGCTCCTGGTCGAGCGAGTGCTGCTCAGCCTGATCGGTCTTCCTCCGGGAGCTCCGGTGGAGACCCTGTTCACCGCCCACTCGCTGCCGGCGCGGGCCCTCGAGCTCGACGAACCCTCCTACCCCGACCAGCTTCGCCAGACAGCCGAGGCGGTCGCGGCCCGGGCAGGGCTGGCCCGCTGGCGGCTGGCGTGGCAGAGCGCGGGACGCACCGCCGACCCTTGGATCGGACCTGACATCCTGGAGGTCATCAGTGGTCTTCGTGACGACGGCGTGGAGGCGGTGGTGGTCTGCCCGGCCGGCTTCGTGTCCGACCACCTCGAGGTCCTCTACGACGTCGACATCGAGGCCCGCGGTGTGGCCGAGGCCGCCGGCCTGCGGCTCAGCCGAACCGCCTCTCTGAACGACGACCCCCGCTTCGTAGCCATGCTGGCCGACGTCGTCCGGTCCGTCCTGTGACTCGGGTGACGGTCGTCGGCGGGGGCATCACCGGGCTGGCCGCCGCTTGGGAGCTGCTGCGCTCGGGCGCTGAGGTCCTGGTGCTGGAGGCGTCGGACCGCCTCGGCGGCAAGATCCTCACGGAGGACATCGGCGGTCGCCCCGTGGACCTCGGGCCCGACGCCTTCGTGGCCCGGACGCCCGAAGCCGTGCAGCTCTGCCGGGAGCTGGGCCTCGAGGATGAGCTGGTGGCCGCGGCCACCGACCACGCCTCGGTCTGGACCAGAGGACGGCTTCGCCCCCTCCCCCAGGACATCCTCCTCGGCGTGCCCAGCCGCCTGACGTCCGTCGCCCGTTCCCGCATCCTCCCGCCGGGGGCCCTGGCCCGAGCCGCTCTGGACGGGTTCATCCCTCAGGGACGTCCCAAGGGAGACGCCGGCGTGGATGTCTCGGTGGGCGACCTGGTCAGGGCCCGTCTGGGCCGTCAGGTGCACGACCGCCTGGTGGACCCCCTCTTCGGCGGCATTCACGCCGGCCCCTCCAAGGACCTGAGCGTGCGGGCCACTTCCCCGCAGCTGGCTGCGGCCGCCTCCGCCAGGAGCCTGATGCGGGGGGTACGGTCCGAGCGCGGGCGCCAGGCGGAGAGACCTTCGTTCCACTCCCTGCGCGGGGGCCTGGGCCGGCTGGTGAGCCGGTTGGAGGAGGAGCTTCTGGCGGGGGGGGCAACCGTCCAGCTGGAGGCTCCGGTCGAGTCCGTGCCCGTGGAAGGGGCCGATACCACCCTCGTGGCTACGCCTGCCAACGTCGCCGCCGACCTAGTCGCCGGCGCCTCGCCCGAGGCCGAAGCCGAGCTTCGGGCCATCGAACACGCCTCGGTGACGCTGACGGTGCTCGTGTACCCGGCGTCCGCCTTCCCGCAGCCTCCCGAGGGGAGCGGGTTCCTCGTGCCCCACAGCGACGGGCGCCTGATCACCGCCTGCTCGTTCGCTTCGTCCAAGTGGCCCCACTGGGCCCAACCCGGCGAGGTGGTGCTCCGGGTCTCGGCCGGACGCTTCGCTGACCAACGGGCGCTGGACATGGACGACGTGGAGCTAGTACAGCACCTCCACAACGAGCTGGTCGAGGTGCTGCGGCTCACCGAGGCGCCGGTCCGGGCCCGGGTGACCAGGTGGGTCGACGCCTTCCCTCAGTACCACGTGGGCCACCTCGAGAGGGTGGCGAGGATCGAGGCCGCCCTTCGGCGGGACCTGCCCAGCGTCGAGGTGATCGGCGCCGCCTACCGGGGCCTCGGGATCACCACCTGCATAAACCAGGGCCGGGCCGCGGCCCGGCGGGTGGCGGCAGAGACCGAGCCCCAGGCCGAGGCTGAGGACGAGGACGAAGGCCGGGACGGGGACGAGGAGGACGGGGACGAGGAGGACGGGGCCGAGGCTGAGGACGGGGACGGGGAGGAGGCTGAGGAGAAGGACGGGGACGAGGCTGAGGACGGGGACCACGACCACGAGTCCTGATCCCGTCCGTGAATGGGCCGCCCTGGCCAGCCCTCAGTCGTCGGCTGCTCCGGTCTCCTCGTGGAGGCGGTCGTGCAGACCCGACTGGGTGGACGGGCTCATCCGGGGGGAGACCTCGAGCCGGTGGACCCCCTGGATGTGGCGTCGCAGCGTGCCGTCCTCACCAGTGATCCCCTCGTGGTCGTGAGCCGTGATCCCCTGCTCGCCCTCGACCTCCTGGATGGCCTCCTCGGGCACCTCTTCCATGACTGAGCCAGTCCCTTCCCCGCACGACCACCGGCCAAACGCCTCCGTAAGGTGACCTCGGTGCCCACCCAAAGGATGCCCGGAGGCATGGCGCCCATGCTGGCCACCGCCGGCCCCCTCCCCCGGGAGGAGTCGGCCTTCGCCTTCGAGATCAAGTGGGACGGGGTCAGGGCTCTGGTCCATGCCATCGACGCCCAACTGCACGTGGAGAGCCGCAGGCTCGCCGACATCACGCCCCGCTACCCGGAGCTGTGGCCTCTGGCGGGCTTGGTGGGGCGAAGCGTGGTCCTCGACGGTGAGGTGGTGGCCTTCGACGAGCAGGGCCGGCCCAGCTTCGGCCACCTCCAGCACCGAATGCACGTCACCGACCCGCGGGACGTGCGCCGGCGCATGGACCGCTACCCGGTGGCGTTCATGGCTTTCGACGTCCTGTGGCTCGACGACCGCTCCACCATCGGCCTTCCCTACCGAGAGCGCCGGGCGGTGCTGGAGAGCCTCGGCCTAGACCATCCCTGCTGGTCGACACCCAGGCACCATCTCGGTGACGGGGCCGGCCTGCTCGCCGCCGTCAGGGCCCAGGGCATGGAGGGCATTGTGGCCAAGCGACTCGACTCGGTATACGAGCCGGGCCGGCGGTCCCGCGCCTGGATCAAGGTCAAGTCGAAGCCCCGCCAAGAGGTGGTCGTGGGCGGGTGGATAGCCGGCTCGGGCAACCGCTCGGGCCTCCTCGGCGCCCTGGTGACCGGCTATTACCAGAGCGGCGAGCTTCTGTACGCAGGGCGCGTGGGCACCGGCTTCACCGAGAAGACGCTGCACGACCTGGGCCGCCTGCTCGCTCCTCTGGAACGGGACACCAGCCCGTTCGCCACCAAGTTGGCACCCAACGACGCCAGCCTCAGGCACGTCAGGTTCGTCGAGCCCCGACTCGTGGCCGAGGTCGAGTTCAGCGAGTGGACCGCGGCTGGGACCATGCGCCATCCCTCGTTCAAGGGACTCCGGAGCGACAAGGTTCCCGAGGAGGTGGTGCGCGAGCCGCTCGGCGCGGGAGACTAGGCCCATGGCCAGGTCGATCTGGGGTGGCGCCATCAGCTTCGGGCTGGTGAACGTGCCCGTGAAGCTCTTCACCGCAGTGCGCAAGAAGGACGTTCGCTTCCATCAGGTGCACACGAGGGACGGCGCTCGAGTCCAGCAGAAGCGGGTGTGCTCGCTTGACGGGGAGGAGGTGGCCTACGAGGAGGTGGCCAAGGGCTACGACCTCGGCGGCGACCAGTACGTGGTGATCGAACCCGCCGAGCTGGAGGAGCTGGACCCCGAGAGCACCCACACCATCGACATCGAGGACTTCGTGGACCTCGACCAGATCGACCCGCTGTACTTCGACTCTTCGTACTACGTGGTCCCCGACGAGCGGGGCGCCAAGCCCTACCGCCTCCTCCTGGAGGCCATGCGCGACTCGGGCAAGGTCGGTATCGCCAAAGTGGTGATGCGCACGAAGCAGTACCTGGTGGCCATCCGCCCCCTCGGTGAGGCGCTGGTCATGTCCACCATGAACTTCTCCGACGAGGTCGTGCCCCAGGAGGAGGTCGAGGGGTTGCCGGGCAAGGTGGGCGAGGTCAGCGAGCGCGAGCTGGCCATGGCCAACCAGCTCATCGAGACCCTCAGCACCGACTTCGACCCCCACAAGTACCACGACACTCACCGGGAGCAGGTGCTGGCCCTCATCGAGCGCAAGGCCGAGGGCGAGGAGATCGTGGCCCAGCCGGCCTCCGAACCCCGCCGACCGGTGGTGGACCTCATGGCCGCCTTGGAGGCCTCGCTGAGCGCGGCCAAGGGCCAGGGCGGGGAGGGATCCCAGAGCGACGAGCCCGGACAGGACGAGTCCCAGAAGGCTTCGTGAGCCCGGCGGGAACCAAGGTCGCCGTCGAAGGTCGCGAGCTCACCCTCTCCAACCTGGACAAGGTGCTGTACCCCGAGGCGGGGTTCACCAAGGGACAGGTCATCGCCTACTACCGGGCCGTGGCCGGCGCCCTGCTCCCTCACCTGACCGCGCGCCCCCTCACCCTCAAGCGCTATCCCAACGGTGTGGAGGCCGAGTCCTTCTACGAGAAGCGTTGCCCCTCGCACCGGCCCGACTGGGTGGAGGTGGCGCCCATCTGGAGCCGCCACAACCGTGCCGAGGTGGCCTACTGCGTGGCCGGTGACCTGCCCACGCTGGTGTGGGTGGCCAACCTGGCCAGCCTCGAGCTGCACACGTCGCTCTCCCGCGCCGGCGACATCGCTCGACCCACGATGGTGGTCTTCGACCTCGACCCAGGGGCCCCGGCAACCATCGTGGAGTGCTGCCGCGTGGCGCTGCGCCTGAAGGACCTGCTCGGGCGCATGGGCCTCGAGAGCTTCGCCAAGACCTCGGGCTCCAAGGGCCTTCAGCTCTACGCCCCCCTCAACACCCCCACCACTTACGAGGGCGGCACCAAGGATTTCGCCCTGGCCCTGGCCCAGCTGTTCGAGCAGCGGTTCCCTTCGGAGGTCGTGTCGAGCATGCGCAAGGACCTCCGCCCGGGCAAGGTGCTGATCGACTGGAGCCAGAACGACGAGCACAAGACCACCGTCTGCGTGTACTCCCTCCGGGCCCGGCCCCATCCCACCGTGTCCACGCCGGTGACGTGGGAGGAGGTGGCCCAGACCGCCGACACCGCCGATCCAGAGCTGCTGGTCTTCCAAGCCCAGCAAGTGGTGAATCGGGTGAACCGCCTCGGCGACCTCTTCGCCCCGCTCAACGACATGGAGCAGACCCTCCCGGAGGTGGGGTGAGTGGCTGAGCCACGGGATGGGGCCGTCAGGTCTTCATCTTCCTGGTGTCCCGCGGCTCCAGGAAGGGCTCCTTGTCGGGATCCTGGCCGGCTTCGATCCGGCGGCCCCGCTGGAGCTCGGCGTTGAACTCGGCGCCGAGGAGCACGGCGATGTTGGAGAGCCAGAGCCAGACGAGGAAGATGATCACCCCGCCCACCGTCCCGTACGTCTTGTTGTACGAGCCGAAGTTGGCGACGTACACGGCGAAGGCCACCGAGGCGACCACCCACACGACCACGGCCAGGATGCCGCCAGGGCTGACCCAGGGGAACCCGGGCTGCTTCACGTTGGGCGATGCCCAGTAGAGGATGGCCAACATCATGCTGATCACGACCAGCAGCACCGGCCACTTGGCGATCTCCCAGACCGTCACCGCCGTCTCCTCCACGCCCAGCAACTTTCCCACCTGGTCGGCGAGGGCACCGGTGACGACCACGCCGAGGGCGCTGATCGCCAACAGCACCACCAGGACGAGGGTGACGCCGATCCGAAGAGGGGCCTTCTTCCACAGTGGCCGCCCCTCCTCGACGTCGTAGATGGCGTTGGAGGCGCGCATGAAGGCGGCCACGTAGCCGGACGCGGACCAGAGGGCCACGGCCATACCGACAACGAAGAGGATGCCGCCTGAGCTCTTGCTCTTCTGCAGGTTCTGGATGGCGCTGGTGAAGACGTCCCGGGTCGGTCCCGGCGCCAGCTGACCCAGGTTGTCGATCAGAGGCTGGGTGGCCGAGGGCCCCGCCACCCCGAAGACCGAGACCAGGGCGAGCAGGGCGGGAAAGATCGCCAGCACGCCGTAGTAGGTCAGCGCCGCCGCCCGGTCGGCCAGGTTGTCCTCCTTGAACTCTCGGATGGTCCGCTTCAGGACAGCCCCCCAGGACCGGGCCCCGAGATGTGTGAGCCCTTCCGGCGCCTGACCATGGCCTTGGCCGCCATGGCCTTGGCCGCCATCGCCTTGGCCGCCATCGCCCTGGCCGCCTTGCCCAGCTCGTGTCGCCATCGTGGCCGGAGGATAGGGCCTTGGCTGGACTGGAGCCCGGGCAGCGAGGAGACCACGATGGCGCATCGCCTCCCTGGGTCTTCTCCGCCGCGCCGGCCTCGCCCTCCTGGGTGGGGTGGTGGCGGCACTGTCACTGCCCCCCTGGGGCTGGTGGCCGCTGGCCTTCGCTGGGACCGCGGTGTTGTGGTGGTGCCTCCAAGACCTGCCCGCCCCCCGACGCCTGATGGCGGGCATGGCCTTCGGTGTGGGTTTCTTCGCCGTGGGTCTTTGGTGGATGCGGGAGTTCCACGTCCTGGGCGCCACCCTCGCCGTCCTCATAGAGGCGTCGTTCGTGGCCCTGGCCGCCGTGCTCACGCCACGAGCGAGGCGGAGAGCGCTGGCCCTACCCGCGGCCCTGGTGCTGGCAGAAGCGGCCCGCGGGGTGGCACCCTTCGGGGGGGTGCCCCTGGCTGGCATCGCCCTCGGCCAGGCCGGCGGTCCGCTCGCCGGCGCCGCCCGTCTCGGGGGTGAGCTCCTGGTCCTCGCCCTCTCGGTCCTGGCCGGCGTGGGCCTGGCCCAGATGGCACGGCGGCGGTGGCTCCCGACGGCCCTGACCCTGGGGGTCGTCGTCGGAGTGGTGTTGCTGGGCGCGCTCAGCCCCGACGGGGGGGACGGGTCAGCCGTGGCCACTGCGGTGGTGCAGGGCGGCGGGCGCCGCGGTTTCCTCGGCGTGGAGTCGGACCCTCAGGCCGTGTTCGACGCCCAGTTGGCGGCCAGCCAGAGCCTCCGGCCTCCCCTAAGCCTGGTTCTCTGGCCCGAGGACGTGATCGACGTGGAAGAGCCGGTCGGGGATACGCCCGAAGGCCGCAGCGTGGCCGAGGTGGCCCGCCGGACGGGGTCCACCGTGGTGGCCGGCGTCATCGAGACCTCCACTCCCGGCCACTTCACCAACGCCGCCGTGGCCTGGTCACCCCAAGGTGAGATCACCGCCCGCTACGACAAGGTGCAGCGGGTGCCGTTCGGGGAGTACATACCCGTGCGTGGCCTGATCGAGCGGGTCGTGGACGTCTCGGCCGTCCCCCGCGACGCCGTCCCCGGTCGAGATCCGGGTGTGCTCCGCACGGCCATCGGCCCGGTGGGCGTAGCCATCTCCTACGAGGTCTTCTTCGCCAGCCGGGCCCGAGCCGCCACCCGGGCCGGAGCCCACGTACTGACCGTTCCCACCAACGCGGCCTCGTTCAGCTCCAGCCAGGTCCCCGCCCAGGAGGTGGCGGCGGCGCGTCTGCGCGCCATCGAGAACGGCCGTGACCTCCTTCAGGCCGCACCCACCGGTTACAGCGCCTACATCGACCACCGAGGAGGGCTGCTGGCGCGCACCACCCTCGGGCGCCGCCAGGTCCTCCAGCGACCCGCCACCATGAGGACAGGGCGCACTGTGTACGCCGCTCTGGGCGACGGGCCGATCCTCGCTCTGGGCGGGCTGACGTTGGCCCTCACGTTGGGCCCGGCCCTGAGATCGAGACGGGAAGGGCGAGGCCGGAACCGCCTGCGGTTCGTCCGGAGGACCTAGGGTGACCGTTCCGCCACCTATGTCCTCCAGACGGCACGGCCATCCGCTGCGCGTGGCCTTCCTCGCCTATCGGGGCAACCCTCTTTGCGGCGGCCAGGGCGTGTACACCCGCCACCTGACGCGAGAGCTGGTCGCCCAGGGCCACGAGGTCACGGTCTTCGGCGGTCCTCCCTATCCCGTGCTCGACGACGGCGTGGCCTTCATTCCCGTACCCAGCCTCGACCTCTACCGCGAGCCGGATCCTTTCCGCTCCCCCCACCTTCGGGAGTTCCGCTCCTGGGTGGACGTCCTCGAGTTCGCCCTCGTGTGCGGGGCCGGATTCCCCGAGCCGCTCACCTTCAGCCTCCGGGCCCGCCGGGAGCTGGCCGCTCGGCTGGGGTCCTTCGACGTGGTCCACGACAACCAGTGCCTGGGCACGGGACTGATGGGGATGATCGACGACGGCTGGCCCGTGCTGGCCACGGTGCACCATCCGATCACCGTGGACCGGGACCTGGAGCTGGGCGGAGCCGGGGACTGGCGCCGGCGGCTGGTCCTGCGGCGGTGGTACGGGTTCGTCCGCATGCAGGTTCGAGTGGCTCGCAGGCTGGCGCGCATCGTCACCGTGTCGGAGTCCTCGCGCTCGGACATCGCCACCCACATGGGCGTGGACCCGGGGCGCATGGCCGTCGTGCCCGTGGGCGTGGACCACTCCCGCTTCGGACCCCGTCCCGGTGTCCGGAGGGTGCCGGGTTTGCTGGTGACCACGGCCAGCGCCGACGTGACCATGAAGGGTCTGGTGCCCTTGCTCGAAGCCCTCGCCAAGGCCCGCACCGAGCGGCATGCCCAACTGGTGGTGGTGGGCACCCCCCGGCCCCACAGCGGGGCCGAGGCCGCCATCGACCGGCTGGGCCTGGAAGGGGCGGTGCGGTTCGTGAGCGGAGTGAGCGACGAAGCCCTGGTGCGGCTCTATGCCGAGGCGGAGCTGGCCGTGGTGCCGTCGCTCTACGAAGGCTTCTCCCTCCCTGCCGTCGAGGCCATGGCCTGCGGGGTGGCGGTGGTGGCCACCACGGGGGGAGCCCTCCCGGAGGTGGTGGGCCGGAGCGGGAGGACCGCCCTGCTGGTGCCGCCCGGAGATGTGGAGGCCCTGGCCGCGGCCATCGGCCGGGCCCTCGACGACGGCGCGCTGCGGGCCCGCCTCGGTCGGGCCGGCCGGGCGAGGGCCCTCGAGCGCTTCACCTGGCAGGCCACGGCGGAGGGCACCGTCGTCCAGTACCGCCGCCTCCTGGCCCAGCATCGCCGGTGCTGACCGTCGACTACGACCGCCTCGGGCTCTCGGCCGGTGACCGCCTGCTGGACCTGGGTTGCGGAGGGGGTCGTCACGCCTACGAGGCCCTGCGGCGAGGCGGTCGGGTCGTGGCTGTGGACGCCGACGACGGCGAGATCACCGAAGTGGCCGTCATGCTCGGGGCCATGATCGCCGAAGGTCAGGTGACATCGAGCGGAGGGGGCACGGTTGTGTGCGGTGACGTCCTGCGCCTGCCCTTTCCCGACCGGTGCTTCGACCGGGTCATTGCCGCCGAGGTCCTCGAGCACGTGGAGGCCGACGAACCGGCCATGGCCGAGCTGGCACGGGTGCTGCGTCCTGGTGGGAGCGTGGCCGTGACGGTGCCGCGGTGGCTGCCCGAGGCGGTCAACTGGTGCCTGTCGCACGACTATCACTCCAATCCCGGCGGTCATGTGCGTATCTACCGCCGCTCGGCGCTGATGGATCGTCTGCGGGGGACCGGCCTCCGGTACCGGGGCCGCCACCACGCCCACGCCCTGCACTCGCCGTACTGGTGGCTCAAGTGCGCCGTCGGCGTGGGCCGCGACGATCACCGCCTGGTGCGCGCCTACCACGCCCTGCTGGTATGGGATCTAACCCACTCTCGCTCACCGCTGCGCCTGGTGGAGCGGCTCCTCAACCCCATCCTCGGCAAGAGCCTGGTGGTCTACCTGGACAAGCCGTGCTGACCCGGGCCCAGGTGGCCGCCACCGTGGAACGCATCGCCGAGCTCCAACGCCCCGACGGCATGGTTCCCTGGTACCTCGGTGGGCACGGCGACCCCTGGAACCATGTGGAGGCCACCATGGCCCTCAGCGTGGGAGGCCGGCGCGGGGACGCCGAGCGGGCCTACCGATGGCTGGCCCGAACCCAGGGCGCCGACGGTTCCTGGTCCAACTACTACCGCAACGGGGCCGCGGTGGACCGGCGCCGGGACACCAACGTGTGTGCCTACGTGGCCACGGGGATTTGGCAGCACTATCTCACCACCGCCGACCGTGGCTTCCTCGAGGCCATGTCGGCCATGGTGGAGGCCGCCGTGGGCTTCGTCCTCAGGCTCCAGCAGCCGGGCGGCGAGATGATCTGGTGCGTCGAGCCCGACGGCAGCAGGGGGCCTTATGCCCTGCTCACGGCCTCGTCGTCGATCTACTTCAGCCTGCGCTGCGCCGTGGCCGCCACGGAGACCCTCGGCCGGCCCCGGCCCGAGTGGGAGCTGGCCGCCGGGCGCCTGGCCCACGCCATCGCCCACCGTCCCCATGCCTTCGAGCCCAAGCACCGCTTCGCCATGGACTGGTACTACCCGGTGCTGTGCGGAGCGGTGGGCGGGGAGCCGGCCCGGGCCCGCCTCCGTGAGGGCTGGCCGACCTTCGTCATGGACGGCATGGGGGTCCGCTGCGTCTCCGACCGACCCTGGGTCACCAGCGCGGAGACGGCGGAGTGCTCGCTGGCCCTGGCCGCCTGTGGCCTCGACGAGGAGGCCCGGCTGCTGCTCACGTGGGCTCAGCGCCTCCGTCGCTTGGACGGTTCGTACTGGACCGGGTGCGTGTACCCCCAGACCGTTCACTTCCCCTTCGACGAGCACAGCACCTACTCGTCGGCCGCGGTGGTCCTGGCCCACCACACCCTGTTCGGAGAGGGCGCGGCGGCGCGGCTGTTCCGCGGCCACGACCTTCCTCGGGGACTGGTGGTGCCGGCGGAACCGCTGACGGCCTCAGACGCCGGGGCCCACGCGGCGCAGCGCCCGTAGGCTCCCGCACGCCCATTGGTCGGCGAAGGCCCCTGACGTCTTGGCCCGGCACCACAGCTCGTACGGCGGCCTACCCCCCGCGGCAGGGTCGGGGAACACGTCGTGGATGACGAGGAGCCCTCCCACAGCCAGGTGCGGAGCCCACCCGTGGTAGTCGGCCCACGCCGGCCCCGGCCCATGGCCGCCGTCGATGAAGACCAGTGACAGCGGGGTGCGCCAGTGGGCGGCCACCGCGGACGACTCGCCCACCACTGCCACGACCGACCTCTCGAGGCCGGCCTCCTCGAGGGTGCGCCGGAAGCGGGCCAGGGTGTCCATCCGCCCCGTGACGGGATCCACGAGCTCGGGGTCGTGGTGCTCCCACCCCGCCTGGTTCTCCTCGGAGCCTCGATGGTGGTCGACGCTGAACAGCATCGTGCCCCCGGTATGCGCCGCTGCTCCCAGGTACACCGCCGACTTCCCGCAGTAGGTGCCGATCTCGAGCAGGGGACCGGCTCGCGATGCCGCGGCCTCGAGGCCGGCCCGGTGCAGGGCCAGTCCCTCGTCCTCGGGCATGAAACCCTTGGTCGCCCTGGCCACGGCCAGGTGGGCCGGATCCAAGTGGGGCGGGTCCTAGGGCGGAGCCAGAGTCAGGCCACGACCTCCTCGGCCAGCGTCGTCCTCAGGTCCTCGTCCTTGGTGACGAACAGCACCTTGTTGAAGAAGATGAACTTGCCCACCCAGAGGATCCCGAAGGCGCCCAGGGCGAAGAGGTTCACGGTGAGGGCCTGAAGGAAGCGGCTGGTGGCGAAGTGGTCCTTGGCCAGGCTCTCGCCGAAGTCCGCGGCCCAGGTCGAGAAGACCAGGCCGGCGAAAGCGATGACCCAGAAGGGCGCCACCTCCTTGAGCAGGTGCGACCGTCCCGTCTTGCCCCACGCCCATCTCCGGTTGAGGTAGTACGAGGGGACGCCGCCCAGCGCGGCGGCGGCTATGGCCGCCGACTTGGCCGTCCAGTGAAAGCCGTACTGGAGGACGAAGAGGGAGACCTGGTTGACGGCCACCGCGACCACCGACACCAGCGAGTAGCGGATCGCCTTCTGGGCGCCGGGCGTGCGCGCGCGGCCACGGAGGTCTGAGAGGGAAAGACTCACCAGGCAGGAAGTTTAGCTGGGGGCGGGGCCGTCACACCGTCGAGGATGGCGGCGGTGACCGGTTCGAAGAGGCGGGGGGCCAGATTGTCGTCGATGGGCATGACCGACTCGGTCCGGCCTCGGGCCTGAGCGAGGAACAGGGCCGGGTCGTTGACGTCGGCGATGCTCACGGTCTCGATGCCACCTTCGATGGCGGCGCCGGCCATGCCGTGGTCGCCGAGAACGAGGTCGGGCCACCGCCCCTCGGCCTCGAGGGCGGCGAGCATGGCCTCCATGTAGCTGGACCGGTGGGTGTGGATCAGGTCCCCGCCCGTCCAGGCGCACGCCACCCCCCCGAGGAACCGCAGGCCCCGGCGGTCAGGGCCCTCGACCAGCCACGAGTTGTCGAGGGCCGTGAGCAGTTCACAGCCGGCGTCGAGCAGGGCCCGACCCAGCGCCATGTAGTGAGGCAGCAGACCGGTGGGATGACCGGTGGCGAGCAACACCCTCGAGCGAGCACGGGCGTGGTCGGCCACCTTGGCTCGGTGACTCTCGATGGCGGCCAGGGTGGCGTCGGGTTCGATCCAGCCCGGCCCGTCCGGATCGCCGTCCACGGCGGCGTCGCCGAACAACCCGGCCACTACGGCCCGCACCTCGGCCACGTCGGCGCTCCTCCAGTCGGAGAGGCCAAAGGTGTAGTTGGGCTTGCCGGCCACCAGCTTCTCGCAGTTGGCCACGGTGTTCCCCGGTGTGGTGGCCACCGATCCGGCCAGGCGCGCCTCGATGAGGTGCTCACGCAGGTCGCTCATCGGCCGGGGTCGCCTGTTCTCTCAGGCGCCAACGGCGTGGTAGCCGCCGTCCACGTGGAGCATCTCCCCCGTCGTGGCTGGGAACAGGTCGGACAACAGGGCCACACAGGCCAGGGCGACGGGCTCGGCGTCGGCCACGTCCCAGCCCAGAGGCGCCCGGTCCTTCCACGCCGCCTCGAAGCTGTCGAAGCCGGGTATGGACTTGGCGGCCACGGTGCGGACGGGCCCGGCGCACACCAGGTTGACCCTTATGCCCACAGGGCCCAGGTCCCGGGCCAGGTAGCGGGCGACGGACTCCAGCGCGGCCTTGGACACGCCCATCCAGTCGTACTGGGGCCAGGCCTGGCGGGCGTCGAAGTCGAGGGCCACCACCGAGCCGCCCTCGCCCTTCATCAGAGGCAGGGCAGCCTCTGTAAGGGCCTTGAGCGAGTAGGCAGACACCTGCAAGGCGGTGGCCACGTCCTCCCAGCCTGCCCGCAGGATGTCGCCGCCGAGGCAGGCCTCGGGTGCGAAGCCGATGGCGTGGACCACCCCGTCAACCCGGCCCCACCGGCGCTCCAGCTCCTCGGTGAGGGTGGAGAAGTGCTCGGGGTTGGACACGTCGAGCTCGAGCACGTCGGGTGGCTCGGGAAGGCGGCGAGCGGCCCGCTGGGTGAGGCTCATGGGCCGCCCGAAGGAGGTGAGCACCAGCTCGGCGCCGTGCTCCTGAGCCAGGCGGGCCACGGAGAAGGCGATCGAGGCGTCGGTGAGCACCCCGGTGACGATGAGCTTCTTGCCTTCGAGCAACATGTCCCTCCTTCTTACAACAGTCGCTTACAGCGGCGTGTTGGCGTGCCGGCGCTGCGGGAGACGTTCCCGCTTGGTGCGGAGCACCGCCAGGGCGCCGGCCACGGTCCGGCGGGTGGAGGCGGGCTCGATGATCTCGTCCACGAATCCCCGCTCGGCGGCGATGGCAGGCGTGCAGTAGGCCTCGGCGTAACCGGTCTCCAGGGCCTTGCGCTCCTGGTCCCGTTCGGTGGGGTCCTCCACCGCGGCCAGGCGCCGGCCATGGAGGATGTTGATGGCGCCCGACGCGCCCATCACCGCCACCTCCGCCGACGGCCAGGCCAGGCACGTGTCGCTCCCCATGCCCTTGGAGTCCATCACGATGTAGGCACCCCCGTACGCCTTGCGCAGGATGACGCTCACCCGCGGCACGGTGGCGGCGGCGTAGGCGTGCACCAGCTCGGCACCGTGGCGAATCATCCCCTGCCACTCGATGTCCTTGCCGGGCTGGAACCCGGGTGTGTCCACGAAGGTGAGGAGGGCCACGTTGAAGGCGTCGCACAGCTGCACCAGACGGGCCGCCTTGCTGGCGGCCTCGACGTCGATGGCGCCGGCCATCTGCAAGGGCTGGTTGGCGATGATGCCCACCGGCTGCCCGCCCACCGTCGCCAGGCCGGTGACCATGTTGGGGGCGTGCAGGCGTCGCACCTCGGAGAACGACTCGGCGTCCACCACGTCCTCGATCACCGTCCTCACGTCGTAGGAGGCAGTGGGCGAGGCGGGCACGGCCGATGCCGCCACCTCCGAGTCGCGCCCCACGGGATCGGGCGACGGTGAGGCCGGCGCCTCCTCGTGGTTGTTGGGGGGGAAGTAGGACAAGGCGTCGAGGGCGGCGTCGAGACCGGCGTCCTCATCCTCTTCCACACCCCACGCCAGCCCCGTGCGCAGAGCGTGGATGTCGGCGCCTCCCAACTCGCGGTTGCCCACCTCCCTGCCGGTGAAGCTCCGCACGGCCATGGGCCCGCTCACGTAGGCGAAGGCCGAACTGGTCATGACCACGATGTCGGCCACGCCCAACAGCAGCGCCGGCCCGGACACGCACGGCCCGGTGACCACCAGCGCCACCGGCACCACCCCTGACGCCTGGCTGACGGCCCTGGCCACCCGTCCCCAGGCATGCAGGGATGCCACGCCGTGGCCGACGTCGGCCCCCGAGGTGGAGACCACGCCCAGGATGGGCACCCCGAGGTCGGTGGCCACCTCCACCAGCCGTTCCATGGTGAGGCCCTCGGCCGGGCCCAGCGCACCTCGGTGGTCACCGCCCTCCAGGCGGAACATGGCCACGGTACGCCCGCCGAGCTCGGTGACCTCGGCGGTGGCGGCGGAGGGGCGGCCGGCGGCGATCCGCAGGGTCAGCCCTCGGCCGCCGCCAGCACCAGCGTGGCGTTGTGACCGCCGAACCCGAAGGAGTTGGACACCACCGGCCCGCTGACCTGGCGGGGAGCGCCGGCCACCACGTCGACGGTGACGTCGGCGTCGGTCCGCTCATGATTGGCGGTGGGAGGAGCCAGCTCGTCCCGGGCGGAGAGGATGGCGGCCACGGCCTCCACGGCACCGGCGGCGCCGATGAGGTGGCCGGTGACGCCCTTGGTGGAGGTGACAGGGGGCGGCGAACCACCGAAGACCTTGACGATGGCTTCGGCCTCCATGGCGTCGTTCAGGGGCGTTGAGGTGCCGTGGGCGTTGACGTGGCCGACGTCGTCCGAGCCGATCCCGGCATCCCGGAGCGCGGCCTCCATGCAGGCCACCGCCCCGCTGCCATCCGGGGAAGGGGCGGTGATGTGATAGGCGTCGGCGTTGCGCCCATAGCCGAGGACCTCGCCGTGGATCTCGGCGCCGCGGGCCTCGGCCCGGTCCCAGCGCTCGAGGACCAGGAACGCCGCCCCCTCTCCCATCACGAACCCGTCACGGTCGGGATCGAACGGGCGCGAGGCTCGCTCGGGCTCGTCGGAGCGGGTGCTGAGGGCACCCATGCGGGCGAAGGCGGAGATGGCGATCGGGGTGAGGACAGCCTCGGCACCGCCCGCCAACACCACCTGGGCCGAGCCCTCCCGGATAAGGCGGGTGGCCTCGCCGATGGCATTGGTGCCCGCGGCGCAGGCGGTGGCGATGCACAGGTTGGGGCCCTTCCAGCCGTGGCGCATGGCGATTGTGCCCGCGGTGGCATTGGGCATCATCATGGGCACGAGAAAGGGACTCACCCGGTTGGGGCCCTTCTCGAAGAGGACCTTCTCCTCCTCCTCCTGGGTCCACAGCCCGCCGATGCCGACGCCCACCACCACGCCGCACTGGCCGGGGTCGGCTCCGAGGTCGCCGGCGTCGACCAGGGCGTCGCTGGCGGCGGCGAAGCCCAGATGGGTCACCCGGTCGGCTCGGCGCACCTCTTTGGGCCCGAAGTAGTCGGACGGATCGAATCCGTGAACCTCGCAGGCGAAGCCCACTGGCAGGTCTGAGGCGTCGAAGCGGGAGATGGGAGCGGCGGCGGGCCTGGCCGCCAGCAACGTGGACCAGAACTCGGCCACGTCATTGCCGGCCGGCGACTTGACGCCGAGGCCGGTGACCGCCACCCGGTGGCGGCCGCTCTGCTCGGAAGACGTCACGGGAGCCTCAGGTGCCGACGGCCAGCTTGGCCATCACCAGGTCCACGGCCTGGCCCACGGTCTTGATCTCGGAGAGCTCGTCCTCGGGGATGGTCACGTTGAGGCGTTCCTCGAGACCCATCACCAGCTCGACCAGATCCAGGCTGTCGGCGTCGAGGTCGTCCTTGAAGCTCGCCTCTTCCACCACTACCTCGGGCGCCACGCCCAGGACCTCGGGGGCGACCTCTCGCATGGTGACCATCACCTGATCTCTGTCCATCACACTCTCCTGTTCCAAATCGTGTCGACGCCTGGTCGGCGCCCCTGGTGTCGAGGTCATGGCTGTACTCAGTGACCCATGCTCGCGCCGCCGTCCACCGGCACCACTGCCCCGGTGACGTAGGAAGCGGCGTCGGAGCAGAGAAAGGCGATCACCGCTGCCACCTCCTCGGCCGTCCCCGCGCGCTTGAGGGGCACGAGGCCGACCAACTCTGCCAGCCGCTCCTCGGACAGAGCCTCGGTCATGGCCGTGGTGATGGGCCCGGGCGCCACCAGATTGCAGGTGATCCCCCGCGATGCTAGCTCCCGGGCCACCGACCGGGTGAGGCCGACCAGGCCGGCCTTGGCCGCGGCGTAGTTGGCCTGGCCCGGGGCTCCGGTGGAGCCCACCACCGAACCCACGTTGACGATGCGGCCGAAACGGTGTCGGAGCATGGTGGCGCTGGCCCGCCTGGTGACGTAGAAGGCGCCGTCGAGATTCGTGGCCAGCACGTGGCGCCACTGCTCGTCGCTCATGCGCAGGATCAGCCCGTCGGCGTTGACGCCGGCGTTGTTGACCAGCACCTCGACCGGGCCCAGCCCGTCCTCCACCAGCGAGAAGGCGGCGTCCACCGACTCGGGCTCGGAGACGTCGACCTCGACGGCCACACCGTCGATCTCGGCTGCGGCCTTCTCGGCCCCCACGCGATCGCGCCGGTAACCCACGGCCACGCGGTGACCACCCTCGGCGAGGGCGGCCACGGTGGCCCGGCCGATCCCCCCTGACCCCCCCGTCACCAGAGCCACGCGGGCCTGGCTCACCGGGTCGCTCGGCCGACGCCCGCTCACGGGCGCGGTTGCCAGCGCATCACGGCGCTGGCCCAGGTCATCCCGGCGCCGAAGCCGGAGACGAGCACCAACTCCCCACCGCGAAGCCGGCCGTCCTCGGCCGCCTCGGCCAAGGCCAGGGGGATGGACGCCGCCGAGGTGTTCCCGTAACGCTCGATGTTGGTGACGGTGCGCTCGGGCGGGATCCCGAGGCGGCTGCCCACGGCGTCGATGATGCGGATGTTGGCCTGGTGGGGCACGAACAGGTCCACGTCCTCGGGCCTCAGCCCAGCCTTGGCGAGGGCGGCCGAGGACGACTCCACCACCACCCGCACGGCGCGCCGGAAGACCTCCTTGCCCTCCATGCGCAGCCATCGTTCTCCGGGCGGCACCTCCAGCAGGGACACGAGTGAGCCGTCGGAGCCCAGGTCCCACGACAGCAGCCCTCCGTGCGGATCCGTGCACGGTGACACCACAGCGGCGCCGGCACCGTCGCCGAAGAGGATGCGGGTGGACCGATCGTCCGGGTCCACGACCCGTGTGAGGGTCTCGGTCCCCACCACGAGGGCATGGGGACGCTCGGCCACTGCGAACCCCGACGTTGGCCCGACGCCAGCTTCGGCCGCCATCATCCCCGCCGCCGCCACCAGGCCGTACACGAAGCCGGAGCAGGCGGCCATGACGTCGAAGGCCCCGCACCGCAGCCCCAGATCGTCCTGGATTCGCACCGCGGTGGCCGGGAAGAGCTGGACGGGGGTGGTGGTGGCCACCAGCAGCAGGCCCACGTCATCAGGGGTGAGCCCCGCGTCCTTGAGGGCAGCGCCGGCAGCCGCTGTGCCCAGGGTGGCCGAGGTCTCCCCCTCGGCCGCCACTCGCCGTTCCCGGATGCCGGTGCGCTCCACGATCCACTCGTCGGTGGTGTCCACCATGCGCTCGAGGTCGGCGTTGGTGAGGCGCTGGTGGGGGACAGCCGTCCCCAATCCGGTAATGGTGAGGCCCATCAGGATGCCCTAGCTACTTACCTGGAGGACCCGCAACCAGGCAACGGGCTGGCCCTCGCGGACCCGCTCGCCCGGATGGGCCAGCATGCCCACCAGGAAGCCGCTGAAGGCGCTGCGCACGGGGTGAGCCTGGCCCCGGGTCTCGACCACCCCCACCACATCGCCCTCGGCCACGGGCTTGCCGCCGCTCTGAGCTACGTGGTCGCTGGAGGCCCCTTCGGCCCCGTTCGCTCCCGACTCGGCGGCCACGGGCTGGAAGACGCCGACGGCCGGCGCCAGGATCACCCGCTCGGGAACCTCCAGCTCCTCGCCGCGGACAGGCTTGGCCGGCTTGGCCGGCGTGGCCGGCGTGGCCGCCGTCATGCCGGCACCCCCTCGAGGAGAGACTCGGTGTCACGCACAGGGACCTCAGGGACGATGCGGCGGGCCAGGCTGGTCAGGACGCTGCCCGGCCCGACCTCCACCAGCTCGGTGGCGCCCATGGCCACCAGCTTCTCCACCGACTCACGCCAGCGGACGGGGCCCACGAGATGCTCCTCCAAGCGATGCCGCCAACCCTCGCCGTCCTCGTAGGGGAGGGCGTCGCCGTTGGAGACCACCGGCGCCGTGCACCCCGACAACGGCACGGTCCGCAGATCCTGGGCAAAGGCGGCTGCGGCCTCGGCCATGAGTGGGGTGTGGAAGGCGCCGCCCACCCGGAGCCGCGTGGCCCGGCCGGCGCCGGCGGAGGCAGCCCGTTCCACGATGTCGGCCACCGCTTCGGGCGTTCCCGCCACCACAACCTGGCCCGGTGCGTTGTCGTTGGCCAGCCAGCACTCGGTCCGGTCCGTCTGGCAGAGCTGGCGGGCCTGGTCGAGGGTGGCACCGAGCAACGCCACCATCTGGCCCGGATGCCGCTCGGCCGCGTCCTGAGTGTGGCCAGCCCGGCGAGCGGCGAGGCGAATCCCATCGTCGAAAGAGAGAGTCCCGGCCGCTATGAGGGCCGTCACCTGGCCGAGCGAGTGGCCGGCGAAGCCCACGATCGGGGCCAGGGAGGGAGCCACCGTCTCCCAGATCATCAGCGAGGTGAGGAGCACGGACAGCTGGGCGTCCTCGGTACGGTCGAGGGCCGCGGCGGGATCGAGGAGGAGGCCGGCCAGAGGTCGCTGGAGCGTCTCTTCGGCGCGTTCCACCACCGACCAGGCAGGATCGTCCCGCCAGGCCGTCCCGAGACCTGCCCGTTGGGCCCCCTGTCCTGGGAACATCACTCCTATAGCTGCAGGCACCCGCGCGCTCCCCCGCTCTGAAACAGCACTTTCAGGTCCGACCTCCCCGGTGGGGCGATGGTTACAGGCTTCTCAACAGCAGAAGGCGCGGGGGTGACGGGGAGACCCTTCATGCACAGGCAACCGCTGGGCTGCCCCCAGGCCACGTTGGCGTAACGATAGGGGGGAACACTCGTTCGCGGTGGCCCGACGACGACACTACCCACGACTCGGCGCCCGACGCGGGCGATCCTGAGTGGGCAAGGGGCCCGGCATCCGCCGCCGGCCCCGACTGGTGGCCCTGGCCGCTCCTATCGCCTTCCTCTCAGCGCTGTCGGCGCTGGGAACGCTGCTCACGCCCGCACTCGCACCTGATCATCCACTGCTGCTCGCAGCCTTGAGCCCTCGGAGCCTCAACCTGGTGCTGGCTGGGGCTCACTCCTCTCTGGCCACCTTCCTGCTGGTGGCGGTGCTGCGGTTGGTGGCTGCCGATCCCTGGCACTTCCTCCTCGGGCGTCACGGCGGCGAAGAGGTCACGGGCTGGGCCGAACGGCGCTCGCCCCGAGCGGGCCGGGCCCTGGCCCGTACCCGGCGCATGGTGGCCCGCGTCGGGGTGGCGGCGGTGGCCGTGCGCCCGTGCGGGCCGGTGATGGCCGCTGCCGGGGCGTGCCGGCTCTCCCCGCTTCGGGTCGCCGCCGCCAACATGGCCGGCACCGTCGCCTACGTCATGATGACCTACGCCGTCGGCCGGGCCGCCGCCTCCCCACTCGACGGCGCCCTCGAGCGGTGGCCCACGCACGTCCTGGCGCTCGGCGTGGTCGCCCTGGGCCTCGCTGCTGTCCTGGGCCGCCGGCGCTGGCGCCGCTCAGTGGACGGGAAGGCCGACCCCGGGTCAGGTCCGGACGGCTCCAGCGCGGTAGTCGTTGGGGCTGACGTCGTGGACACGCTTGAAGGCGGTGCGGCCGAGTCCTAACTTCGCCGACTACGCCCGAGCCGCCGCCACCGCCGGAGTTTGGGACACGCCTGGGCGCGCCGACCGATGATCGACCGCTACAGCGAGGTCCTGACCGTCGCGGGTGCCGTGGGCGCCGACGTGGCCGGCGGTGTGTTCTTCGCCTTCTCTGCCTTCGTGTGAAGGCCCTGAACCAGGCCGTCCGGATGGACGCCTGCACACCGCCCCCCACTAGGTGCTGCTTCCGGCTGGATCCTAGGCAAAGGGGCGGTGTGCGAGACGGGCCGCTCGGGTTCGGGTGCTGGGTGCTGCTGCGGCTAGAGGAGGCCGGATCCCCAACCGCTGGCTGGCGGATAGATGGCGCAGGTCATGCCGCTGTTGGGAGTGCCTTCGCCGAAGATGTTGACGAAGAGCACCTGCCCGTCGGGGCTCCAGCAGGCGCCGGCGAACTCGGAGTCGTTGAGGATGTTGACGGCGAACTCGAACGGCCGGCTGGCGGCGTCGAGGCCGATGAGCCGGTTGACGTTCTCGAGGTAAGGAGCCAGCGGATGGAACTCGTTGTCCCCGCCGGTGGCCTCGTCCTCGCACAGGAGGATGGCGCCGCGAGGCGTCACATTCAGGTTGTCGGGGCTGTCGAGCACGGTCCAGCCGGGAGACTCGAAGCGAAGGTAGAGGTCGCCACCCTGATTGCCGTTCTTGCCCGGCACGTACTCCCACACCTGGCCGTAGCCGGCGTTGCCGCCCGAAGTGGAGTTGAAGAAGGTGCTCTGGCGGGCCTGATCCCACCAGATGCCCTCCAGCCGGTTGAACCGGGCGCCCCCGCCGTCGGCACCCTGGTCGAACACGGAGGTGCCGTAGGTTGTGAGATCAGGGTCGGGGTTGGGGATCGTCACCCACTCCACCTTCAGCTTGGCTCCCAGCTGCTGGTTGCGGATGGTGTCGTAGTTCGGCGCATTCTTGACCGCCAGCATCTGCAGCGTCCCGCCCGCAACGAGGTTGGCCCGGTCGGCCGGGATGAACCGGTAGAAGCCGCTGTCGTTGCCGGCGTCCTCGGTCTCGTAGACGACGCCGGTGCCCGGGTCAACGGCCACGGCCTCATGGGCGAACCGGCCCATGGCCCGCAGCGGCTGGGGGTTCCTCTGCTTGCCGTCACCGGTGGCGGGGACGAAGAAGGGGTAGCCGTGCTTCTGGCCGTATCCCTGCCTGGTGTCGGCGACGGTCTCCTCGCAGGTGAGCCAGCCGGCGGCACCGTAGGCGACGCCGCCCGCGCAGTTGACGTGGGTGCCGGCGATGCTGGCGAACTCCCTCAGCGACTCCCGGCGCCCGGCGTCGAAGTCGATGGTGATGCAGCCCCCGTTGGCGAGCGGGTCATACTTGTTGATGCCGTTGGGTGGCACCCCGAGGGCGGTGTCGCCGGCCCGGGTGCGCAGCTCGTGGTTGCGGATGAGGCGGGTGGTGCCGCCCGGGCCGGCGAAGCTGCCCATCCCGTCGTGACTGCGGGCGTGCACGCCCGGCTCGCTCTTCAAGGGCGAGCCCGTCCAGCCGAAGGTGACGTACGAGAAGCCGGCCGGCAGAGCCAGCGCCTCCACGCCCCGCTGGTCACGCATCCGCTGGAGCTGTCCGTAGCCCGGGCTCTGCTCCATCTGCTGGCGCCGGGCGCGGCCCCTGCCCTTGCCCCTGCCGTTGTTGCCCCTGCCGTTGTCGTTGCCGGGTGCGGCCAGCGCCGCGTGCTCGGTCAGCCTCTGCAGGGCCGAAGTGGCCACCACGGCCCCTCCCGCCGTCGCCGCTGATCGCTTGATGAATCCTCGCCTGTCGACGATCTCGGTCACTGAGCTGCCTCCATGGGTCGCGAACGCCCCGCAAGCTAGGGAGGGAGCCTGAACGGGCCGTGGAATCCAAGAACATGGCGGGTGAATTCGAGGAGAAGACCGCAGCGTTCAGCAGCCCGCCCGCCGCCGTTCACCCCCGAGTCATCCGCCAGCCGTACGGTGCGGACGGACCAAGCCTCACGGAGGATCCGCCATGGCCGGACTCGGCACTACTGAACTGCTCATCGTGTTGGCCGTCGTGCTGCTGTTGTTCGGCGGAGCCAAGCTGCCCAAGCTGGCCCGTTCCTTCGGCCAGGCCCGCAAGGAGTTCGACGAGGGCCTGAGCGCCCGGGAGGTCGACGCCGGCGACAGGTGACCAATGCGTGAACCTAGAGGTGGCGTGTCAGGCGGTCCCTGGCCTCAAGCGGGGGGCTCGTCGAGCCAGCAGCCTTGGAGTCACCAATGAGGAGGCGGTGCCGGCTGCCGCCGACGCGCCGGCGATGGCCCAGCCGCCCGGTCCGAGCGGTGTGCACCCGAAGAACTGGCTGACCCCCGGTGTCTGAACGAGCCCGACGAGGAGGGCGGCGGAGCCGGCACAGGCCACGACCACGGCGGGATTGCGACCCCCCGCCAGCATGGTCTGGCCCAGTTGGCTTCCCACCAGGGCCACCAGGGCGACAGTGCTGGCCCGCCGCCCCCTGCCCGTGAGCCTTGCTCCCACCCAGCCTGCTCCCGCGCCGGCGGCTGTGCTGATGGCCCGAGCCAGGATGGCTCGCTCGAGGGCGCGCCCCAGCGAGGCCTCGGGCCCCTCGGTCATCAGGTCCTCGGAACGGGGCCGGGCCGGCTGGCGCACGGCGATG
Organism: Actinomycetota bacterium; assembly: GCA_030859405.1. Classification (GTDB taxonomy): domain Bacteria; phylum Actinomycetota; class Acidimicrobiia; order Acidimicrobiales; genus YB1-3. Next base: position 18,962 of record JALZKD010000003.1, on the reverse strand, counting down.
GTGAGGGCGGGCACGACGTCGGTGAGGAGGTTCACGATCAGGAGCTGGCGGGGCGAGAGGGCGGGGCGGCCGCTGACGGCGCTGGCCACCACGGTGAAGACCGTCTCCCCCAGGTTTCCCCCCAGGAGGATGGCGATGGCCTCCCGGACGGAGACCCACATGGCCCGGCCCTCCACGATGGCGTCGATGATGGTCTCGATGCGGCCGTCGAGGACGAGAAGGTCGGCCGCCCCCCGGGCCGCCGAGGTGCTGTTCTCCCCCAATGCCACACCGACGTCGGCCAACCGGATGGCGGGGGCGTCGTTGGCCCCGTCACCGGTCATGGCCACCGCCTTCCCATGGCGCTGGTAGGCCAGCACCAGGCGCACCTTGTGGCTGGGCGTGACCCGTGCGAACACCGAGACGTCCGGGAGGAGACGGTCCAGGTGATCGTCGTCCAGCTCGTCGAGCTCGGGGCCGGTCACCACCCGGCGGCCGTTCAAGATGCCGAGCTCGCTGGCCACTCCCTCGGCCGTGCTGGGGTGGTCACCGGTGAGCATCACGATGTCGACGCCCGCCCCCTGCAGCCCCCGGACCGCCGACGCCGCCTCGGGCCGGACAGGGTCCGAGAGGGCGAGGAACCCGATGAGGCGAAGGTCCCTGACCCGGTCGTCGTGAAGGTCGGCCCGGCTCGAGGCACTTCGCTCGGCCACGGCGAGGATGCGTGCGCCTCGTCGAGCCAGTTCGTCCACCGCCGCGGCCATGCGGGCCCGGCTGGTCTGGTCGAGCTTGGCCGAGCCCCCCGGCCGCTGCCACTCGACGCATCGGGGAAGCACCACCTCGGGGGCGCCCTTCACGCTGAGCTGGAAACCGCTCCCATTGCCACCCAGCACGGCGTGGTAGCCACGCGCCGGCTCGAAGGGAAGCTCGGCCCGGCGCTCCCAGGTGTCGATGCCCGTGGCCGCGTCCACCCCCGCCTCGGCCGCACCTCGAACCACGGCCCGATCGGTCAGGTGGGGAAGCGGGTCGTCGCCAGCCGACTCGAGGGGCGACGCCCGAAGGCCGGCGGCCACCACGGCGGCGGCAGCGGCGGTCAGGTCGTCGACGGGCACTTCCGTCTCCCCGTCGAACACGCTCTGCAGCTCGATGCGGCCCTCGGTGAGGGTGCCCGTCTTGTCGCAGCAGAGCAGGTCCACCCGACCCAGGGCCTCGATGGAACGGTGATTGCGCACCAACGCGCCTCGCTCGGAGAGCCGGCGGGCCGAGCTGAGCTGGGCCATGGTGGCCAGGAGAGGGAGTCCTTCGGGCACGGCGGCCACGGCCAGGCTCACCCCGCTGTGCAGGCTCTGTGACAACGAGGCCCCCCGCAGCATCCCAACCGCAGCCAGTCCTGCCCCGCCGGCGGCGGAGACGGGCAGCGTGGTCCGCGTCAGCTGGGTCAAGCGGCCTTCCACGCCGCTGGCCAGGCGCCCGACACCCTGCTTCGCCAACCCAGCCTCGGTGTTCCTGCCCGTGGCCACGACGACGGCCTCGACCACGCCGGCCGCGACCGACGTGGCTTCGTAGAGCATGGACGTCCGCTCCGCCACGCTCGAGGTGAACGAGGCCTGCGGAGCCTTGGCCACCGGCATGGACTCCCCGGTGAGGCTGGACTCGTCGACCTCCAGGTTGGACGAGGACAGGATGCGGCAGTCGGCCGGCACCGAGTCTCCCGAGGCCAGCAACACCACGTCGCCCGACACCAGCGTCTCCGCGGGGACTAGCACGACGTCGCCGTCCCGGCGAGCCCGCACCTGCTGGCTGCTCGCCTGCTCCAGCTGGTGTATGGCGCGCGCCACCCGGTAGCGCTGCACTCCGCCGATGCCGGCGTTGAACATCACCACCGCCCCGATGATGACGCCGTCGACCATCGCTCCCACGGCGGTGGAGAGGGCGGCGGCGCCACCCAGCACCGGGGTGAGCGGGTTGGCCAGCTCCTCCAGCACCGCAGAGGGCAGCGACGGCAGGGAGGGCGCCTGGTCGTGCCTCGAGCGGGAGGCGGCCTCGGCCGCCGAAAGGCCGTTCCACGAAGAGCCCAGTCGGCCGAGCGCCTCGTCCACCTCGTACTCGTGCCATGCCGGCGGCAGCCTCGGCAACGGCTCGGGACGACGGGCCAGCAGGAGCGCAGCCCGCACACCGTTGGCCATGGCCAGCAGGGCGGCCACGTTGACGGTGTTCAAGGCCCGGCCCGCGGCGCGCCCTGGGGGCCCCGTGAGGGCCAGAGGAGCGGCCAGGCTGGACCCGGCCAGCGCCAGCGCCGCGCTCTGCCGGCTCACCTCGTGAGCCACGGTCATGGCCTCGACGACCAGGTGGGCGTCGGCCAGGTCGGATCCGCACAACAGGTCGGCGGTCCAGGACACCGCCCCTGATGGGGGTGTGACCCCGATCCCACAGTCGGCTGCCTGCAGCGCATCGGCGTTGGTGGCCGAGATGAGAGCGACCACGCACCCGTCGGCCTGCATGCTGCGCACCGCCTCGTAGAGGTGAGGACCGCCGTCGACGAGGAGATCGGCCCCGAGCCGCTCCACGAGGCGGAGATCGCCCCCCGCCACGGCCACCATCTGCTCCGAGTGCCGGGCCGCCTCCACCAGGCTGGCAGCCATGCCGTCGAGCTCCTCCTCGACCCGTACCAGGCCGACCAGGCTGCCCTCGTGGGTCAGGCCCAGCACGTCTTCGCCCTCCAGGTTGCGCAGATGCCGGCGGACCTCGAGGTTGGCGGTGTCGGCTCCGACGGCGCGGACCGGGCCCAGCGCCCAGCCGTGGACACGGCGGACGTGACCACCGGCCATGCCGTCGAACAGCTCGACGGCCCGCTGGCGGACCTCGCCGTGGTCGGCGCCGCCCAGCGCGATGACCCGGTCGACGACGACGGCGCCGGTGCACACCACGTCGGCGTCGAGGACCAGGCAATCGACGCGGTCCAAGCGGCGGAGCGCATCGGCGTCGAGGCAGAGGATCCCTCGTTTGGCCAGCACCCACCCGAGTTGGGCGGCGAAGGCGTCCGGGCCCAGGACCGCTCCCTTGGGCGTCACGGCCAACAAGGCAGCCACGGCTCTTCGAGCCCGCCCGGAGGCCAGGAGAGTGGCTCCCAGCGCGGCCAATGACGCCAGCCCGGCCCGCTGGCTGAAGGCCTCGGCTGGCCCTGGAGGCAGTGGAAGGGGGCGTTCGCCGGTGGCGGGGCCGGCCGCGGTGGCTTGCCCGCTCCTCACACCGGGACCCGGATGCAGCGCCTCCTCGCGCGCCGCCCACACCCGCTGTCGGGCCACCGATTCGCTGAGCAGCGAGAGGTGGTGGCCAAGGTCCACGACCAGGCCAAGCGGCCCTTGGGCCATGGCCTGGGCGGCGGCGTTGGTCACCGACAAGCCGAGCCCGGTGACGGCCGGCCCCACCTGTGACTCCAGGACCTGCCGCAGCCTCGGCTGCGACTGGACGAGGGGGACGAGGCCGGCCACCTCCAGCGGCAGACGCGCCATCTGGGCGGCTCGACCAGCCACGGCCAGGCCCAGAGCGGCCACGTCGACGCCCAGCGCCACTGCCTCCCGGATCAGCGGCTCGCTGTCGGCCGGGTGGTCCGGTCGGTCGGTAGGGAACCGCTGGTCACCGACGCCGAGGGCCCGCTCGGTGTCGGTGACGACTCGCACCAGGTCGTCGGCTTCGAGCCTGCCACCGTCGAAGGCCACCGCCACCCGCCCGAGCTGCTGGTTGGCCTCGGCCCAGCGGACACCGTCGAGCCGGCGGAGCGCATCCTCCACGCCTCGGCCGACGGCGTCGGCACCGGGGCCCAGGCCTCTGACCTCGACGTGGGCCCGGCCAGCCCGGGACCACACTCGCCGGCGCCTTCGACCGGGGGAGCGCAGGGCCGATTGCAGGCTCTCCATGACGCCCATCAGGGCGTCATGGAGCTATGCCGAGCGCAGTTGAACCAGGGTCTCGTCGTCCGAGGGCGCTGCGATCGGGCGACGGCTCCTTCCCTCGAGGGCGGGAAGATGCAGGGGGACCAGTTGCGAAGCCAGGCCGGACATGGCCTTTGCCACCAGCTCGAGGTTCCTCGTGATGGCGAGCTCGCGGTCCCGGTGCCTTTGAGCGGTGGTAGGAGCGGTGATGATGGCGGGGGAAGCATGCGTGTGCATCGTCCACCAGAGAACCAGCCGGGCCTTGCGCGATGGTGGATGGCGCGTTGACCTCGGCTGAATCTTTGGTAACTCGATGTGCGGCCCGCCAAGCGCTGACGGCAGTCAAGTGTTCAAGCGCCGGCGGCCGTCGCTCCACCCTCGTCGTCGTCGGTGGTGGTCAATGCCGGCGCCTCGACCGGGTCACTCGGGCCGCCCGGACGGACGGCTGACTCCACCCGCTCGCCCGCGGCATGGGTGATGTTGCCGGTGGCGGTGACGGCGGCACCCACGGTCTGGACCGCCACGCCTCCGGCCTTGATGGCGGCGCCCGCGGCGATGCCCATGAGGCGACCGGCGGTGGCAGCCGCGTCGGCCACCGGTCTGGCCGCTCCTCGCCCGTTTTCCTGCTCTTCCTGGCGGCGGCCGCCGAAGACGCGTCCGAGGAGCACCCCGAGCGCACCTGCCGCCGCCAATGCCGGAACCGCCTCCGTGTCCATCTGTACCTCCGTGTTTGCAGGGGGAGAGCATGGTGTCGGTTGGGGCAACCTGGGGTCAAGGTTCTTCACCCATTGTTCACCTCTACGACACCCAGGTCGTTCTGACCCGGCCACGACGCCCAGGTCGTCACGACCCTGCGGGGACGAGCTCGGCGAGGAGCTGGCGCACCCGCCGGTCGATCTCGTCCCGGACCGGCGCCACATCCTCAGCGGACTTACCAGCCGGGTCGTCCAGCTCCCAGTCCAGGTAGCGCTTCCCGGGGTAGATGGGACAGGCGTCACCACAGCCCATGGTGATCACCACGTCGGCGGCCCGGACCACCTCGTCGGTGAGGGGCTTGGGGAACTCCTGGGACAGGTCGATGCCCCAATCGCCCATGACGGTGGCGACGGCCGGGTTGATCTCGTCGGCGGGCGCGCTGCCCGCCGAGCGGACCTTCACGCGACCCTGGGCGTAGTGGTCGAGCAGGGTGGCGGCCATCTGCGAGCGCCCCGCGTTGTGGACACAGACGAACAACACTTCGGGCACGTCGGACACGATGCTCCCTTCTGCCTTGGCCAGGGCGCGTAACCGCTCCCTGGAGAAGCGTTCGACGAACAGGGGTAGGTAGGCGGTGATGCGGGCGCCTCGCCAGCGCTCGAGTGAGTCGCTCACGTAGCGCTCCACCGTCTCGGCCGAGAACACACCGCTGAACTCCTCCGCCAGCCGGCGGCAAACCTCGTCAAGCGGCTGTCGAGCCTCTGGCGAGCCCGAGCTCATGCCTTCACGTCCTCCGCCACGTCCTCCACGTCCTCGCCTCGGGGCATCACCACCTCCCCGGCGGCCTGGTGCATGGAGGGGTACAGGGTGCGGATGGTGGCCACGGCGATGACGCCACCGAGCAGCTGGGCGAGGACGAACGGCGTCACCGAAGCCGGCTTGATGCCGGTGAAGGAGTCGCTGAGCGTCCTGGCCGCCGTCACCGCCGGGTTGGCGAAGCTGGTGGATGACGTGAAGAGCACAGCTCCACTGATGTAGGCGGCGACGGCAAAGGGAGCGGCCGTGCGCCGGCCGGAGCGAACCACGCCGAAGACCACCAGAGTCAGTCCGAGGGTGGCCACCACCTCGCCGAGCCAGAGACCCACGGAGCTGCGGGTCTTGGTCGACAGCTCCACCAAGGGCAGGGAGAACATGACGTTGGCCACCATGGCGCCGACCACGCCTCCCGCCATCTGGGCGGCGACGTAGGCACCGGCCTCACGGTTTCCCAGGCCTCCGAAGGCCCGGTCAGCGAGGGTGATGACGGGATTGAGGTGAGCGCCCGACACCGGGCCCACGGCGAAGATGATCGCCGCCAGGGCGGCGCCGGTGGCGAGCGCATTCTCGAGGAGCTGGAGCCCGGCATCTCCCGGGGACAGGCGCTCGGCCGCGATCCCCGAGCCCACCACCGCTACGAGCAGCAAGGCGGTGCCGATGAACTCGGCCAGTGACCGGCGGGCGAGCGTCACATGAGACATCCGTCTCCCTCCTGGTAGATTGACGCTCATCAATAGATAGTCGACGTATCGAAGGCCGTCAATGGACAAGGGGATCGACAGTGGCCAAGATGGTGTCGGTTGCTCCGGAGGAAGCGGACGAGTTGTGCTGCCCCAACCTCCTGGTCAGCCCGCTCAGCGAGGCCGAGGCTGGTGATCTCGCTCGAGCATTTGCCGCCCTGGCCGATCCGGTGCGGCTGCGGCTCCTGAGCCTGATGGCCAGCGCCCCCGCCGGCCAGGTCTGCGCCTGTGAGCTGGTGGGCCCCGTAGGGCGCAGCCAACCCACGGTGAGCCACCACCTGAAGGTCCTCACCGAGGCCGGTCTCATCACCGGTGACAAGAGGGGCCGCTGGATCTGGTACGCCATGGTGCCGGAACGCCTGGCCCTGCTCCGGGGAGCGCTCGGCCCCTGAGGGACGGAGCCAGCCATGCAAACTCGAAGTTTCCTCTTGCGTTCTGAGCTGAACAGGAGTAGAAAACCGGTGGAGCTCGGTTCGTCTCACCGGGAGGCCGCAAGGTCACTCGATGGGGCGGCCGGGCTCCTTGCGCGCTCCGGCTCTTGGGCGGTGGGACCTCTTGCCCCAGTCCCCTCTTTCCGCTGACGTTCATCTGCCGGACACCTAACCGTCGCTTCCCGGCAAGGACCGCGGTCTAGGTTCACCGCAGTTCGTCAAGCGACGCGCCCCAATCAGGAGGTTCCCCTCGCCATGACCCCCCGTTCAGTCCTGCGCTCAACCCGCGTGCTCACGGCCGTGCTTGCCGTCTCGCTCCTTGGTGCCGCCTGCGGTGAGAGCGAGGAGGAGGGAGGCGGGAGCGGTGGTCAGTCGGGCGAGCCCAAGCTCACGGCCACCCTCAACGGCTCCGGAGCCACCTTCCCCCAGCCCTTCTACGAAGCCGTCATCGCCGAGTTCAAGGAGGAGCAGCCCGGGGTGACGGTCAACTACGGCGGTGGTGGCTCGGGCAAGGGTCGCCAGGAGCTGCAGGACCAGGTGGTGGACTTTGCCGGCTCTGACGGCACGGTGAAGGCCGAGGATGTGCCCAAGTACAAAGGTGGGGAGTTCCTCTACGTCCCCACGGTGGCGGCTCCCATCACCGTCTCCTACAACTTGGCCGACGTCCCGGGCCTCAAGCTCGATGGGCCCACCATCGCCAAGATCTTCCAACGAGAGGTCAAGCAGTGGGACGACGCCGCCATCAAGGCCATGAATCCCGCCGCCAAGTTGCCGGCCACGCCCATCACCGTCGGCCACCGCTCGGACGGGTCGGGTACGACGGAGAACTTCACCAAGTACCTCACCGCCGCCGCGCCGGGCGTCTGGAAGCTGGGGTCGGGCTCCACCGTGCCCTGGCCCACCGACACCCAGGCTGGCAACGGGAACTCGGGGGTGGCCCAGATCGTGAAGAACACCCCCGGCGCCGTCGGCTACGTCGACCTCTCCGACGCCAAGGCGTCACAGCTCCAGTTCGCCCAGGTGAAGAACAAGGCGGGCACCTTCGTGATCCCGACGCCCGAGGGGGCGTCGGCGGCGCTGGAGGGCGCCGAGCTGAAGCCCGACCTCACCTACAATCCGCTCAACGCTAGCGGGGCCAACGCCTACCCCATAACCGCTCCCACTTGGATCCTCGTGTACAAGAACCAGACCGACAAGACCAAGGCCGAGGCTCTGAAGGTCTTCCTCCGGTACCTGCTGAGCGACGGCCAGAAGCTGGCTGCGGGTGTCGACTACGCCGAGCTGCCGCCACCTGTCAAGGACAAGGCCCTGGCCCAACTGGACAACCTCGTGGTGCCTGCCTAAGCCTTCATGACCACTGCTGCCCGCTGAGCCCCAAGAGGGCTCAGCGGGCCATGTCCCCATGGCCGCACCCGTCACCTCCGCCCCGACCCTCGCCTCCTCCCGCTCGGCCTTCCCCGACCGGGCCTTCGGACTCCTTGCCCTCGCTTCGGGGCTGACGGTGCTGGCCATCCTGGCCCTCATCGCCCTTGCCACCACTGAAGAGGCGCTCCCCGCCTTCCAGAAGGAAGGGCTCGGGTTCATCACGTCAGCGCGATGGGCGCCCAGCCGAGATGCCTTCGGGGCCCTTCCGTTCATCTACGGGACGATGGTGATCTCAGCGGTCGCCCTGGCCCTGGCCCTACCGGTGAGCGTGGGCATCGCCCTGTTCCTGTCCGAGCTGGCGCCGCCCCGGTTGCGCCGTCCCGTGACCTACCTGATCGACCTCCTGGCCGCGGTGCCCTCCGTGGTGTTCGGTCTGTGGGGCCTTCTGGTGCTGGCTCCCGAGATCATCAAGCTGTACGACGCCATAAGTGGAGCCACCAGGTCGGTTCCCCTCCTCGGCGCGCTCTTCGGCCAGCCTGTGAACGGCAAGAGCTACTTCACGGCCGGGCTCATCCTGGCCCTGATGATCACGCCCATCATCACCTCCCTCGTTCGGGAGGTCTACGACACCGTGCCCCGGGGCCACAAGGAGGCAGCCCTGGCTCTGGGCGCTACCCGGTGGGAGATGATCCGGGGAGCGGTCTTCCCCCACAGCCGGTCGGGCACCGTGGCAGCGGTCATGCTCGGCCTCGGGCGGGCCATGGGCGAGACCATCGCCGCCGCTCTGGTGATCGGTTCCAGTCCCCAGATCACCGCTCGGCTCTTCGGGTCAGGCGACGCCATGGCCGCGGTTATCGCCAACCAGTTCGGCGAGGCTGGAGGGGTCCACCGCTCGGCCCTCATCGGGCTCGGAGTCGTCCTGTTCGCCATGACCATCCTCGTCAACGTGGTGGCTCGGCTCATCTTCGGGCGGGCCACGGCGGCTCAGGGCAAACCGTGAGCGTCAGCACCCTGGCCTCGAGGCCGCCCTCCCTGGAGGGAGGCAGCGTGCAGCGCGGTCGACGCCTGAGGAACGCCGTCGCCACCGGCCTCATCTGCGCCTCGGTACTGGTCGCGGCCGTGCCGCTGGCGCTGGTGGTCTTCTACGTGATCCGCAAGGGGCTCCGGATCGTCGACGTCGGCTTCCTCACCGAGGACATCCCCATCTCCTCCCGGCGGACCGGCCCGGGCATGGGTCCCGCCGTGGTGGGCACCCTGCTCACCACCGGAGCGGCGGCGCTGTTCTCCGTTCCCCTCGGCGTCATGGCCGCCGTGTACCTGAACGAGTACGGCGGCCAGAACCGCCTGGCCGCCGTCATCCGGTTCCTGAGCGACGTCATGGCCGGCGTCCCGTCCATCGTCATGGGCCTGTTCCTGTACACCATCTGGGTACTCCGGTTCGGGCAGTCGGGCGTGGCCGGGGCCTTGGCCCTGGGAGCGCTGATGCTGCCCATCGTCATCCGCTCCACCGAGTCCATGCTCCGGCTCGTCCCAGCCGACCTGAGGGAGGGGAGCCTGGCCCTCGGCGCCAGTAGGTCCCGGACGATCCTGACTGTCGTCGTGCCCGCGGCGCTGCCCGGCATCACCAGCGGCTCGCTGCTGGCCGTGGCCCGAGCAGCAGGGGAGACGGCTCCCTTGCTGTTCACCATTGGCGCCACCCGGACCGTGAACCTCGATCTGGTGAGCGGCCCCAACACCGCCCTTTCGGTGCAGATCTTCCGCAACGCCCAACTTCCCTTCGTCGGCCCCCAAGACCGGGCATGGGGAGCGGCGTTCACGTTGATCACCCTGGTGCTGGTCCTGACCGTGGTGGCCCGACTCATCGCCGCCCGCTTCACGGTGAGGTGATGCCACTTGTGTTCAGCCGGCGTTAACCGCTCGGACAGCTCGTCGTCACAAGACACACCTAGGCTGACGCTCGAGTCGCCAGCCGAGAGGATGGGGCAGAAGGCCCGGCATCCGCTGGTGGTTCCAGGCCTGGGAGTGCTACGAACGTGACCGATGTCCTGCGCCCCTTGGCGCCGCCGATGGTGACCACGCCTTTACCCGACGGCCGGGAGCCGACGCCCGAAACCCCGTGGTCGGTGCTCATCCGCACCTTGGACCTCGGCGTCTACTACGGGGACTTCAGGGCCGTGCGCGACGTCACCCTCGACGTAGGCGCCAACGAGATCACCGCCGTCATCGGGCCATCGGGGTGTGGCAAGAGCACCTTCATCCGCTGCCTCAACCGCATGAACGAGCTGATCCCGGGCACCCGCCTGGAGGGCCGCATCGAGTATCACGGCCAGGACCTCTATGGCCCCCATGTGGACCCGATCCAGGTTCGCCGTCGCATCGGGATGGTGTTCCAGAAGCCGAATCCCTTTCCCAAGTCGATCTACGACAATGTGTCCTTTGGCCCCCGGGTGAACGGCCACAAGGCCAAGTTGGACGACATCGTCGAGGAGTCGCTGCAGCGGGCTGCACTGTGGGACGAGGTGAAGGGCAAGCTGAAGCAGAGCGCCCTCTCGCTGTCCGGTGGCCAGCAGCAGCGGCTGTGCATAGCTCGCTGCCTGGCCGTACGCCCCGACGTGATCCTCATGGACGAGCCCTGCTCGGCTCTGGACCCCCTGGCCACCAACCGCATCGAGGAACTGATGATCGAGCTCAAGCGGGAGTTCACCATCGTCATCGTCACCCACAACATGCAGCAGGCGGCGCGGGTGTCGGACCGCACGGCTTTCTTCACCACCGAGGTCAACGAGCGGGAGCAGCGCACCGGCGTGCTGGTGGAGATGGACCGCACCGAAAAGATCTTCACCGCCCCGTCCGACCAGCGGACCGAGGACTACATCACCGGCCGTTTCGGTTAGGGACCCGGTTGTGGACGCTCGGCCTCTTGGTCGACCAGGATGCCGGTGACCACGAATCGCACCCTATGACTGACGTTGACGGCGTGGTCGGCGATGCGTTCGTAGTAGCGACCAATGAGGGCGACCTGAACCGCACGCTGCAATGCCGACTCGTCGGGGGCACCGACGGCGAAGATGGTCCGGAACAAGGCCTTGGTGAGGTCGTCCATGACGTCGTCCATGTCCTCCACGGCGGCAGCCTGAACGACGTCTCCGTCGTCGAAGGCCACCACGGCCAGCCGGAGCTGGTCGCCGGCCTGCGCGCCCATCCTCTCGAGAAGACCACGGACCTTGGGGTCCAGGCCGTAGGGGTAGAGCCTCCGGGTGGCCTTGGCCACGTTCACCATCAGGTCCCCACAGCGCTCGATCTCGTGGACCACCCGCAGGGTGGCGATGATGGTGCGCAACTCGCTGGCCATGGGGCTCTGGCGGGCCAGCACGTGATAGGCGTTCTCCTCTACGGAGTGGAACAGATCGTCGATCTCCTGGTCGCCGGCGATCACTCCCTCGGCACCTGATAGATCGCCGGCGAGGAGCGCCTCCGTACCGCCGGCGATCTGCTCCGCGGCCATGGCCGCCATCCTCACCGTGTCCACCTTCAGCTGGTGGAGCTCTTCGTGGTATCGCCTCCTCGTCTCCACCATGGTCTCCATTGTCCCAGAGTCATCGGTTGCTCCGGTACCGCCTATGGCCGTCATGATTCGCGCTCATAGCGGTAGCCGAGGCCTCGGATGGTGAGAATGCGCCGGGGCTTCGAGGGATCGTCCTCCACCTTCGAACGAAGACGCTTGATGTGCACGTCCAAGGTCTTGGTGTCCCCGACGTAGTTGGACCCCCAGACCCGGTCGATGAGGGTTTCGCGGGTCAACACCCGCCCGGCGTTGAACAGGAGCAGCTCGAGGAGGTCGAACTCCTTGAGCGGCAGGGCAACCTGCTGGTCTCGCACGGTCACCTCGTGGCGGTCGGGATCCAGTTGCACCTCACCGACCCTCAATACACCGTCGGTCCCGACTTCCTCCTCGCGGGGAACCCTTCGGAGCACGGCTCGCATCCGGGCCACCAGCTCCCTGAGCCGGTAGGGCTTGGTGATGTAGTCGTCTGCACCCACCTCCAGGCCCACCACCGTGTCGATCTCCGCTCCTTTGGCCGTGACCATGATGATGGGGGTCTTCGAGCGACTCCTGATCTCCCGGCAGACGTCAACTCCGGAGAGGTGCGGGAGCATGACGTCCAACAGGACGAGGTCGGGCCGCACGGAATCGAACAGCGCCAGCGCCTCGAGCCCGTCCTTGGCCACCTGGACCAGGAACCCCTCGCGCTTGAGCCCCACGGTGAGGGCCTCCACAAAGGACTCCTCGTCCTCCACCACCAAGACCGTGGCCTGAGGCTCGCTCATCGCCGCCCGGAGGCCATTTCCCGCCTCCCCGCGCTCATCCTGCATCGGCCAGGAGGCTCATGGGCCCGGGCTCCGCCGGCACCCGCAGGATGAACGTCGAGCCCTCGCCCTCCCGGGAGTCGACCAGGATCTCGCCCTGATGGTTGTGGGCGATGTGACGGACGATGGAGAGCCCGAGCCCGGTGCCACCGGTGTCGCGACCCCGCCCCTGGTCCACCCGGTAGAAGCGCTCGAAGATGCGGTCGAGGTCTCGGGAGGGGATGCCGATGCCGTGATCGCGGACCACCAGGTCCACGAAGCGTCCCTCGCTGGTCGCCCGGACCTCCACGGTCGAGCCTGGGTCCGAGTACTTCACGGCGTTCTCCAAGAGGTTGAACAGGGCGGAGACAAGCTGTCGGCAATCACCGACCACGGCCCAGTCCCGAGGCGCATGGGCCACCTGGATCTCCACCCGCCGGAGGGAAGCTGCCGGTCGTATCTGTTCCACGGCGCCGGCCAGCACCGCCTGCACCGGCGTCGGCTCGTGCTGGGGTGCCTCCTCGGCCTCGAGCCGGCTCAGGTTCAGCAGGTCCTCGATGATGCGGGCCACGCGAAAAGCCTCCGTCTGGACCCGCTCGGCCAAGCGGTGGACGACCTCGACGTCGTCCTCGGAGGCCAAGGTCTCGGCGAGGAGCCCGAGCGCCCCCACCGGCGTCTTCAGCTCGTGGCTGACATTGGCGACGAAGTCCCGGCGGACGGCGTCGAGGCGCTTGCGCTCGGAGACATCCTCGATGATGACCGCAGCCGTGCCGTCCTCTCCCATGGGCACACCCCAGACGGTGAGCGCCCGCCGGGGGGGGCCGTGCAGGTCGAGGACCTTGGCCGTGGACAGTCCGGAGCGCGCCGAGTCGAGGAGCTCGGACAAGGCCTGGGATGCCAGGGCCTCCTCCAAGCGCGTCCCCATCAGCGACGCTGCGGCCCGGTTGCGGAACACGACCCGGCCGTCGTCGGCCGTCACCACCACCCCGAGGGGCGTGGCCTCGAGCGTTTGGGCCAACCAGTCCGCCAGCCGGCGCCACTCGCGTGACTCCTCCTGGACCACTTCGACGGACTTGGCCAACCGGTCGAGCGCCGATTCCACGTCGGTGGTGGCCGACACACTGGTGAGGGAGATGTCGAGGCGTGCCGAAAGCTCGTCCAGGCGCTCCCGCAGCCGGCGCCCCTCACCGAAGCGAAGCACGGCAAGCCAACCTGCACAGGTACCCGCCAGCAGTACAGCGCCCACGGCGAGAAACCGCACAGGCACCTACCTTACGAGCAAGGATGCCCAGAGGGAGACCGTCCCGGCCTCCCGGGGGCAATGTTCATCCCTCGTCCACCTGCGGGTCGGCATCCGGCAGGGAGATCGACACCTTGGCGGTCAGAGCTCTGCACCCCGTGCCCTACGGCCGCCAGAGCTACCGGGCGCCGGCGGCGGCCTGGGCTTGGCGCAGGACCGCCTCCACGCCGGCAACCATCTCTGGCGGGGGGTCGGAGTCGAGGAAGGCCCGTAGCTCGGGCACCGCCGAGGCCGGGTCGGCCTTGTCCTGGAAGAGGACGAGGCCCCGGAAGAAGTGGGCGTCGGGATAGGAGGGATCAGCGGCGACGGCCCGGTTGAGGTACTCGAGGCCCTTGTCCACCAGCTCCTGGTTACCGGCCTGGCGACCGACGAGGCGCACCAACCACCCGCGGTAGGTCAGAGCCTCGGGCTGTCTGGGATCCCGAGCCAGGACCTCGTCGTACATCTTGACGGCGGCGAAGGTCTGGCCCTCTCCGGTGAGCTGGCGAGCCCTCGCCAGGTCGCGGGCGATGTCAGCGGTCGGGCCGGTGGCGGCGATGTCACCTGTGGCCGGCTCACCGGGTAGGCGTTCGTCAGCCGAGCGGGACACCAGCACGCCGGCCACCGTGCCCAGCGCCACCAGGCCTAGGACTGCGACGGCCAGGCGGCCCCGGCGCACAGGCGGGCGAGGACTCTCCGGAGGGGCAGCCCTCTGAGCAGGGTCCGTCTGCGAACGATTCGACTCCGCGGCCTCGATGGCACGGAGCACCGCTGCGGCCCGGGCCGTGTAGTCGTCCTTCAGGGCCTCGTAGTCCCCCTTCTCGATTTCGCCTCCGGCCAGCTCCCGGTCGAGGTCCTCCAGCGAGCGCAGAAGGTGGTCGCGTTCCTCCTCCAGCTCGTGCAGGGAACGGGCGTCGGTGCTCGCCGTCACTGTCCTCGTGCCTCAGCCACCAGGGCCTCGTCCTCCCGGGTGACCCCTGACCGCGGCCGGGCCCGCCGCCGCCCGAAGGCCAAGCCCAGGCCGGCCAGGGCGCACAGCAGGGCCACGACGGGCAGGACCCACACCAGGCCGGTGACACCGCGGGCCTCCGGCTTCAAGAGGATGTCCTTGCCATACCTGCTGACCAGGAACGAGCGGATGGCCCCATCGCCTTCACCGGCGTCCACGCGGCGGCGGATCTCCTCGCGGATGGCGTCCGAAGCCGGGGCCCTCGAATCGGCCGCCGACTGGCTCTCACAGGTGGGACAGCGGACCTCCCTGGCGATGCGGTCCGCCCGCTGAGCGGGCGTCGGCGGTGGGCCGCTGCCTCCCGACCCGACGACGAGGGCCACCATCAGCACGGGGCCCATCACGAGATAAGGCAGCCAGGAGCGACGCAGCGAACGCCTCATCTGGGCGACACTCCCCCGGCCTGCACGAGGACGGCGTCGAGGCCCGCCGCCGTCACGCCCCCGATGATGCGGCTGCGCACGGTGCCCTCCGGACCGACGAGGAAGGATTCGGGCACGCCACGCACGCCGTAGTCGACCTTGCTCCCCGGGTCGTCGACCACTGGCCAGCCCCCACCACGCTGGGCGAAGAAGCGCCGCACGTCCTCGGGGTGGTCGTCGTAGATCACGGCCAGCACCTGGACCTGCTCCCGATGGCTCTGGCTGAAACGCACCAGCTCGGGGTGCTCCCGCACGCAGGGCACGCACCAGGTGGCGAAGAAGTTGACCACGACGTAGCGGCCCCGGAAGTCGGAGAGGCGCACGTTGGCCCCGTCGAGGCCCCGGCCGGCGATCTCCGGGGCGGGCTGGCCCACGAGGGGGCTCGGGGCGATGGAGCTGGACGCCGATTTCCGGGTGGCCAGAACGCCGACGAGGAGGACGACGACCAGACCGACGGCGCCCGCAGTCCACAGCACGGTCCGGCGCCGGCGCGGCGCGGGCGCCGCCTCCCTCGGGGCGCCCGCCGTTTCCGCCGATGGTGCCGGCGCCGTCCCCGCCGCCGTCATGGAACGGGCGCTCCTACGGCCTGGCGCACTGGCTCCACCCGGGACTCGGGCGGCGGGATGACCGGCACGGCCCCGCCCCGCTTCCTCCGGCCCGTGACCGCGGCCATCAAGGTGCCGGCGGCCATGAGACCCCCACCCAGCCACAGCCAGACCACGAGGGGTTGCACCACCACCCCGATCACCGCCGGTTCCCCCGGTTGGCGGGGAGCGGAGACGAGGGTGAGGTAGACGTCCTCCAGCGGGCCCGTGCGGACCGACGGGGTGCCCACCGACTGGTTGGCGAAGGGGAACTGGTTGAGGGAGGGGCGGAAGATCCGGCCCCCGTCGACCCTCACCTCGGCCTGCACCGAGCGGCGGTTGGGGTAGGCCACGCTGCGAGCACCCAGGAAGGTGAGCCGATGGCCGGCGAAGGTGGCGGTCTGGCCCGGCACCAGCCGCAGCTCGCCCCGATGCCCGTAGGAGGAGCTGGCGGCGAAGGCTACGGCGATCACCACCACGCCGAGGTGCACCACCATCCCGCCGTTGGACCGGCCGAGCAACCCCCGCCACCCGTGGCGACGGAAGGAGAGCACCAGGTGGCGCCCGGCGGTGCCGGCGGCGAAGGCGCCGAGCCCGAAGGCCAGCAGCGGCGCCAGTCCCCGAAGGCCCAGAGCGACGCATCCCACCACAGCGGCGGTGGCCAGTGCGGCCGGCCAGCGCAGGCGTTGGGCCAGCAGCTCGCCCGAGCCCTTCCGCCACGGCAGGACCGGGGCCACGGCCATCAGGAACAGCAGGCACAGGGCCACCGGCGTGGTCATGCGGTCGAAGTAGGGCCGTCCGACCGAGATGCGCTCCCCCTTCACGGCCTCGGCCACGAGGGGGAAGACGGTGCCGAGCAGCACCACGAAGGCGAAGGCGGCGAACAGAAGGTTGTTGAGCAGGAAGGCACCCTCTCGCGACACCGGCGAGTCGATGGCGCCGGGGGAGCGCAGCCGGTCGCCCCGCCAGCCGATGAGGCCGACTCCGATGACCACGATGACGGCGAAGAAACCGAGGATGGCGGGTCCGATGGGCGACTCGGTGAAGGAGTGCACCGAGTTCAAGATGCCCGAGCGGGTGAGGAAGGTACCGAGGATGGTGAGGCTGAACGTGGCTACGAGGAGGGAGAGGTTCCATACCCGCAACATGGCCCGGCGCTCCTGCACCACGACCGAGTGGAGGTACGCGGTGGCGGTGAGCCAGGGGAGGAAGGAGGCGTTCTCCACCGGGTCCCATGCCCAGTACCCACCCCAGCCCAGCACCTCGTAGGACCACCAGGCTCCGAGGATGATGCCCACGGTGAGGAACCCCCAGGCGAACAATGCCCAGCGCCTGGTCTCCACCAGCCAGCCCTCACCCACCCGGCCGGTGATCAGGGAGGCGGCGGCGAAGGCGAAGGGAACGGTGAAGCCCACGTAGCCCAGGTAGAGCATCGGTGGGTGAAAGGCCATGAGAGGATGGTTCTGGAGCAACGGGTTGGGCCCCGGGCCGTCGGCGGGGATGGCCCCGGCCACGTGGCGGAAGGGGTTGGCCGGTCCGAGCATCAAGGCGAAGAAGAAGGCCGCCACCACCAGGCCCGTGAGGATGGCCCAGGCCACCAGCGGGTCGGCCGCTCGATTGCGGAAGCGCACGGCCATGGCCGCCAGGTAACCGGCCAGCACCAGCGCCCACAGCAGGATCGAGCCCTCGAGGGCGCCCCAGAGGGACGCCACCGTGTAGAGGACCGGGGTGGCGCGGCTGTGGTTGTCGGCCACGTAGGCCATGGAGAAGTCATGGGTCAACAGCCCCCGCTCCATGACGGCAAAAGCCACCACGGCCCCGGCGAGGACCAGCCAGACGAAGCTCCGGCCCAGGTGAACGAGGGCGGTACGGCCCCGGAGCAGCCCTGTGAGGATGCTGCCGACCCCGAGGAGGGCAGCCACGAACCCGAGCATGACCGCCCCCTGGCCCACAACGAGGTTCATGGGCCTTCGGCTCGGTCCTTGCCCACGTAGCGGTCCACCCGTTCGGGGTTCTCGGCCCGATACTCGGAGCTGTGCTTCACCATGATGCGGTCGCTGGCATAGTAGTCACCGTCCCAGCGGCCCTCGAGCACCACGGGGATGTCGGGCTGGAACAGCTCCGGCGGGTCTCCCTGGTGCACCACGTCCACGATGCCGCCCGCCGGACCCCGCACATCGAAGGCCACGCCGCCAGAGGCCGCCTGCACGGACCCGGGGACCACGGCCCCCTCGAGCCGGAACCGCCGATCGCCGAGGTCCTTCCGCTCGGAGATGGCCTCGTCCGCCGTCTTGAAGTAGACGGTGGCCTCCCCGAGGCCCTGGAACACCAAGAACCCCAGAGCGGCAGCTATCACACCCCCCGCCACCCACAAGCGGAGGCGGCCGCTGGTTCGTGCACGGGACTGAGTGACGGTCACCTCGACCCTCTCAGCCCGCGGGCGAGGGCCCGGCTGCGGAGGAGGACTCGAAGGGCATAGAGCGCCAGCGTTCCCGCCGAGACGCCGTACCCCAACACGACGTAGCTCACGGGACTCCCACCGGCTCGCCCTCGGCCCTGCGCTCTTCCAGGGCCGCGTCGAGGCCCTGGGCCTGGAGCCGTTCCTCGAGCACCTCGAGGCGGTACCGCTCCGCCAGCAGCCATCCGTAGACCAGGGTCATGGCGACGAAGCCGAGCAACATCACGGCCACATAGGAGCCGTCGAGCTCGGACTGGGGAGCGATCTGGGCGAGGGACCGGCCCTGGTGCAGGGTGCGCCACCACTCCACGGAGAAGTGGACGATGGGGACGTCGAGCACGGCGACCAGAGCCGCGATGGCGGACCGTTTGGCCCGTGTGTGGGGGTCGGCGGGCACGCCTCGAAGCGCCAGGTAACCGAGGAACAGGGCCAGCAGCAGGGCGGTGCTCGTGAGCCGGGCGTCCCATGTCCACCACACGCCCCAGGTGGGGCGGCCCCAGATCGACCCGGTGACGAGTGTGAGCGCGGTGAAGACCACACCCACCTCGGCCGAGGCCCCGGCCAGGCGGTCCCACTTCGGCGCCCGGGTGCGGGGCCACAGGTAGAGGATGCTGGCCGCGGCGGTGACGCCGAAGGCCAGGTACGCGGCCCAGGCCAGAGGCGGGTGAACGGCGATCAGCCGGGCATAGGGACCCTGCTCCAACGTGGGGGGAAGGCCCAGACCGAGGACGATGGTGCTGGCCAGGGCCACCACGGCGGCGGCCCCCAGGATGAAGCTGGCCTGGCTCCGCCCTGGGACGTCCGTACCCGTCGGCTCGGCTGCTCTGCCCGTTGGTTCGCTCGCCTCCGGCTCGCTCATTGGTGCACCATCCCAGTAGAGGCATCCACCACTCGAGGAGAACAC
>JALZKD010000214.1 GCA_030859405.1 Actinomycetota bacterium | reverse complement strand
TCCAGTCCTCGACCATCACCCTGGTCGACGCCGAGCGCCAGACCCTCGACTTCATCAAGCACCACGTGCCCGAGCGCCGGAGCGTGCCCCTCTGCGGCAACTCCATCGGCACCGACCGCACCTTCCTGGCCGCCCAGCTTCCGAGCATCGAGGACTGGCTCCACTACCGCTCCATCGACGTGTCCAGCGTGAAGGAGCTGTGCCGGCGCTGGTACCCCGACGCCCTGGAGAAAGCGCCGAGGAAGGGTGGGAGCCACCGGGCCCTCGACGACATCCGGGAGAGCGTCGAGGAGCTCCGCTACTACCGCTCGGCCATCTTCCGCTGAGCGCCGGCCCCGCGGCCCGACCCAAGGCTCTCGGCGGTACCGTGAGCGCGTGAGCACCGTGGGACATCTGCCACGTGGGCGCGTGGACCCCGGCCGGCTCGACGCCCTCTTGGCTCGGGCTCGGCGAGAGGTGGACGAAGGCATCCTGCCGTCCTGTCAGATCGCCGTCGCCCATCACGGCGAGCTGGTGGCTCTGGAGACCTTCGGCGACGCCTCCGACAGGACGCGCTACGTCGTCTTCTCGTCCATCAAGGCCTTCGTGGCCGCCACCGTCTGGGCTCTGATGGGCGAGGGGTTGATCGAGGTGGGCAACCCCGTCGGCGACTACGTCCCTGAGTTCGCCACCCACGGGAAGGAGGTGGTCACCGTTGAACAGCTGCTCGTGCACACGGCCGGCTTTCCGCACGCGGCCTTGGGCCCGCCCGAGTGGTACACGCGGGAAGGCAGGCTGGAGGCGTTCGGGCGCTGGACCCTCGAGTGGGAGCCGGGAACGGCCTACGGGTACCACCCCACCTCGGCGCACTGGGTCCTGGCCGAGATCATCGAGCGGGTCAGCAGCACCGACTTCGGTGATGCCGTGCACCGTCTCGTCACTGAACCAGCCGGGCTTCCCCGGCGGGTACTCGGCATCCCGACTGAGGATCAGGACGACATCGCCACCCTCGAGATCGGGGGCCGGGCGGCGGACGCCGACGAGCTCGAGGAGGTTCTCGGGGTGCGGGAGCTACCGAGGGCAGAGGGCGCCTACGAGGCGTTGCTGTCCCTCAACGTCGCCGGGGTGCGCGCCCTCGGCATCCCCGGAGGCGGCGGCATCATGAGGGCCGACGACCTGGCCCTCTTCTACCAGGCCCTCCTGCACAACCCCGGGGGCATCTGGGACGCCGGCATCCTGGCCGACGCCACGGGAACGGTCCGCAACCGCTTTGCCGACCCCTTGTTCGGCTCGCCCGCCAACCGCACCCTCGGCCTGGTGAAGGCCGGTGACGACGGGTTCGGGTTCATCCGGGGTTTCGGGACCACCACCTCCCCTCGGGCCTTCGGCCACGGCGGCGCCGCCGGTCAGATCGGCTGGGCCGACCCGGAGAGCGGGCTGTCGCTGGCCTTTGCCACCAACGGGATAGACGCCAACGTCATCCGCCAGGGCCGGCGCGGCATCGAGATCTCGACCTTGGCCGGAGCCTGCGTCGTCAGTGACTGAGGGCCGGGCACCTTCGAGCCCGGCCAGCTCAGCCAGCTCAGCGGGTTCGAGATGAAGCGCCTCGCTCATGGTCGGTGCCAACCAGCTCGGCCAGCGGGTCGTCGGCGCCGAGCTGGTTGGCCGCCAGGTAACCGGGCAGGAGCACCCGAAGCGATAAGCCGGCGGCGTTCCACCCGAACTCGCGCTGATACAGGGTGCGGGGGGCGTCGGCAGAGGTTGATGCCACCGACACGGAGATGATGAGGCCATCGTGGTCGACCGGCTCCACCACGTGTGAGGCCACCGGCCCACTGAGGTCGACGGAGTGGCGCCCGATGGCGAGGCTGGCGCGGTAGATCTTGCCGGCATAGGACTGCGTATCCACGACGAAGGTGTGCCTCCGCCCGTCCATGACCACGCTCACCACGACGATGGGATCGGCGGTCGGGTTCTGCAGCGACAACGTGGTCCCCAGGCTGGGCTGCTCCACCACGCGCAGGCGCTGCAGGGAGCTGTAGAGGGCGGGGTCGGGCGGGTTGTCCCGGTAGTCCCCCCCCTCCAGGCGGAACCTGTAGGCCACCCTGTCCGGGTAGTCGTCGATGACGTCGAGGTCCTGGTGCTCGCCCAGGTCGAGGGCGTAGACGGTCCTGCCGTCATAGTCATGGGAGTTCCGCAGACCCGTGAAGGGATGGAGGAGGGTGGGCCCGTACAGCGGCTGCAGGAAAACGATGGCCCGCTCGTCCCTGAGCGGGGCCAGGGTCGAGTACAGCTCGCGGTCTTCCCTCGTGGCACGAAGGTTGACCTGCACCCCCCTGGCCAGGAGGTACCCGCTGGCGGTCAGCATGCTCACGAGGGCCAGGGCGCCGAGGAGCCGGTCGCGCTGCCAGAAGTCGGCGAACCCACTGGCGGCCAGGAAGG
>JALZKD010000213.1 GCA_030859405.1 Actinomycetota bacterium | reverse complement strand
GGTGCTCATCAGCCGTCCGGGCAAGGAGGCGGGCCAAGGCGTGGGCTTCCTCGACGACGGGACCCTCGTGGTGGTGACCGACGCCGCAGCCCTTGTGGGCCAGGAGGTCGACGTGAGCGTCAGCAGCACCGTGCAGACGTCTGTGGGCCGGATGCTCTTCGCCTCGCTTTGGCCCTCGGCGCCGGTCTCCTCGGCTGAGCTGGCCGTTTGGCCGACTCAAGAGGAGCTTGCTCGCCGAGCCTGATCGTGCTCCGCCAAGTCGGGACCTAACTTCTCCATGTGTCGGTTTGGGGGGTCGTCGTGGCCGCGGGTCGTTCCACTCGCTTCGGGCGGCCCAAGCAGTTCGAACGCCTCGGGGGCCGCCGGCTTCTCGAGTGGTCCTTGACGGCGGCCCGGGCGGCCTGTGACGGCGTGGTGCTGGTCCTCCCTCCAGGCTCGGGAGGGGGCCAGGAGCCGGGGGCCGACATCGTGGTGGAAGGCGCCGAGACCCGCCCGGGATCGGTGCGCCGGGGCCTTGCCGGGATGCCAACCGAGGCCGAGATCGTCGTCGTTCACGATGCCGCCCGACCACTGGCCACAGCCCCACTCTTCGCCGCCGCGGTGCAGGCCGTGCGATCCGGCGCCGACGGGGCAGTGGCGGCCCTTCCCGTAAACGACACGGTGAAGAGGGTGGAAGGCGTCACCGTGGTCCAGACACTAGATCGCAGGGGCTTGTGGGCCGTGCAGACTCCCCAGGCATTCCGGGTCGGCGCCCTGCGCCGGGCCCACGCCGGCGAGCCCGAGGCCACCGATGACGCAGCCCTCGTGGAAAGGACCGGCGGCCGGGTGGTGGTGGTACCGGGTGACGTTCGCAACCTGAAGATCACCCGGACCGGGGATCTGGCCGTGGCCGAACTCCTGCTGGAGCGACAGGCGGTCACTTACGATCGGCCCGTGAGAGTGGGTCACGGCTTCGACACCCATCCCTTCGGCCCCGACGAGGGACCTGGCCTCGTGCTCGGCGGTGTGACCCTCGAGGGGGAGCGAGGGCTCTCCGGACACAGCGACGCCGATGCCCTCACCCACGCCGTGGCCGAGGCGCTGCTCGGCGCCGCCGGCCTCGGCGATCTGGGCCGGCACTTTCCCGACACCGACCCGCAATGGGCCGGCGCCGACAGCATGGCGTTGTTGGCCCAGGTGGTGGAGCGGGTTGCCGAGGCGGGTTGGCAGCCGGCCAACGTCGACTGCACGGTGGTGCTCGAGGCCCCGAGGCTGGCGCCTCACCGTGACGCCATGGAGGCCAACCTGGGCCGAGCCCTGGACGCGCCCGTGTCGGTGAAGGCCACCCGGCCCGAAGGGCTCGGCGCGCTGGGGCGGGGCGAGGGCATCGCCTGCTTTGCCGTTGCCCTGCTCGAGCGCCGGTGAGGATCACGCCTTGACGTCTCCCCGGGGACGAAGGAGGACCGGTGCCGACCGGCGGAGGAGCTCCCCGGAGACGGCCGGAAGCCCTGGAGGTGACCAGGTCGAGGGCCGGAGGGCCGTTCGGGAGCTGCTCGCCGGCCGCCGCCGGCGAGTCCGCGACGTCTGGCTCAGCCGCGGCCTCGACGCCTCCCCCCTCCTGGCCGAGATCGCCGACTTGGCGACCGAGCGGCGGATCCCCGTGCGGGAGGTGACGAAGGACCGTCTCCACGCCGCGGCCCGCACCAGTGCCCCTCAGGGGGTTCTGGCCCACGCCGACCCACTGCCGCGGACCGACCTGGACGAGCTGGTCCTCCCCGGCCCCACCGGCGGGCACCCCTTCCTGCTGGTCCTCGACGGCGTCACCGACCCTCACAACCTCGGCGCCCTCCTGCGCACGGCCGAGGGCGCGGGGGTCACCGGTGTGGTGGTGCCGAGCCACCGGGCTGCCCTCGTCACGCCCACCGTGACCAAGGTCGCGGCCGGGGCCATCGAGCACCTGCCGCTGGCGGTCACGTCGAGCATTCCGAGCGCCCTGGCCCGGCTGGGCCGGGCAGGAGTGTGGACGGTGGGCCTGGACCCCGATGCCGAGGAGAGCCTGCTCGATCTGTCGCTCGGGAGCGAACCGGTGGCCCTGGTGGTGGGCTCAGAGGGCAAGGGTGTGTCCCGCTTGGCCCTCGAGCGCTGCGACGTGGTGGTGGCCATCCCGCTCCACGGGGTCCTGGCCTCGCTCAACGTTGCCACCGCCGGAGCCGTGGCCTGCTTCGAGGTGGCCCGCCGCCGCGCCGTCAGCGCGCCGGCGGCCGGAGCGCGGCGAACTGGTCGGTGATGGCCAGATTGCGGGAGCGGAACCGCAACACCGCCCCCGGACGTCCCCCGGCCCGCCCCGGGGCCCGGCGCTCCCCGGTGGGCTCCAGCACCTGCCGGCGGACCAGGACCCGTTGGAGGTTGGTCACCGACACCTCGTGGCCCAGGGCCGCCACGTAGA
>JALZKD010000091.1 GCA_030859405.1 Actinomycetota bacterium | reverse complement strand
GGCAGCCGGATCGAGAACGGTTCCGGCGTTGGCTTCGCCAGGACGTGGCCGCGAAGGCGCACGGCGGGCCAGTGGCGTTGGCGGTCGAGGGCTGCACCGGCTGGCGCTACGTGGTCGAGGAGATCACTGCCGCGGGCTTCGAGGCACATCTGGCCGAGCCGGCCGACACCCAGGCGGCCCGAGGCCGCAAGCGTCATGCCAAGACCGATCGCAGCGACTCCCGGCTGCTGCGGGAGCTGCTCCACGCCGGCGACCTGCCCGAGTCGTGGATCCCTCCGGAGCCGGTGCTGGAGTGGCGGGAGCGGGTGCGGCTCTACAAGTCGCTGGTGGACCAACGCACGCAATGGACCAAGCGCATCCACGCCGAGCTCTACCAGCACGGCGTGGCCGTGCCCGAGGGCAACATCCGCTCCGACAAGACCCGGGCCTGGTTGGCCAGCGACGCCGTCCGGCTCAGTGCCGCCGGTCGCCAGCGGATCGACGTTGGCTACCGGATGATCGACGCCACCGACGCCGAGGCCCTGCCCCTCAAGGCGAACCTCCAACGCTTCGGGGCGCGCCAGCCGGCGTGCAAAGCCCTCGTCGCAGCCCAGTACGGGATCGGTGGGCTCATCGCGGTGGTGGTGTGGTCCGAGCTGGGCGACTGCCGGCGGTTCTCTCGCTCGATGCAGGTGGTGCGCCACACCGGCCTCGACGTCACGGTCGACTCCTCCGACCGCCGGCGGGCCAACGGGTACCTCAGCCGACAGGGACCCGAGACGCTGCGCTGGGCGCTGTACGAGGCGGCCAAGAACTCATCCCACCACCGCAGCCCCGACCACGCCTACTACGCGGCCGTGAAGGAGCGCCACGACGGCAAGCTGGCTGCCATCTCGGTGGCCCGCCAGCTGGCCCGGCGCTGCTACCACACCTTGCGCGCCGTCCCTGCCGAGCTGGTCTACGCCATCCCCGCCTGAGCACCACTTCTGTTGTCGGCATCGACGGCCAGGACCGCCCACTCACACATCAGGGTCTGCGCGGCCAGCTCCCGCCACCGGCGTGCCCGCCAGCATCCGTGCTGGACGGCCTCCAAACACTGACGCGACCGCGCTCCCACCACGGGGGACACCCAATCGAGAATGTTGTCGCCGACGACGCTCCGTTCGTCGTGCACCTAGGTAACGCTGGGCGCCCCCACGCCGTCGTCAGCCGGCCCATATCGAGTCTGCACCGGCCCTCGGGCTGGACAAGGTCGTTCGTCCTCGCTTCGCTGCGGGCGCTCCACCTTGACCACCGCCTCCGGTCCGGAGCCTTCCGCAAGGAGGGCATTGACAGCCGGGCTCACACAGGTAACGCCGAACCGAAGGCCTCTACGCTCCACCTCGTGCGACTGGAGCGCCTCGGACGGGTGCGGGCCCGCATGTCCGACCTGGGCGTGGACGTCCTCCTCCTCTCGTTGGGGGCCGACCTCCCTTGGGTCACCGGTTACGAGGCCATGCCCCTGGAGCGCCTCACCATGCTGGTCCTGCCCGCCGACGGTGACCCCACCCTGGTGGTGCCCGCCCTGGAGGCCCCGCGGGTAACGGAGGACCCCGCTGCGTTCTCGCTGCGTCCCTGGTCCGAGACGGAGGACCCGGTGGCCATCGTGGCCACCCTGGTGGGGTCCCGCCGCCGGCTGGCCGTCTCCGACCGCACGTGGGCCATGTTCGTCCTCGCCCTCCAGCTGCGCCTACCCGACGCCACCTGGCGGCGGGCGTCGGAGGTGACGGGACCGCTTCGGGCCGTCAAGGACCAGGCCGAGATCGAGGCCCTTCGACGGGCCGGCGCCGCCGCCGACCGGGTGGCGGCCCAGCTCATGGCGGGCGACGTGCCTCTGATCGGGCGCAGCGAGGCCGAGGTCTCGGCCGACCTCGGGCGCCGCCTCAGGGCCGAGGGCCACGAGCGGGTGAACTTCGCCATCGTGGGCAGCGGTCCCAACTCGGCCAGCCCCCACCACGAGGCCGGTCCTCGCCGTATCGGAGCGGGCGAGGCCGTGGTGTGCGACTTCGGGGGCGCGCTCGACGGCTACTGCTCCGACATCACCCGCACGGTGTTCACCGGTGACCCGCCGGTCGAGTTCAGCGACCTGTACGCCGTCCTGCAGCGGGCCCAGGCCGCGGCGGTGGCGGCCGCCACCGCCGGCACCCCCTGCGAGGCCGTGGACGGCGTGGCCCGGGGCATCATCGACGAAGCCGGCTTCGGCCCCTACTTCATCCACCGCACCGGTCACGGCATCGGCCTCGAGGAGCACGAGGACCCGTACCTGGTGAGCGGCAATACCGATCCCCTGGTGGCGGGCAACGCCTTCTCGGTGGAGCCCGGCATCTACCTGGCCGGCCGGTGGGGCGCCCGTATCGAGGACATCGTGGTGGCCGCCGACTCGGGCCCCCAGGCGCTCAACACCGTCTCCCACGACTTGGCCCTGGTGACCCGCTGAGGGCCCTGAGCATGCTCTCAGAACCGTAAGGCCTGATCCCTCCGCCCCATGATCCGTCTGGACGCGGCCACGGTCCTGCTCCAGTGGGCCACGGGCATCTCGTTGTTCGGTTGGGTCACCACCCGCCGCCGCCAGGTCGGGATCGGCTACGGGTGGCTCCTCAGGATCACCACCCTGGTGCTGGCGGCGTCGGCGGTGGCCTGCGGGCAGCTGCTCGGGCCGGTCCCCTTTCGAGACGCCTGCGCCGTCCTCGTCACCCTCGCCGCCACCGTGGCCCTGGCGGTCTCGGTCGTGCGACGTCGGGCCGGAGTGGCCGGCGAGCGGGCCCTCCGGGAGAGACGGGCCGAGCGGGTGGCGGCCATGATGGGGAACCCAGACCAGGGTCCCGCACCGCCAGGGGCGGAGGAGGCCGAGTTCCCTCCCGCCCTGGACCTGGTGGCTCCGGCCGTGGGCGCGCTGGGCCTGGTGGCCGCCGGCCTCGCCGCCGGGGGCCCCGACGTGCTGGCCGTGGCCCGCACCCTGGTGGGCGCCGCCTTTCTGGGCGCCGTCACCGACGCCATGCTGCTGGGGCACTGGTACCTGGTGCAGCCGAAGCTGGGGCGGGGGCCCCTCGGCGAGCTGAACCGGTGGGTGGCGCGCCTGTGGCCTGTGGAGGTGGCCGTCCTCCTCTGGCCCACGGGCATGCTCTCCGTGCTCTCGGGAACCATCGACGACGGCTACGGCGGCATCCTCGGGTGGTTCTGGCTGGCGTGCGCCGTCTCCACGCTGACCCTCACCTTCGTCACCCGGGCCGCCCTGCGAGAACGGGCCTACTCGGCGGTCATGGCGGCAACGGGGTTGCTGTACCTGGCCATCCTCACCGCCTTCGGCACCGACCTGGTGGCCCGGGCCCTCCTGGCGGGGGCGTGACCCTCTACACGGTCGGTCACGGCACGCGCTCGGTGGCCGAGCTGGCCGCTGTGATCGGCGATGCCGGCCTCTCGTCGGTGGTCGACGTCCGCCGTCACCCGGGGTCGAGGCGCCACCCCCACCTGAGCCGGGCCGGGCTCGAGCGGGACCTGCCGGCCCTCGGCATCACCTACCAGTGGTGCGAGGCGCTCGGGGGTCGTCGCCGCCGCGCCGCCGGCTCCCGCCATTCGGCCTGGAGAAACCAGGCCTTCGGCGCCTACGCCGACCACATGGACACCGCCGGGTTCCGCCGGGCGCTGGGCCACCTGATCGAGGAGCTCCCGTTGGCCGTCATGTGCGCGGAGACGCTGTGGTGGCGCTGCCACCGTCGTCTCATCGCCGATGCCGCCGTCTTGCAGGGCGTCGAGGTTGTCCACCTCCTCGACGTGGGCAAGTCCGAGGTCCATCGCCTGCACGACGGCGTCCGCAGGGACGAGGAAGGAAGACCCGTGTATGACAGCTGAGCTCGCCGAGCAACCTAAGGTTGGGCGGCGAGCTCCTCGCGGACCTGTTGGGCGGCGAGGACAAGGTTGCCCAGGCTGGACTCCACCTCGGGCCACCCCCGGGTCTTGAGCCCGCAGTCGGGGTTCACCCAGATCTGGTGCGGCTCGAGGACCTCGATGGCGAGGCGGAGCTGCTCGGCCATCTCCTCGGGAGAGGGCACTCGGGGCGAGTGGATGTCGTAGACCCCGGGCCCGACCTCCTGGAGGTAGCCCTCACGCTGGAAGTCGTGCAGCAGCTCCATGCGGGACCGGGACGCCTCCACCAGCAGGACGTCGGCGTCCATGGCGTGGATGGGCCCCATGATGTCGCCGAAGTCGGAGTAGCACATGTGGGTCTGGATCTGGGTGGTGTCCTCGACCCCGGCGGTGGCCACCCGGAAGCAGAGCACTGCCCATTCGAGGTACTCCTCCCAGCGATCCCGGCGCAGCGGCAGGCCCTCGCGGATGGCCGGCTCGTCCACCTGGATGATGGCGACACCGGCTGCCTCGAGGTCCGCCACCTCGTCGCGGATGGCGAGGGCGAGCTGCTTGCACGTCTCCGAGCGGGGCTGGTCGTCGCGCACGAACGACCACATGAGCATGGTGACGGGCCCGGTGAGCATGCCCTTCACCGGCTTGTCCGACAGCGACTGGGCGTACAAGGTCCACTCCACCGTCATGGGTTGGGGCCGGAGCACGTCGCCGTAGATGACGGGCGGGCGGACGTAGCGGGAGCCGTAGGACTGCACCCAGGCGTTCTGGGTGAAGACGTAGCCGTCCATCTGCTCGGCGAAGTACTGCACCATGTCGTTGCGCTCGGGCTCGCCGTGCACCAGCACGTCGAAGCCCAGGTCCTCCTGGAAGCGGATCACCCGCTCGATCTCGGCCTTCATCTGCTCGGCGTAGTCCTCGAGGCCAAGGCGCCCCTGGCGGAGCCGGGTACGGGCCTGGCGGATCTCGGCGGTCTGGGGATAGGAGCCGATGGTGGTGGTGGGCAGGAGCGGGAGCCCGAGCTTGGCCTGCTGGGCCGCCCGACGGTCGGGGAACTTGCTGGCCCGGCGGCTGTGGGCGTCGGTGAGGGCGCTCACTCGTTGGCGCACGGCTGGGTTCTGGGTGCGGGGCGAGGTGCGCCGGCTGTTCAGGGCGCCGGCGTTGGCCTCGAGCTCGGCGGCGACGGCCGCCCTGCCCTCGCTCAGGCCCCGTGCCAGGGTGGCGACCTCGGCCACCTTCTGACGGGCGAAGGCCATCCAGGAGCGGATCTCGGCATCGAGGTCGGTCTCGGCATCGAGGTCGATCGGGGTGTGCTGCAGGGAACAGGAGGTGGAGACCACCAGGTCGCCGGCGTGCCCTGCCAGGTGCTCGAGCAGGTCCAGGCTGGCTCCCAGGTCGTTGATCCAGACGTTGCGGCCGTCCACGACGCCGGCGAAGAGCGTCTTGGTCTCGAGGCCGCCGTCCTGATCGTGCATGAGCTGGTGGTTGTGCCCGCCGCGGTGAAAGTCGAGCCCGATGCCCTCCACGGGCAGCCCGCCCAAGAGGGGGAGGGCGGCGCCCACGTGGTCGAAGTAGGTCTTCACCAGCAGCTTGGGCCGCCGCGGCGTGGCGCCCAGGCGCTCGTAGGCGGTCCGGAACGCCTCCAGCTCGGCATCGGTGCGGTCCTGGACGAGGACCGGCTCGTCGAGCTGGACCCACGCCGCCTCTGCGCCGCCCAGGCGGGCCAGGACCTCCTCGTAGACGGGCAGGAGGCGGTCCAGGAGGCTCAGGGGTTCGAAGTCCTCGGCCACGCCGTCGGCCGTCTTGGCGAGGAGGAGGAACGAGATGGGGCCCACCAGCAGCGGCACCGTCTCCACGCCGAGGGACCTGGCCTCGGCGTGCTCGGAGAAGGGCTTCTCGCTGGACAGCGCGAAGTCGGTGTCCGGGCCCAGCTCGGGGACCAGGTAGTGGTAGTTGGTGTCGAACCATTTGGTCATCTCCATGGCGGTGACGTCGACGCCTCCGTCCTGGCGGCCGCGCGCCATGGCGAAGTAGGTGTCGAGGTCCACGGGACCGCCGGCGTGGCCGTAGCGAGCGGGCACGGCGCCGGTGAGGGCGATCGTGTCCAGGACCTGGTCGTAGTAGGAGAAGTCGTTGGAGGGGATCAGGTCGATCCCGGACTCCTGCATGAAGCGCCAGTTGGCGTGGCGGATCTCCCGCCCGGCCTGCTCCAGCTCGTCCTCGGAGGCGTCGCCCCGCCAGTAGCGCTCGGTGATGACCTTGAGCTCCCGCTGGGGGCCGATGCGCGGGAAACCGGAGATGTTGGATGGTGACATTGGGCAGGAGCGTAGTTGCGGAAACCTAGATTGGCGTCGCCCATGACGATCTACACGAGGAAGGGTGACGACGGGACGACGGGCCTGTACTTCGGCGGGCGCACGGCCAAGGACGCCCCGCTCGTCGACGCCTACGGCACCGTGGACGAGGCCCAGGCCTTTCTGGGCCTGGCCCGGTCCGAGGCCGAGCGGGGGTCCGAGCTCGACGACCTCCTGGTGGCCCTGGAGCGGGACCTGTGGGTCCTGATGGCCGATCTGGCCACCGGCGCCGACAACCGCCACAAGCTGGCCGGTGGCCAGACGCTGGTCACGGAGGAGATGGTGGCGGGCCTCGAGCGCCACATCGACGCCTTGACACAACGCTCGGGTCTCCCGACCGAGTTCGTGGTGCCGGGTCAGAACCGGACGGGGGCGCTCCTGGACGTGGCCCGCACCGTGGTGCGTAGGGCCGAGCGCCTGTCCGTGGCCGCGGCCGCACCCGGTTCCCTCGCCGTGGCCTACCTCAACCGACTGTCCGACCTGCTCTGGACCATGGCCCGCTGGCAGGAGGGCGAGTCCCTGCCGGCCCGTCAAACCCGTCAGACCCGTCAGACCCGTCAGACCCGTCAGACCCGTCAGAAAGGAAGCTGAATGTCGCCGATAACCGTCTTTCCCGCCGCCGAGGTGCCGGCCGGCACCGAGCTGGTGGCCGTGCCCGTCTTCAAGGGCCCCCGCGTGCCCGACGGCGCCGGCGTGGCCGACTTGGACCTGGCCTTCCTCGAGCGCCAGGGCTTCGAGGCCAAGGCCGGAGAGGTGGCGGTCATGGGGTCCCAGGACGGCACCGCAGTGGCTGCGGTGGGTGTGGGGGAGGCGGACGAGGTGAGCCTCGAGACCCTGCGGGAGGCCGCAGCCGGCGTGGTGAAGGCGGCGTGGAAGACCACGACGGTGGCCACCACGCTGCTCGACGCCTGCCCCGGCGGGTTCGATCGCCAGGCCGCGGCCGCGGCCCTGGCCGAGGGGGTGGGCATGGCCGCGTACCGGTTCGGCGCCTACAAGAGCGACCCGTCGCCGTGCCGGCTCGAGCGTTTGGCGG
>JALZKD010000090.1 GCA_030859405.1 Actinomycetota bacterium | reverse complement strand
GCCCTGGTCATGCGCCGCTCGGCCACGAACTAGGCCGCGGTTGGGCCTGGAGGCCGGCCGCAGGCAGGAGCTGGCCCGCTTGGCGCAGCCCCTGGTCACGGGGCTGGACGCCGCCCAGCGAGCCCGAGAGCAGGGCCTGTCTGCATCTCGGCGCACCATTCGTGCCTCTGGTCTGGCCATCCGAGCCGTGCACCGGGGCGAGGTCGACGCCGCGCAGCGCCGCACGGTCGAGGCCGAGGAAGCCCTGCGGGAGGCGCAGGAGGCCCTGCGTCCGCATCCCCGGCTGGCCTACGCCGGCTTCCTGCACGACGCCGAAAAGGAGTACGCCGAGGCTCTTCTCACCGCCGCGCTGGTGGACGGGCGGCCGTTGCTCGGCGCCGATCGCACCGGTGTAGGGACGGCGGCGTGGCTCTGCGGGCTGGCCGAGGCCGCCTCCGAGCTGCGCCGTCACCTGCTCGACCGGGTCCGCGCCGGGGAGCTCGACCGGGGAGAGGAGCTGCTCGGCGTCATGGAGGACGTCTACGACCTGCTCATCACCATCGACTACCCCGACGCCCTGACCGGCGGCCTGCGCCGGACCACCGACGCACTGCGGGCCGTGCTCGAGCGCAGCCGGGCCGATGTCACCACCACCGTCATGCAGGCCCGCCTCCAAGCGGCATTGGAGGCTCACCGGCCCGAGGGAGCGGACTGACCCCGGTATCGTGAGTGGCGAACCGGGGGTGTAGCTCAGTCCGGTAGAGCGCTACGTTCGCAACGTAGAAGTCGGCGGTTCGAGTCCGCTCACCTCCACCCAGCAAAGTGGGATTGAAGTGCAGGTCAGCGGCGCAGCCCCACCCGCTCTCATCACCGGCCGTTACCCTCCGCCCGCTCAGCATCGAACGTGCCGGGCTTCCACCAGCGTTGGTCGCGGCCTTGAAGCACCTGGCCTCGTTGCACAATCCCCTCTTCTAGTCGAGAAGCAGAGGATGCGCTTCTCGACTTGGTCGACGCCGCGGATCATCCGTTGCTACGAGGAGGACTTGGGTCGGGTCCACCTCCCCCGTGGCCTCGTCGACGAGGTCGAACGACTCATGCTCGACGCTGGAAGCCGAGTCGACATCACCGATGTTCGCCAGCACACTGTGCCGATCGACTTCGCGTTCCAGGGGACCCTGGACGCGGTTCCGCAGCGAGCAGTCGATGTCCTGAGCAAGCACGACCTGGGGGGGTGCTTGTTGCCCCTCCTACGGGCAAGACGGTGATGGCCAATGCCCTCATCGCCCGCCACCGTGTTCCCACACTGACGGGGTCGTACTCGTGGCGACCGCCTCCTACCTGGGCGAGAGTTCGACTGGCCGGCTCTTGACGCGCTCTTCCTGCTTTCCCCTTGCCTGGAAAGGGCAGGGTGGTCCAGTACGCCGGCCGGTTGCTACGGGCTCATGAAGGCAAGCATGAGGTGCAGGTTCACGACTACGTGGACGTGCTTGTACCCGTACTGGCTTGCATGCATCAGAAGCGCCTGGTGGGGTATGCCAACCTGGGCTTCGACGTCCGAGCAGCGCGCAAGCGGCTTCGCTAACGACCCTGCACCAGGACAGCGTTCGGTCAGGGAAGCCAGAGCACCCAGTCAGATCCAGCCTCCGGTGGATCAGCCAGCAATGCGTGCAGGGCGGCGATGAGCTTCTGCGGGTAGCCGCTGCTGCCACGGTGGTAGCGCCTGGGAGAGGTGAAGACGACGCCGGCGTGATGCTCACCGGCTGCCGCCCAAGACCTGACGATGCGGTCGAAGTCCCTGGCGTTCTCGGTCACCAGTGCCCGTCCATCCCGAGCTGCCGACCGCAATAGCTCCTCGTCCGAGAGAGTCGCCAGTAGTTGATCGTTGGCAGCCGCCGTCACGTCGTAGCCCTCGTCTCGTAGGCGCTCGGCGGCTTTGGGGGAGTGGTGGGTGTCGAGAAGCAGCTTCACCGGGCCAGCAGGTCGTGCTGGCGGCGCCAAAGCGCTTCGGCCTGGTCGGCGGCAACCAGGTTGGTTTGTATCCGAGCGTCGATCTCATCGGTGAACTCGGCGTAGTAGGCCAACACGGCGTCGACCTGCTCCCGGCGTAGTCCAAAGACCTCGACAGCTCGTTGTATTCGATCATCGGGGGACACGTCGCCACCGACGAGTCCTGCCACCACCTCCCACACATCGGGACCGCCAACCAGGGCGGCACGTCGTCCGGTAGGGCCGTCGCGGAAACTGATCAGCGGATGACGGCGGGTCCGCAGTCCTTCGTCGATGAGCTCTTCGGCCAACGCCGAGGCTGACCGATCCTGTGCACGGGCCTCCTCCTTGAGGCGCTCAGCAACGTCGGGATTGCGAAAGCGGAGCGATACCGGGTGCGTCATAACTACAGTGTAGTCAGCTGTCGCAAGGCATCCCCAATGGACTTGGAACTACCCTCGACGACCATGGAAGCAGGTGAGAGCGGGATCGAGTGGCTGAACACCCGGGAGGCTGCCGGCTGGCTCGATCTACAGTTCGAACGCTCTATCAACTCATCGACGACGGCGGGCTTCCCGCCCACCGATCGGGGTCTGACATCGTGCTGCGCCGCGCCGACCTGGACGCCTACGGAGGCGGCCGCTCCGTCAGGGGGACCCGTCGGCTCCTCGCCATGACCTCGTCTTGTCGTCGCTACGGGCACGTAGCGGGCACGAACGGGTTCTGAAGCGTAGAAGTCTTGGGTTCAAGTCCCATCACCTCCACCGAAGGCCCTGGCACACGGGCGCTCGAGTCCGTGTTACCTCGTTTCGCGCGGGGAACCGCAGCGTGGTGCCGACCGTGCGCTCACCGGCGTCGGTTTTCACGGGCCTGGGATCATGGCCGACCACCAGCAGGACGCCGTTGGGTGCGAGGGCGCTGGCCATGCGGCGTGGCCGCGCTCGCGACGGGAAGCAGTCTGGGAAGGCCGCGGTAAACGCATGCCGATCCCGCATTAGGTGACGACATTGGCGTGGAGTGGCGTCGTACTGTGGCACCCCAGGCCAGCCAAACGGGGTCTCGACGGCCTCGAGCGCCGACGCCGGGCGTCGTGGCTCCCGCCATAGATCCTGATCTCCACTCGACATGAGCCGCGCGCACAATGTGCAATGGCCGAAGGGGTAACGGACGGCTCCGAGCGCCTGGTCGTCCGTGGGCGGGCTTTGGGGCGACTGGCCTGGGCGATCTGGGCTGTCACCTTGACGTTCTGCCTCGCAGATCTCGCTCTGGTAATAGCCAACCGCTCAGCTGTCGGCGGCGACTCGATAGGTTTCCCCGGAGAGGTCGCCATGCTCGCGGTCGTCACCTCCGCCGTCGGCGCGTTGATTGCCTCGCGGGTACCCGGCAACGCCATCGGCTGGCTCTTCTGTGCCATCGGCGTCGGTCTGGTTGCTTCCATACTGGCCCAGGACTACGCCATTCGGGGGCTCGTCTCGGATCCAGGGTCACTCCCTGCTGCGACAACCATGGCCTGGCTGGGCTCGTGGCTCTTCGGGGCCGGCCCGATCGCCATCTTCGTCCTGCTCCTCTTCCCGAACGGCCATCTGGCGTCTCCCCGCTGGCGTGTAGTGGCGTGGCTCGCCGCCCTCAGCCTCGTGGGGTTGACGGTCGGCGCTGCGGTGGCCACCGCGCCTCCCGGTCAGGAGGATCTCCTCGGTTTCAAGGGCCCGACGGAGCTCAACGGTCTGACCGGCATGGTCGTGTTCCTTGCCGCCAACGTGGCCATCGTGGCGGCCCTGGCCTCGGCGGTAGGGCTAGTGCTCCGCCTGCGCCGGTCCTCCGGAGACGAGCGTCAGCAGCTCAAGTGGTTCGCCTTCGCCACCGGCCTGCTCGCGCTCACCCTCCTGGCGGTGTCTACCGTCCCCAGACCGTGGAACGACGAGGCCCAGGGCGCGCTGCTGCTGGCCTTCGCCGGCATTCCCATCGGCGCCGGCCTGGCCGTCCTCAAATACCGCCTGTACGACATCGATGTCGTGATCAACAAGACCGTGGTGTTCGGTGCGCTGGCACTGTTCATCACCGTCGTCTATTTGGTCGTTGTGTTAGGCATCGGCGCGGCCGTCGGCCAAACGGGCAGGTCCAACGCCGGACTCTCGCTAGCCGCCACCGCGGTGGTCGCCGTTGCCTTCCAACCCGTCCGGCTGCGCGCGCAGCGGCTGGCCAACCGGCTCGTCTACGGGGAGAGGGCGACGCCCTACGAGGTTCTATCGGAGTTCTCACAGCGAATGGCCGCCGTCCCCTCGACCGCAGAGGTCTTGTCGGAGATGGCCAAGGCCCTCGCCGCTGGAACCGGCGCAAGGAAGGTCGAGGTGTGGCTACGGGTCGGGTCGCAGATCCGTGTCGCCGCCGCTGATAGAGCACTCGCCTCGCCATCCCTGATCGGGCGCAGAAGCATGGACCCTGCCTTCGGTTGCCTGTAGCTTCGTCGCCCATGAGGAAACGGCTCGTGCATCGTTCGTTGGCGCTGGCGGCTCTGGTCGCCGTGACCCTGGCTGCATGCGGTGAGGACGACTCGGCGATACAACCCACACCCTCGGTGGCCCCACCGGCGGCCATGCCCGGCGCCAGAGCTGACATGGTGAACGTGCAGAGACAGCCCGTGGGAGAGGTGACCTTCACCGAGCGTGACGGGAAGGTAGTCGTGGAGGGAAACCTCCGTGGTCTGCCACCGGGCTTTCACGGCTTCCACGTCCACGCCGCGGGTAAGTGCGAGGCGCCGTTCACCTCCGCCGGTGGCCACATGACCGTGGGGAATCAGGACCATCCCGCGCATGCCGGCGATCAGCCTGTGGTCTTGG
This sequence comes from Actinomycetota bacterium, assembly GCA_030859405.1. Taxonomy (GTDB): domain Bacteria; phylum Actinomycetota; class Acidimicrobiia; order Acidimicrobiales; genus YB1-3. Next base: position 2,464 of record JALZKD010000090.1, on the reverse strand, counting down.
TGGCTGCCAATGGCACGGCCGAGACCCGCTTTGCGACGGACCGCTACAAGTTGAACGACCTGCTCCCACCAGAGGGGCGCGCCGTCATCGTGCATGCCAGCGCCGACAACTATGGCAACGTTCCCTCGCGATACGCGCCCGCCATCGACCAGATGACGAAGGACACCGGCGACGCCGGCGGACGACTTGCCTGTGGCGTGATTCGACGCCTTTGAGAGGCGCACTCGTCTACTGCGCCAACCTCAAGGAGTTGGTCGTCCACGCTGCCCCAGATCGCGACCTCGGCGGCTCGAGCGTCACGACTGCCGAGGACACGCCACACGGCCGCTTGGTGGGGGACTCAGTGACGGGAGCGCTTGGCGACGCCGCCGATGCGGTCTCCGGCCACGACCAAGAGCACTGCGGCGGCGATGGCGACGACCGAGCCAAGGAAGTTCAGCTCGAAGATGTCACCGGTTCCAAGGGCGTTGGCGACGACACCGCCCACCACTGAACCGACGAGGCCGAGCACCAACGTGGCCGCCAGGCTCAGGTGCTGGCGGCCGGGGACCACGAGGCGAGCGACGATTCCCACTACCAAGCCGAAGACGATGAACCCGATCATTGCCAGACCCTCCCAGTGCTAGATGGCAAGCAGCAAGGTGGTATAGCGGCCCGCCATTCCACCCAGTAGGGGGACGAGGTGGCCTTGGCGCTCCGTCGGCAGTTCCTCCTTCAACACGTTGAGGAGCACGCCGCCGGCCAGGAAGGCCAGCAGCAGTGCGATCGAAGCCGGCGATGCCTCGAACAGGACCCCCATCAACCAGCCGAGGAGGATGCTGGCGGAAAGCAGCCACTGACCCACTTCCCGGTACCGGCGCTTGGTGCTCTTGCAGTCCAAAGTCATTGACCACGAAGTGGACGCCGAGGGCCGTGGCGAACAGCGCCAGCCCCGCTCCGTCTTGTTCGTCGGCTCGACGGACGAGCAGGTAACCGATCAGGGTGTTGTAGACGGCGAAGGAGGCGACGCTCAGGCGAAGACGCCGAGATGCCACAAAGGCCGAGAGCAGCCAGTGACGGGGAATGCCCTCGAGAAACCGCAGCCGCCACTGCGCACAGGTGCACGGCGGCCAGGACGGCCGCAGCGGCAAGGGCGGAGACAGCGCTTGGTTCCATGGCAGAGATTCTCGCTCAGCCCTATCTGCCGACGGGGCACTCCCGCACGGCCAAGCGGGCCTCGCCGTGTTATCGCCGGACGAGCTCGCGGGCAGCCTTTACGAGGTACAAGAGGGAGAGGCCGAGAAACGCGGCGCCGATGGCCTTGCGCACCTGGTTGACGTCGAACGGCGTGCGCCGTGATACCGCGGGGGCGACGCGGTCGGCCACCCGTGTCCGCCATCCCTGCAGTCCGGCCTCTCCCATCTGTCCGGCGTTCATCGGCCCTCTGGTGGCTAGGTGCTGGAGCACCAGAGTATCGCCGGACCGAAGCCACAAAGTGTTTCATCGCCGCGGGCGTAGTATTGGCCATGTCATGGCCACCTCGACACTGTCAGCCGGGCGGCCCTTCCGGCGACGAACGCCAACTGGTCGGTCAGAAGCCGAGGTTCAACCCCGTCAAAGGAGACGGAACACCCCTTCAGCCGCGTTGGGCATCGTTCTCATCCTCGTTTGCGGTATGGGTGCCGCAGTTCTCGTCACCAACGCCGGAGAGCGCAACTCCGTACTCGTTACCAGGCGCGAGGTACCGGCGGGTTCTCGCATTGACGAGGCGGCGCTGGACTCGGTGCGCATATCGGTCGATCCAGCACTGCAGGCTATTCCCGCCACGGCCCGATCCCGGGCAGTTTCAGGACATCCTCCAGAGAGCGCTTACTAAGACCAGCTCAAGGTGACAGTTGCGATGGCGATTCTTAAGGGAAAGTCCAAGCTCTTCCCCATCAGGTCTTACGAGGGCGTGGGTCCGATACTATTCGGCATGAGCCCGGAAGCGGTTCGGAAGGCACTGGGGGACAGGTTTGAGGTGTTCAACAAATATGGCTGGGCGCATCCAAGCGACGCGTTCGATGGCCTTGGCATACATGTTCGTTACTCACCGAGCGGACTTTGTGCGACCGTCGAGTTTGGCGACAGGTCTTCTGCTTCGCCTACCTATGAAGGCAGGGAACTGCTCGACGAGCCTATGGACGAGCTGCTTCGGTGGGCCGAACGCGCCGATCCGAACATCACGATCGATGATGACGGGTTTGATTCGCCGGCATTAGGTCTAGGAGTCTATGCGCCTGGCATCCTTGACGAGCCGGACGCTACGAGAGCCTCGGGTGTTACTGTCTTTGGTCCGGGCGGGCTAGGACAAGGCCTTTTGTGAGTTTGGTCCCTGAACCACCGCTCTCTTACCTGGTTTTCGGTGACGAGCGGTGAGGCACTCGGGATCCTTGGCCACAGTCCAGATCGCCACCGGTCCATCGCCACCTGGTCCCTCGTGACC
>JALZKD010000212.1 GCA_030859405.1 Actinomycetota bacterium | reverse complement strand
CTCTGACCGGGGAGGCTGGTGCCCGGGCCCTGGCCGGCCTGGCCAGCGCCCTCACGGACTCGGCCCGGGCGGCCGGAGGTGCAGCCGTTGCCAGCGGACGGTGGCTTGCCGAGTGGCTGGTGGACAACGCCCCCCGGATCCCCGTCCGGGACCGGGCCAGCCTCGAGGCCCAGTTCGCCAAGCAGGGGCCGGAGCTGGCCGCGGAGGTCATCCGCGCCGCCAGCCGGTCATCAGCGGCGGTCGGGGCGACGGCTGGCGTGCTGGTGGGGGCTCAAGAGCTCGCCCCGCCGGCGTGGTTCGCCATCCCCATGGAGCTGGTGGCCGAGACGGTGGCGACGGCGGTCATCGAGCTCAAGATGGTGGCTGAGCTGCACGAGGTCTACGGGCGCCCGGTGCCGACCTCGCCCACCGAGCGCAGCCTGGCCCTGGTACGGGCGTGGGCCGAGCGGCGGGGTGTGACACCCGCCATGCTCGTCCGCCCCGGAGGTGTGGCCGATGCCCTCGGGCGCAGGGCCCGTAGCGAGGCCATCCGGCTCGTGCGGCGGCGACTGGCCGGACGCTTGGGTCGCAACCTCACCAGCCTTGCGCCCCTGCTGGCCGGAGCGCTTGCCGGCGCCGAGGTCAACCGTCGGGCCACCAGGTCGTTGGGCATGGCCATGGCTCGCGACCTGGGCGGAGAGAGCTGAGCAGCGGTCCTGGTGGGCGGGCGCTCGAGCTCGGCGAATAGCCTCGCCGCGCAGCGCAACGTGCAGGCGCCCGAGCGGACGTCGCAGGTGGAGGTGAGAGCGTGCAGCTGAACGTGGGTGTCCTCGGGGGCACGGGACCGGCGGGGAAGGGCCTCGCCGCTCGCCTGGCGTCGGTTGGAGTGGACGTGGTGATCGGCTCCCGATCGCACGAGCGGGCCGAGGAGGCATGCCGGTCCATCCAGGAACGCTGGCCCGCTCGCCAGCTGCCCGTGGCGCCCGGGGACAACGCGGCCGCGGCCCAAGCGGACATCGTGGTGGTGGCCACGCCCTGGGAGGCGTCAGCGTCCACGGCCGCCTCGGTGGCCAAGCAGCTCGACGCCAAGGTTGTCGTCTCCATGGCCAACGCCATCACTCGCATGGGCCACGAGTTCGAGCCGCTCGTGCCCCCAAGGGGCTCGGTGGCCGCCCATGTCCAGAGCGCCGTCCCCGGTGCCTTGGTGGCGGCCGCCCTCCACCACCTGCCGGCCCGGTCGCTGGCGGACCTGGACACGCCGGTGGAGAGTGACGTTCTCATCTGCTCGGACCATCCGTCCGCCTACGAGGTGACAGCCGAGCTGGTCGACCTCATACCCCGCCTGCGGCCCTTGAACGCCGGCTCCCTGTCGAACGCGGCACCCATCGAAGCCATCACCGCCGTCCTCCTCCAGCTCAACACCCGGTACCACACCAAGACCGCGGTGCGCTTCACCGGCATCGACCTCTGAGGTGAGCCCGTGAGGCTTTACCACACCGCCCAGCGGAAGGTGGTGCCGTTCGAGCCAGGTCCCGTGGTCACCATGTACACCTGCGGCATCACACCCGACGACGGGCCGCACCTCGGTCATGCCGCCACGTACCTGACCTACGACCTGCTCCAGCGGCGCCTGCGCGACCTCGGCCACGAGACCCGCTGCGTGCGCAACATCACCGATGTCGACGACGACATCCTCCGCCGGGCCCGCCAGCTGGGCATCCACTACCTGGATCTGGCCGCCGAGCAACTGGCCCGCTTCGACGCCAACATGGAGGCCCTGGGCCTGCTCCCTGCGTTCCACGAGCCCAGGGCCACGTCGGCCATCTCGGACATCCTGGGGTTCATCGGCATGGTTCTCGACGCCGGTCACGCCTACCAGGCGGGGGGCGGCGTGTACTTCAGGGTGAGCTCCTTCCCCCGCTTCGGTGAGGTGAGCCACTACTCCCGCGCCGAGATGCTGGAGCTGGCTCGGGTGCGAGGTGGCAACCCTGACGATCCGAACAAGATCGATCCGCTCGACTTCGTGCTCTGGCAACCCTCGGCGCCCGACGAGCCGTCATGGGACTCGCGCTGGGGGCCGGGACGCCCCGGGTGGCACATCGAGTGCTCCGCGCTGGCATTGCGCGAGCTCGGTACCACCATCGACCTGCACGGAGGAGGCAGCGACCTCATCTACCCCCATCACGAGTGCGAGGCGGCGCAGTCCGAGGCAGCCACCGGACAACCCTTCGTGCGCCACTGGTTGCACGTGGGCATGGTGCGACTCGGGGGCCAGAAGATGTCCAAGTCGCTGGGGAACCTGGTTGTGATCGACCACCTGCTCAAGGAGTGGGAGCCGGCCGTCGTGCGCCTGGCCGTCATCGCCCATCACTATCGCCTGGCGTGGGAGTGGGACGACGACCTTTTGCTTGGCGCCGACGAACGGCTCCGACGGTGGCGGTCGGCGGGCGCC
>JALZKD010000211.1 GCA_030859405.1 Actinomycetota bacterium | reverse complement strand
ACATCGACTCGCCGGCGAAGAACCCACCGATGGCCACGCCGTAGAGACCGCCGGCCAGGGCCCCGTCTTCCACGGACCAGGACTCCACGCTGTGAGTCCACCCCAGGCGGTGCAGCTCCACATAGGCCCCCCGCACGTCCGGGGAGATCCAACCCTGCGTGCGGTGCGGGTCGGCGCAGGCGTCGATGACCTCCTCGAATGCGGTGTCCACGCGGACCTGGAAGCGCCGGCAGGACCTGCGCAGCGAGCGGCTCACCCGAAGCCCGTCCAGGGGCAGGATGGCTCGGGGATCGGGGGACCACCACGCCGGAACTCCGACGGTGTGGTTGCCACCCACCGCGGTGCCGTTCAGCGGCATTGGGAACAACCCCGACCGGTAAGCGGCCAGGATGGTCCCCGGGGCGAGGTCGGCGCCCACGGCGACGAGGTCGTCGCCGGCCGTCCTCGGGTCCGGGAAGTCCCACGTCGTGGGCGGCGGCTCCATCGGCTGCGTCGACCGTTCGAGCACGGCCCGACCATAGGGCCCACCGGCTCGGGAGGGTCTCAGTGGCCGGGGCGCTCCCCAGGGGAGCAACCTAGGGCTGCACTAGCCTCCGTCGGGTGCCCGATCACCCCATGACCCCCCATCTCGAGGGGCTGGCCAGGCGGAGGCACCAGGCCCTCCACGCCGGGCCGGAGCGGGCCGTCGAGCGCCAGCACGCCAGGGGCAAGATGACGGCCCGGGAACGCATAGACGTCCTCCTCGACGACGGGTCCTTCCAGGAGCTGGACATGCTGGCCCGCCACCGGTCACAGGGGATGGGCCTCGACGACCACCGGCCCTACACCGACGGTGTGGTCACCGGCTTCGGCACCATCGACGGCCGCTGCGTGTGCGTCTTCAGCCAGGACTTCACCGTCTACGGCGGCTCCCTGGGTGAGGTCTTCGCCGAGAAGGTGCACAAGGTGATGGACCTGGCGGTGGCCGCCGGCGTTCCCGTGATCGGCATCAACGACGGCGCCGGCGCCCGCATCCAGGAGGGTGTGGTGTCGCTCGACATGTACGGCAAGATCTTCCGCCGCAACGTCGCCGCCTCGGGCGTCATCCCCCAGATAAGCGTCATCCTCGGCCCCTGCGCCGGCGGGGCCGTCTACAGCCCGGCCATGACCGACTTCATCTTCATGGTGCAGGGCATCTCTCACATGTTCATCACCGGACCCGACGTGGTGAGGGCGGTTACGGGCGAGGACGTCACTCCGGACGAGCTGGGCGGCGCCACCACCCACTCCACCCGATCGGGGCTGTGCACCTTCGTGAGCGCCGACGAGAAGGCCTGCCTGCACGACGTACGGCGCCTGCTCTCCTACCTCCCGTCCAGCAGCGGAGACGAGCCCCCCTCCGTAACGCCGCCCGTGACGTGGACCGGGGACCCGTCCCAGGACCCGGCCGATCCGGCCGGGCTGGTCGGCCTCCTACCAGCCGGCCCCAACGAGCCCTATGACGTGCGGACGGTCATCGTGGCCGTGGTGGACGGGGGCGAGCTGTTCGAGTGCTTCGCCGACTGGGCGCCCAACATCGTGTGCGGCTTGGCCCGCTTGGACGGCCACCCCGTCGGCGTGGTGGCCAACCAGCCGGCGGTCCTGGCCGGGGTGCTCGACGTGGACGCCTCGGAGAAGGCGGCGCGCTTCGTGCGCACGTGTGACGCCTTCGGCCTGCCGCTGGTGACGCTGGTCGACGTTCCCGGCTTCCTGCCCGGCACCGACCAGGAGCACGGTGGTGTCATCAGACACGGCGCCAAGCTCCTGTACGCCTTCTGCGAGGCCACCGTGCCCCGCATCCAGGTCATCACCCGCAAGGCCTATGGAGGTGCCTACGTGGTGATGAACGCCAAGGCCATCGGGGCCGACCTGGCCTACGCCTGGCCGTCGGCGGAGGTGGCGGTGATGAGGCCCCAAGCGGTGGTGGAGGTCCTGCACCGCCGGGAGCTGGCCGAGGCCGTCGACCACGACGCCCGCAAGGCGGAGCTGGTGAGCGAGTACGCCGAGGCCCACGTCAATCCCTACGTCGCTGCCGAGCGGGGTTACGTCGACGACGTCATCGACCCCGCCCACACCAGGGACGTGCTGGTGCGAGGCCTGGCCCTGCTCCGGTCCAAGCGGGCCGAGCGGCCGCCGAGGAAGCATGGGAACGTCCCCCTCTAGGGAAGGGCCCGCCTCGGCCGGCGCCCATGATGCTCGGATCGTCGCCGCCATCGTCGCTGCCGTGCAAACCCTCTGGCCTGGCCCCACGGCGGCGGACGCATGGCCGCTGCTGCCGCCGCCGGCAAGGTCGGCCTGGCGCTTCTCGGGCCGGTCATGGAGCCCCCGGAGGGCGCCGGCGACCAGCCGCCGCCCATGGTGACACTGTTGTCGGCGGTGGCACCGTTGTCGTTATCCCCGCCTGTGGACAAGCTTGGGG
>JALZKD010000210.1 GCA_030859405.1 Actinomycetota bacterium | reverse complement strand
CGCCTTTTCCGCCGGCGCCGGCGACTTGGGCGTCCCCCGCTCGCCGTTCGTCCCCACGTCCACTCCCGTGGCCCGCAGGATCTGGCCGACGAGGTTGGCCTTGCTGGTCCGCGACGCCGGCTTGAGCCCCAGCGCCTGAGCGATGGCGTGGAGCTCGTCGCGCTCCTTGCTCTCCAGGACAGAGCGTTCGAGCTGCTGCTCTCCGCTCATGGTGCACCTCGCTTGCTTCCGACCCTGGGGCCGGTGGTTCAAAGTCTCGAGATCGGCTGCTGCTAGCCGCAGGAAAGTGCTGCTCTTGGGGGCCTCGGCGACGTACTGCTCACCGCCACGACGGATGGGAGATCGGAGCCAGGAGAATCGGCGTTGAATGGGCGAGGTCTCTGCTGACCTCCCCTGGCCAAACCCTGGGCCATCTCCCGGCCGTCCCCCTCTCCAGGAGAGAGGCGCTCGCGCCGGGGTCGGCGAGCGATGCAGAGGTAATGATACCGCCCCCAGGCCAAGAGGGGAAATAGGTCCCTAGTGCAGCGGCTAGAGCGTCTCCTGCCTTTTCCCGGTCTGCAACAGTCGTGGCGTGACAGCCGCCGTGGAAGCTCGGGGCTTGGCCAAGAGCTATCGGGGACGAACCGTCGTGGGCGGGGCCGACGTGGCCATTGGCGGCGGAGAGAGAGTGGCGCTGCTCGGGCCGAACGGAGCAGGCAAGACCACCGTGCTGCTCATGATCCTCGGAGCCGTCACCCCCGATGAGGGCACGGTCGACGTCCTCGGACACCGCCTCCCCCAAGGCCGGAGCCGGGCCATGCAGGCCGTGGGCTTCGCCGCCGGTTACCTGCCCCTCCCTGACCGACTGCGAGTCCGGGAGGTGCTCGACATCTTCGCCCGCCTCTATGGCGTGGCCGACGCGGCCTCGGCGGTGGAGTCGGGCCTCGACCAGTTCGGGGTAAGCCACCTGGCCGACGTCATGGGCATGGAGCTCTCGTCCGGTCAGCGCACGCTCGTCAGCATCGTGAAGGCGACGATGCACCACCCCCGGCTCCTGGTGCTCGATGAGCCGACCGCTTCCCTCGATCCCGACGTGGCGCAGCGGGTCCGCGCCGGCTTGGAGCGGATCTGCGCCGAGGACGGCGCCGCCCTCGTCGTCACCAGCCACAACATGTCCGAGGTCGAGCGCATCTGCCGGCGGGTGATCCTCATGTCCGCTGGTCGCATCGTGGCCGACGGGTCGCCGGCGGCGGTGGCCGCCCATTTCGGTCGGGACCGTCTCGAGGACGTTTTCCTGCACCTGGCGTCGGAGGAGGTGTGATGCCCGGACTGGACCGTGGTCGGGTAGGGGCCGTCGTCCGACGTCATGCCTACGTGCAGAAGCGAGTACCGCACCGATGGTTCGACGTCCTGGTCTGGCCTGTGGTGGACACCGTGATCTGGGGATCGATCGGGCGGTTCGTCGATCAGCAGGGCGGAGCCACGCGGGCGGGAGCGGCGTACATGCTCTCGGGCATTCTCCTCATGCACGTGCTGTACCAAGCCAGCATCTCGGTGTCCACGGGATTCCTGGAGGAAACGTGGTCGCGGAACTTGTTGAACCTCATGGTGACTCCCCTGCGGGAAGGTGAGTACCTGCTCGGGGTGCTGATCGTGGGTCTGGGCCGCTTGGCCGTCAGCATGGCCATGGTCGCCCTCGCCGCCTTCTCCCTCTACGCCTTCGACGTCACCGACGCCGGACTCGGGCTGGTGCCCATCGTGGCCGTGCTCATGGTGGTCGGCTGGTGCATCTCGCTGGTGGTGATCGCCCTCAGCCTGCGCTTCGGGAACGGCGCCGAGATCCTCGCCTGGGGCCTGCTGTTCATCGTCATCGCCCTGTCGGGCGCCTTCTACCCGCTGGAGGCCGTGCCTGGGCCCCTGAGGCCGTTCTCCCAGGCCCTTCCGTCCACCCATGCGTTCCAGGCGGCCCGGGCGCTCGTGGACGGTGAACCCCTTCCCTGGCGCCGGATCGGCTTGTCCGTGGCCGGTCTGGCCGTACTCGTCCCGGCCACGGTCGGGTTCCTCCTTCACATGCTGCGCACCTTCCGCCGGCGGGGCTTCGTCACCCGGTACTCCTGATTCCCTGAGGGACGGGCGGTCAGCTACAGGCCGAGCTCGGCCCGGATGGCGTCGTCGTCGGGGTCCACGGTGGTGGGAACGGGGATCTGGCCCACGGCCACGTCGGGGTCCTTGAGCCCGTGCCCGGTGAGGACGCACACCACCTTCGAGCCCCGCGGCACCCCGGTCTTGAGCAGCCCGGCCACCGAAGCCGCCGATGCCGGCTCGCAGAACACGGACTCCACGGCCGCGAGGAAGCGGTAGGCCTCCAGGATCTCCTCGTCGGTGACGGCGGCGATCGTCCCTCCCGACTCGCTGGCGGCAGCGGTGGCGCCGTACCACGAAGCCGGGTTGCCGATGCGGATGGC
>JALZKD010000209.1:318-2446 GCA_030859405.1 Actinomycetota bacterium | reverse complement strand
TCCCCGGGCCGGAGGCCCGTGCCGAAGCGCCGGAACGGCGGGCCTGCGGCACTGAAGCGGCGGCGCGGGGGCGCCGATCGGAGCGACCCCTGCCGGGGGCTGAACCCGACGGCTTGGGGCCACGCCGGGCGGGCTGCGGCGGGGCGAGGAAGGAGAGGTCGGCGGCGGGACCGGTGAGGGCAGCCGTCCGGGGGTCGCCGGGTCCCACCCGGGCCACAGTGGGGCTGATGCCGGCCTGGCGCACCAGGGACCGCACATCGCCCACCTGAGCGGGCGTCATCACCGTGACCACCACGCCGGCGGCGCCGGCCCGAGCGGTGCGTCCGGAGCGGTGCAGGTAGGCCTTCGCCTCGGCCGGGGGGTCGACGTGCACGACCAGGGCGATGTCGTCCACGTGGATGCCGCGGGCAGCGATGTCGGTGGCCACCAGCACCCGGGCCGACCCGTCAGCGAAGGCGGCCAGGTTACGGGCCCTCTGGGGCTGCGACAGGTTCCCGTGGAGGTCGACCGCAGGTATGCCCTGCACGACCAACTGCCTGGCCAGCTTGCGAGCGGCGTGCTTGGTGCGGGTGAACAGCAGGCTGCGCCCGATCCCCGAGGCCAGCTCCCGGACCACGGCGGCCTTGTGGTCGGGTTCGACGGTGAAGGTGTGGTGCTCGAGCATGGGCGGCGAGGCGTCGACGGTGTCCACCGAGTGGGTGACGGGATCGTGGAGGTAACGGCGCACCAGGTCGTCCACGCCGCGGTCGAGGGTGGCCGAGAACAGCAGGCGCTGCCCACCGGCCGGAGTTTGGTCGAGCAGCCGCTTCACCGCCGGCACGAACCCCAGGTCGGCCAGATGGTCAGCCTCGTCGAGGACGGTTACCTCCACGGCGTCGAGGCGGCAGTGTCCCTGGCCGATCAGGTCCTCGAGGCGCCCTGGGCAGGCCACCAGGATGTCGATGCCCTGGCGGAGGGCCGACACCTGAGGCCCCTGGGCCACGCCGCCGTAGACGGTGGTGATGCGCAGGCCCATGGCCTGGGCGAGGGGAGCCACCACTGCCGCCACTTGAGCAGCCAGCTCGCGGGTGGGGACCACGATGAGCGAGCGGGGCCGGCGCTGCTGACGGCTCCGCCCCGACTCCGCCAGCGCAGCCACGGCCGGCACCGCGAAGGCGACCGTCTTGCCGCTGCCGGTGCGGCCCCGCCCCAACACGTCGCGCCTGGCCAGTGAGCTGCGCAGGGTGGCGGCCTGGATCGGAAATGGCGTGGTGACGCCGTGGCGGCCCAAGGCGGCGATGACGGCCTCGGGAACGCCCAGCTCGGCGAAGGACACGGCCGCCGGGGCGGTGACGACATCGGCGACATCAGGGTGGGGAGCGGGCTGCGGGGCCAGACCGGCGGGACGACGGCTGGGCCGGTTGCGGCGCGGCCGTCCTCCAGCGTGGAGGGTGGTTGACAAGTGGAAGTTCCTTTGCAGTTTGGGTGGGGCCGTTGATGCTGCGGCCACACGCTCAAAGCGGGAACCTGCGCCCAAAGGGACGCATCGCACTCGACCACGGCGGCACCTCGGTGGCACCGCCGGCTCCGACACTCTACCGGAGAACGCGCCGGGCCGAACTGTCCCTCGTCGTCATTGCTGAACGCGGCCGCTTGGGTTGGGCCAAGCCACTTCCCCGATCGGCGCTGAGGGGAGATGCTTGGTGGCATGACCACGCCGACGCCAGGCCCGGTGGAGGTCACGGACGAGGGCATCGTCGGGCGGCGCCAGAGCTCGACGCCTTGCGGGCGTGGCTCGCCGCCGCTGCGCGCCGCCGCCGACAGGAGCGGCCTGGTCGTGATCCTCGACGACATCCATTGGGGCGACGAGCCGTCGCTCCTCGTCCTCCGCCACCTGGGGGACCAGATCCCCGGGCCCCGATTGCTCGTCTTGGCCACCCTTCCGCGACGTCGTACCGGCGAGCGCCCTCCCACCAGTGCTCCCCGACCTCCTGCGGTCACCGGCAGCCGAGCGCCTCGACGTGCGGGGCTTCGACCTCTCCGAGGTGCGCCAGCAGCTGTCCAAAACCATCTTGGATGATTCCGCCGCCGACGCCAGCGTCGTGCTCGACGTCACCGGCGGCAACCCGTTGCGTTCGTGCGGCCCACC
>JALZKD010000209.1:0-308 GCA_030859405.1 Actinomycetota bacterium | reverse complement strand
ACCCGGCCGCACGACAAAGGAGGACACTCATGCAATGGATCGCCGTCGCAAACCCGCCCTTGGGGTCGATCGAGCAGGTCGACAGGTGCTCGGCCCCGAACCGTCGGTGCGCCCGAGGTCGTCGGGATCGACGTCGCCCGCCGCTACGTCCGCCAGCCGGCCGCCTGAGAGGCGGAGAGCCGCACGGACGGGTTTGGTCAGGGCTGGTGCCCGGATGGGTGCTTCCGCGAAGTGGGCGAGGGGGGACTTGAACTCCGATTCCAGGGGTGTTCATCGATGCCGGTCGGTGTTGGAAAGCGCCTCTGAGC
>JALZKD010000089.1 GCA_030859405.1 Actinomycetota bacterium | reverse complement strand
GAGCCACTCGGTGAGCTTCGCCTACCTGGTGTACGCCAGCGCCTGGCTCAAGCACCACTACCCGGCCGCCTTCTGCGCCGCCCTGCTCAACGCCCAGCCCATGGGCTTCTGGTCCCCGCACACGCTTGTGGCCGACGCCCGCCGCCACGGCGTGGTGGTGCGAGGACCCGACCTCAACGCCAGTGAGGCCAAGGCCACCCTCGAACCCCGCTCCTCCAGCGACAGAACAGCGGGAACGGAGGCCGTGGCCGTTCGCCTCGGGCTCGAGTACGTGCGCACCATCGGCGACGCCGTGGCCGAGGGCATCGCTCAGGGTCGGCCCTACGTCGACATGGAGGACGCGGTGCGCCGGTGCCACCTCACCCAGGCCCAGGTGGAGGCGCTGGCCACGGCCGGCGCCTTCGCCTGCTTCGGCCTCGATCGGCGAGAGGCGCTGTGGGCCGCCGGCGCCGTCAGCCAGTCAGGGCCCGAGCGTCTGGCCGGCGTGGTGACGGGCACCCATGCCCCGAGGCTCCCGGGTATGTCCCCGGTGGAGGAGGCGGCGGCCGACTTCTGGGCCACCGGCCTGTCGCCCACCTCGTCGCCCACAGAGTTCGCTCGTCCCCGCCTCGACGAGATGGGCGTGGTGACGGCGGCGGCGCTGGCCGGCGCCGAGCCCGGTTCCCGGGTCCTGATCGGCGGGGTGGTCACCCACCGCCAGCGCCCGGCTACGGCCGAGGGCACCACCTTCCTCAACCTGGAGGACGAGACCGGCCTGGTCAACGTGATCTGCTCCAAAGGCGTGTGGGCCCGCCACCGCCGTGTGGCCCGCTCCGCTCCGGCCCTGCTCATCAGGGGCCGACTGGAGCGGGCCGAGGGCGTGGTCAACGTGGTGGCCGAGCGCATTACGGCCCTCGACCTGGCCATGACCACCAAATCCCGGGACTTCAGGTAGGCCAACCACCGCCAGTTACGGGCGGAGCGGCTGCAGGTGCCGCCACAAGAGCGTCCCTTAGTCGGCGGTCGGCATCAGACGACGAGGAACCTCACCGGCCCCGGGGCAGAGGCTCTCGTAGCCACGGCGGAGCAGGTGCTGAGGGCGGCCGAGGTCCTCGTGGCCCAGGCCGGGGACTAGGCCACTGAGCCATGACGCGGACGCCGCCCACTACGCCCCGCTGAACCCGAAGATCCTCAAATCCAAGAGCATGATGGCGACGTGGCCAAGCCCTCGTCAGTGCGGAACCTCGGCGCGGTCGTGCTGGTCGTGGCCTTCCCCGTCGCGGTGGCATGGGTCATCGGCGACCTCTCAACGACCGACGACCCTCGTCCCGATTACGCCATCCGACCTCCGGACATCCCTCCCGCCATGGAGCACGCCCTAGGGGCGTTCTCGCTGGTGGCGGTGGTCGCCTCGACAGCGGCGTTGGTGTGGGCCTGGCGTCGGGAGCCGCCACGGCCCGGCTGGCTTTCCGTGCTGGTCCCTCTGGTTGTGGCCGGGGCCATCGCTGGTCTCGGCTGGCGGGTCATGACTGCGGGCGTGATCGGGGCCAACATCGGCGCCGGGCTCACCGTCCTGTTCGGCACACCGGTCGTGATTGCTCTGATCATCCTTGCCTGCGTCTCGGCCTGGAGACGGCGATGACGCGGGGGCACCAGCCCCCTTGGTCATCACCGACGTGCTGGAGTCCGTTGAAGGGTCCGACGTGGGCCGGAACCGACGCAGCCTGGGTGTGGAGTCGGGAGGCCACGTAGGGTCGACAGCCATGGCTCGATTCAAGGTCGGCGTGCAGCTCCATCCGCAGCACACCTCCATCGAGGACCTGCGGACGGCTTGGCGACAGGCGGACGACCTCGGGGTGGACAGCATCTGGACCTGGGACCACTTCTTCCCGCTCTACGGGGACTCCGACGGCGCCCACTTCGAGGGCTGGTCGCTGCTGGCGGCCATGGCCGTCGACACGGAGCGGGCCGACATCGGGATCCTGGTCACGTGCAACAGCTACCGCAACCCCGAGCTGCTGGCCGACATGGCCCGCACCGTCGACCATCTGAGTGGTGGGCGGGTGATCCTCGGCATCGGTTCCGGTTGGTTCGAGCGGGACTACGAGGAGTACGGCTATAAGTTCGGCACCGCCTCCAGCCGTCTGCGGGACCTCGAGGCTGCGCTGCCCCGGATCGAGGACCGCCTGGCCAGCTTGAACCCCCCGCCCCTCGGTGAGCTCCCGATCCTCATCGGTGGCGGAGGGGAGAAGGTCACCCTGCGTCTGGTGGCCCAGCACGCCCGGCTGTGGAACACCTTCGGCCCTCCCGAGCACTTTGCCGCCAAGAGCCGGGTGCTCGAGGAGCGCTGCGCCGAGGTGGGTAGGGACCCGGGTGAGATCGAGCGCACCGTCACCCTGAACAACGCCGGCGACGTGGACAAGGTCGACGACTACCTGGCGGTGGGGGCCCACCACCTCATCCTCGGACGGGGCCATCCCTTCGACCTGGCGCCAGTCCGTTCCCTGGTCGAGGCGCGGGGCCGCTGATGGATCGCCGGCGCCTCGCCGTACGCTCAGCGCGTGAAGGTGCCGACGAGCCAGCCCCCGGCGGACGCCGCTTCACGGATGGTTCGCACCTTCTCCAAGGGCGCAGCCCCCTCCGGCAGCTCGGGGCGGCGGGGAAGGGCGTAGACCTCGAAGAAGTAGCGATGGGTCCCGCTCCCGTCGGGCGGGCAGGGCCCGACGTAGGTGGCGTTGTCGGAGCTGCCCGGGAGGACCTCCGCTCCGGGCGGTGGCGTCTCGGGCTCCATGCTCGTGGTGCCCGGGTCGATGCCCACCACGACCCAGTGCACGAACGTCCCGTTCGGGGCGTCGGGGTCCTCCACCACCACCGCCAGCTCGGTGGTCCCTCTGGGGGTGCCCTCCCAACGCAGGGGCGGCGGAACGTTGTCTCCCTCGCACGAGAAGCGCTCGGGCACGGCTTGGTCGGCTGCGAAGGCGGAGCTGGTCACCCGCATGCCGGTGGGCTTGCGCTCACCCGGCTGCAGCACGCTCCGCTCCCCGCCGCCATCGCCGCCACCGCCACTGCCACCGCCGCCGCCCCCGCCACAGGCGCCGGCCAGCAGGCACGCGGCGAGGACCAGGGCGGCGGCTCGCATGGTCTTGCTGGCGCCGGTCACGGCCGAGACTGTAGGCAGTGGAAGGACCAGAGCCGGAGGTGAGGGTTGAGCGTCGTTCGTCGTCGGGTGTTGGTGGAAGGGGACGTGCAGGGCGTGTTCTTCCGCGACGAGTGCCGGAAGGAGGCCGAGAGGGCGGGCGTGGCCGGCTCGGCCCGCAACCGCTCCGACGGTCGAGTCGAAGTCGTCCTCGAGGGCGACAGCTCCGCCGTCGAGCGGGTGGTCGACTGGTGCCGGCGGGGCTCGTCGCGCTCAGAGGTGACGGGCGTGGAGGTCTCCGAAGAGGAACCCGAGGGGCTCAGCGGCTTCGACAGTCGCTGAGCACGGCACCCACCACGGCGCCGTAGGCCACGTGGTCGGCGATCTGCGGCAACTTGGGCAGGTCCCGGATGGGGGGAAAGCGCCGGCCCACCACGCCGAGATCCAGGGCGGCGATGGCCGCGCCGGCCCCGGCGCCCCAGAGCAGCGACCGGCGGCGGGGGAGCACGGCGGCCAGGGCCACGCCCCATGCCAGGGAAAGGGCGACGTGCACGACGGCTCCGGCGCCGAGCGTGGGTGAGCCCACGAGGCTGCCCGCGGCCCGCACCGCCTCCAGAGGGTCCCGACCGGTGAGCAGGGCGGTAGTGGTGGACGGGGCGCCGCTCACCAGGCCGGCCACGGCTCCGGCGGCCAGACCCGACGGCCCAAGACGAGTGGATGGGACCGGCACTGGCCGACGGTAGCCTCATCTCGTGCCTCTGCCCCAGGGCGCCGACGCTCCGGCGTTCGACCTGCCGTCCTCCGGGGACGGGCGGCGCTCCCTCACCGACATCGCCGGCGACGGCCCCGCCCTCCTCGCCTTCTTCAAGATCGGCTGCCCCACGTGCCAGCTGGCGTTCCCCCTGTACGCCGAGCTCGAACGGCGCTACGGCGACGCCGTACCGGTCGTGGCCGTGACCCAGGACTCCCTTGCCCAGACCGTCCCGTGGCTCGAGGACAAGGGCTTCGCCGGCGTCGTCCTCGACGACTCCACCGGGCGCTACGCCGTCTCCGAGTCCTATGGCGTTTCCACCGTCCCCACCCTCGTCCTGGTCGATGGAGGAAGGATCGTGGCTTCCAGCCAAGCCTGGGACCGCGACCAGTTCAACGCCTTGGCTCGCCAGCTGGGGGAGCGCACCTGCCGTGACACATCGCCGGTGAGCACCGACGGCGACGGGCGCCCGGCGTTCAAGCCGGGGTGAGGCTCGAATTCTCGCCACTAGGTCTGGTGGCGCTCCCTTAGAGTTCCGGGCATGGCCGGGCCGCCGATCTACCTCTCCCGTCTCCTGCGCCTTCCGCTCGTGGGCGCCGACGGCGTGTCCATCGGAAGCCTCGATGACGTGGTCCTCGCCCCCCGCGGCCCGAGCCAGGCGCCCCGGGTCCTCGGCTTCGTGGCCAACGTCCAGCGGCGCCAGATCTTCGTCAGCGCCAGCCGGATCGGCGAGGTCGACTCGTCGGGTGCCCACATGCGTACGGGCACGGTGGACCTGCGCCGCTTCGAGCAACGCTCCGGCGAGCTTCTCGGCCGGGGGTCGATCCTCAACCGCCAGGTCGGCGGCCAGGTGGTGAACGACGTCGTCCTGGAGGCCACCACCGAGCCGGCCGGCTGGCAGGTGGCCATGGTCTCGCTGGGCCCGACCGGCCTTCTCCGTCGCCGGCGGTCCAGCCGAGACGTGCCCTGGACCGAGGTCGCCACCCTCTTCGACACCGGGCCCACCGGACGCCAGGTGGCGGCGCTGCGCGAGCTGCACCCTGCCGACCTGGCCAAGGCCATCATCGCCCTGCCCCTGGAGCGACGCCGGGTGCTGGCCGAGGCCATGGAGGACGAGCGTCTGGCCGATCTTCTCGAGGAGCTGCCCGAGGACGAGCAGGTGCGCCTCATCGAGAGCCTCGACATCGAGCGGGCGGCGGACGTGCTCGAGGAGATGGACCCCGACGACGCCGTCGACCTCCTGGCCGAGCTGCCCCTCGCCGAGCGCAACGAGCTGCTCGAGGAGATGGAGGCGGAGGAGGCCGATCCTCTGCGGCGGCTCCTCAGGTACGAGGGCGACACCGCCGGGGGCCTCATGACCCCCGAGCCCATGGTGGTCACGCCCGGTACCACGGTGGCCGAGGTGCTGGCCCGCACCCGCCAGCCGGAGGTGCCCATGGCCCTGGCCGCCCAGGTGTTCGTGGTCGAGCCCCCCACCCAGACGCCCACCGGCCGCTATCTCGGATGGGTGAGCTTCCAGCGCCTGCTGCGCGAGCCCCCGGGCAGTTCCGTCGGCGATTGCGTGGAGGGCGATCCGGTGGCGGTGGCGCCCGACCTCAGCGACGTGGTGGTGGCCCGTCGCCTGGCCGCCTACGACGCCATCGCCCTGCCGGTGTGTGACGATGCCGGGCGCCTGGTGGGCGCCGTCACCGTGGACGACGTGTTGGACCGCGTCCTGCCCGAGGATTGGCGCCAGCGATGAGGCGGCCCCAGGATCTCTCCACGCCCCGGCGGGGCATCCGGGTCGGCATCCACTACGACCCCGAGGCCTTCGGCCGCTTCTCCGAGTCCATCGCCCGCACCTTCGGCACGGCCCGCTTCCTGGTGGTGCAGACGGTGCTGGTTGCGGTGTGGATCATCGTCAACGTCTCGGCCGCCAGCCTGCGCTGGGACCCCTACCCGTTCATCCTGTTGAACCTGGCCTTCTCGACCCAGGCCGCCTATGCCGCGCCGCTCATCCTCCTGGCCCAGAACCGCCAAGAGTCGCGCGACCGCGAGCAGGCCGAGCGCGACCGGGCCCAGGCGGCGCGCACCCAGGCCGACACCGAGTTCCTGGCCCGGGAGCTGGCCTCGATCCGCCTGGCCCTGGCCGACGTGGCCACCAACGCCGACCTCGACCGAAGCTTGGAGCGGGTCAGCGAGGCGCTCGACGTGCGCCATCGCCCGTAGGGGCGGTCAGAGCCAGTCGCGGCGCTTGAAGGCGCGGTAGCCGAGGATGGTGCTGACGGCCATGATGCCGAGGGCGAAGGGATAGCCGAACCTCCAGTCCACCTCGGGCATGTGCTCGAAGTTCATCCCGTAGATGCCGGCGATCAGCGTGGCGCCGAGCAGGAGAGCGCCCCAGCTGGTCATGGTCTTCATGACCCGGTTCATGTGGTTGGACGCCAGGGCCAGCTGGGCCTCCACCACGTTGCCCAGGAGCTCGCGCTGCTCGTCGAGGAGCTCCGTGGCCCGCAGCACGTGGTCGTACACATCCTGAAGGTGCACGAGGGTGGGGTCGTCGAGCCACGACACCTCCCCATGCAACAGGGCCATCACGACCTGTCGCAGGGGGACCACCCGGCGGCGGAACTCCAGGAGCTCGCGACGCAGGGCGAACAGGTCACGCTGCATGGCGCGCTCACTCGGCGAGGTGTCGGAGAAGAGGCGCTCCTCGAGGACCTCCAAGCGGTCCTCGGCCTGGTCGACCACGGCGAAGTAACCGTCGACCAGCTCGTCGAGGAGGACGTAGAGAAGGAAGCCGACCGTGACGTTCTCAGGCCTGGTGCGCTCGAAGCGGGCCCGGGCGCCGTCGAGGCTCCAGGGGTCGCCGGCCTCGCTGCGGTCCCTAACCGTCACCAGCCAGTCGCGCCCGACGAACACGTCGACCTCGGCCGGCGCCCCGGAATAGGCCACGACGAAGGCGTGGGTGGGGTAGCGCTCGAGCTTGGGTCTCTGCCCGTGCTTCTTGGCATCCTCCAGGGCCAGGTGGTGCAGCTCGAACTCGGCGGCGATGCGGGCCAGGTCGGCGTCGCTGGGGTCCAGCAGGTCCACCCAGATCAGGCGGTCGTCGCGTCCTCGCAGCTCGGAGATCTCGTCGGGGTCGGCGACCTCTTCGGTGCCGTGCCCGGGCCGGTAGGCGCAGACGGAGATCCCCACCGCCCAACCGTACATTGACCCTCTGGCACTACCTTGGGCCGGTGGCTTCCCCGGCTCCGCTCGTGGTCATCCCCACGCCCCACCTGGCGTCGGGCCGGGTCCTCGGGTGGACGGCCGGTGGCTACGCCTTGCCCGACCGCTACGTGGCCGCCCTGCGCCGGGCGGGGGCTCGCTCCGTGCTGTTGCCACCCACCAGCGCCGCTCCCCCGGAGGAGGCGCTGGCGCCGTTCTCCGGGCTCCTCCTCGCCGGCGGAGGCGACCTGGAGCCGGCTCGCTATGGCTCTGAGGCCCATCCCAACGTCTACGGCACCCACGCCGAGCGCGACGAAGCC
>JALZKD010000023.1 GCA_030859405.1 Actinomycetota bacterium | reverse complement strand
TGCTGGAGATCCAGTTCGACGAGTACGGGGGAGGCGTGGAGTCGGCCATGCATTCCACGCTGTTCGCCGGCGCCATGGCGGCACTGGGCCTGGACAACTCGTACGGCGCCTACCTGGACCTGTTGCCGGGCGCCACGCTGGCCACCACCAACGTGATCTCGCTGTTCGGCCTGCACCGGCGCTGGCGGGGCGCCCTGGTCGGGCACCTCGCCGCCTTCGAGGCCACGTCGGTGACGCCGATGAGCCGTTACCTGGAGGCGTCGCAGCGCCTGGGCATGGGCCCGGAGGGGCTGCGGTTCTACGAGGTCCACGTGGACGCCGATGCTCATCACGAGGTCGTCGGCCTCAAGGCCCTGGTCGGAGGGTTGGCCGCGGCCGAGCCCGAGCTGGCGGCCGACATCGTGTTCGGAGGCCGGGCCATGATGCTGGTGGAGGAACACTTCGCTCACCACCTGCTCGACGCCTGGAGCACGGACGGCACCTCGCTCCGGGCTCCGCTTCCCACCGCAGGGACGCAGCTCATCTGACGGAGGCCGAGATCAGCGGCGGACAGCTCACCTACGTCGTGCCCCTCCGTCGCTGGCGCGCCGACCCCGACCACGAGCTGATCGGCTACCTGGGATGGCTCGGGGATCGCGTGGACACGATCGTCGTGGACGGCTCGGGACCTGAGGTCTTCGCCGCTCACCGCCGGTGGTTCGGTTCCCTCGTCACCCATGTGCCTGTCGATGCCGACTTGACCGGGCGCTACGGCAAGGTCAACGGGGTGATCACCGGCGTCCGGGCTGCCAGCCACGAACGCGTGGTCATCGCCGACGACGACGTCCGTTACGACACGGCGGGGCTCGAGCGGATGGCGAGGTTGCTCGAGCACGCCGACCTGGTGAGGCCCCAGAACTACTTCGAGCCCCTTCCCTGGCACGCCCGGTGGGACACGGCCCGAACCCTGGTCAATCGGGCCTTCGGAGCCGACTACCCCGGCACGTTGGGCGTGCGGCGCTCCCGGCTGCTGGAAGTGGACGGATACGACGGCGACTGCCTGTTCGAGAACCTCGAGCTGATCCGCACAATTGAGACCGCGGGCGGGAGGGTGGTCAGCCCGCTGGACTTCTACGTACGTCGGTTGCCACCGCCGGCGAGGCACTTCTGGTCGCAGCGGGTCCGTCAGGCCTACGACGACTTCGCCCTGCCGGCCCGGATGGCTGTCGAGCTGGCGGTGGTGCCCGGCGTCGTCGTGCTGTTGGCTCGGCGCCGGCCGAGAGCCCTGGCCGCTCCGGCGGTTCTGGCCATGGCCATCGCCGAGGTGGGTCGTCGGCGAGCGGGAGGGGCTCACGTCTTTCCGGCCACCTGCTCGCTGCTGGCGCCGGCATGGCTCGGCGAGCGGGGGGTGTGCGCCTGGCTGGCGGTATGGAATCGCCTGGTGCGTGGAGGCGTGCCCTATGCAGGCACCGTGCTGTCCAAGGCCGCCAACTCCCGGCGAGAGCTGGAGCGCCGCCTGGCCTCGGAGGGTGGCAGCGCAGCCACCGAGCCAAGGCTCAGCTCGGCGCCTCGAGCTCGACCCGACGAGCCATGTCCAGATCCTTGTCGGTGATGGCGCCGGCGCTGTGGGTGACGAGCGCCACCCGCACCTTGTCGTAGCGGATGTCGAGGTCGGGATGATGGTTGGCGGCCTCGGCGATGGCGGCGAGGGTGTTGACGAAGCCGACGGCGGCCAGGAACGACGGAAACGTGAACTCCTTCACCAGAGCCCCGTCCTGCAGCGCCCACCCGGGCAGCGATGCCAGAGCGGCCTGCATCTCGTCCTCAGGCACCGGGCTCACCCGGCTCCCCCTCTTCTTCCTCGAGCGGTGAGGGCGGGTGGAGGGCTGGGTCGTGTTCCTCGGCCCAGTGGTACTCCAACTCGGTCTTGTTCCTGAAGGCGAGCCCACACGAGGGGCAGTAGTGAACGTTGGCCATGTGGACCATTGTGGCCGGGTTGTCGATCAGAGGCGACGGGTATAGGAAGGTGGCACGCGCCAAAGGAGACGAGATGACCGATCAGAGCATGCAGCCCGACGCCGAGCACACCGGTTCCAGTGATCATCCCGAGGACCGAACCCCGGCCGGCGAGGGCTCCGAAGCCCCCTTGTCCCAGGACCAAGGCGGCCCCGCGGAGATCTCGCAATTCGACGGGGCCGGCAACGAGATGACCAGCGTGCTGACCGAGGACGAGCAGGGGATGCCCCGCCAGGGCACGGGCGGGGATCGGGAGTCGGCGATCAAGGACGCCAAGGACCCGAGCGAGCCCATCAGCCCCGGGTTCACCACCGGCCAGCCCAATGAATGAGGGTGCATCCACATGACAACGGTGGGCCCCCACCTCCGGCGCTCCAGCTGAGGTCCAGGCAAGCAGGGTGACGAGGCCGGCGCTCGCACGGTCAGCGCGTCGTTAGGACCCCCGTGCGAGTCGTCGTCACGGGTGCAACGGGCAACGTCGGAACCAGCCTGGTCCAGGCGCTGTCCATCGACCCTGGTGTGGAATCGGTCGTGGGCCTCGCTCGGCGGCTGCCCGGGTTGGAGGTGGCCAAGACCGAGTGGGCCGTGGCCGACGTGGTCGACTCGGACCTGGCCCCCCTCTTCACGGGGGCCGATGCCGTGGTGCACCTGGCGTGGCTGATCCAGCCCAGCCGGGACCTTGACGCCGTCCACCGCACCAACGTCATCGGAAGCGAGCGCGTCTTTCGAGCCGCGGCCGAGGCGGGCGTGAAGGTGTTGGTCTACGCCTCCTCGGTGGGGGCCTACTCACCGGGGCCCAAGGACCGTGCCGTGGACGAGCAGTGGCCCACCGACGGGGTGGCGACGAGCTTCTATGCCCGGCACAAGGCCGAGGTCGAGCGCCGGCTCGACCGCTTCGAGACAGAGTTCCCCGAGGTGCGGGTGGTTCGCCTGCGGCCGGGTCTGATCTTCAAGCGCGAGGCCGGCTCCAGCGTCCGCCGCATCTTCCTCGGCCCCTTGGTGCCCACCCCCCTGCTGACGCCCAAGTTCATACCCGTCATCCCCCAGGTGGACGGCCTGCGCTTCCAGGTCGTGCACTCGGCGGACGTGGCCGACGCCTACCGACTGGCGCTCACACGCGACGTACGCGGCGCATTCAACATCGCCGCCGAGCCGGTCCTCGATCCTCTTCAGCTGGCTCAGCTGCTCGGGGCCCGGAGGCTGCCGCTCCCGGCTGCAGCGCTGCGCGGCGCGGCCTGGCTGTCATGGCGCCTCCGGGCTCAGCCCACGCCGCCGGGGTGGGTGGACATGGCGCTGGCGGTGCCCCTGATGGACGTGAGTCGGGCTCGCCAGGAGCTGGGGTGGGCGCCGCTCTTCGGCGCCGGGGAAGCTCTGCTCGAGCTTCTCGACGGCATCCACCAGGGGGCGGGCCTCGACACGCCA
This sequence comes from Actinomycetota bacterium, assembly GCA_030859405.1. GTDB lineage: Bacteria > Actinomycetota > Acidimicrobiia > Acidimicrobiales > YB1-3. Next base: position 17,509 of record JALZKD010000023.1, on the reverse strand, counting down.
CCGTTGTCGGCGATGACCAGTGGTCGGCTGCGCCGGCGCGAGTTCCGCACCGGCGTGGGGGCCAGATCGACCTGATGCTCAGCCTCCGCCCACGTGCTCCACGGTGGCGGTGAACTCCTCCACCACTTCGGTAAGCACGTCGACGCCGAGGCCCGGCGAGTGGGGTACACGGAGGTGGCCGTCGTGGAGGACGAACGGCGGCGTGACGTCGGTGGCGTAATAGCGGTCCGACGCCGAGAGGTCTCCGGGAAGGGTGAATCCCGGCAGGCTGGCCAGCGCTACGTTGGCGGCGCGGCCGAGGCCGGTCTCGAGCATGCCCCCGCACCACACGGGGACGCCGGCTGCGACGCAGACGTCGTGCACCCGGCAGGCCTCGAGGTACCCCCCAACCCGACCGGCCTTGATGTTCACGATGGCCGCCGCCCCCGAGGCGATGGCGAAGGCCGCCGCCGTCGCCGAGGTGATGGACTCGTCGAGGCATATCGGGGTGCGGAGCTGAGTGGCCAGACGAGCATGGGCGCCGAGGTCGTCGGGAGAGAAGGGCTGCTCGATCATGGTCAGGTCGAAGGCGTCGAGCTCGGCCAGGTGGGCTTCGTCGCCCGGGCGGTAGGACCCGTTGGCGTCGACGAGCAGCGCCACGTCATGGAAGCGCTCCCGGACGGCCCGCACCGGCTCCACATCCCAGCCGGGCTGGACCTTCAGCTTGACCCGCGAGTAGCCGGCGTCGACGTATCCACCGACGGTCTCCACGAGCTCGGGGATCGAGCCGGCCATCCCTACCGCCACACCGGCTTCCACGTAATCGCGCACGCCTCCGAGGTGGCGCGCCAGCGATGTGCCCGTGACGCGCAGCTCGGTGTCGAGAACCGCCATCTCCAGCGCGCACTTGGCCATGGGATGACCCTTCACCGGGGCCAGGGCGGGGGAGACCCCCCCGGCCGTGAGGTCAGGCCACCGCAACAGGCGAGGCACCAGATGGTGGCGCATCACGTGCTGGGCACCGTCGACGTACTCGGATGTGTACGTCGGCTCGCTCATGGCCGTGCACTCGCCCCAGCCCTCGCCCTCGGGCGTGGTGACCTTCACCAGGAGGGCATCGCGTACGCACGTCTCACCCACGCCGGTGCGGAACGGCGCCACCAGGGGCAGACGGACCCGCCGCAACTCGACGCCGGTGATGATCAGGTGACCAGCTCGTTCACGGTTCGATGCAGGTCGGGTCGGTTCGTGCCTGAGCGCGCGTCACCGCGATCTGCTCGTGCTCCTGAGCGCCATAGCGGCCAAGAGGGAACCTGGGCACGGCTCCATGATGCCCTGAACCCGCCGTTGCCGAGCTCGCCCCTCGATGGTGTCCACGCCCGCCCGGCGAAGGACGAAGGTACCCAAGGTCTGCAGCACGGAGTGGGAGGGTGTGTGTAGAGGTGGCTGACAGCGGACCGGGTTTGGGGCGGGGCCGCCGGGTACGGCGTCGCTCGGGATGACCATCGTGCTCGCCCTCATGGAGCGCCAGCTCCACCAGGTTGCCGCTGTTCGGGTGAAATCAGCCGGGAGACGGCTCCCGGGCAGATCAGAAGTGAGTCAGCGTCCCCCGTCGGCGGGCATGGTCCACGGCAAGGCGGAACAAGAACAGTGAGAGGGGCAGCGAGACGACGGCGAACCCCGCCAGGAGACCGAGGCGTGACCGTGCCAGCTCGCCTTTCAACAGAGCAGTCCGCAAGACGTCGACGCCCCACGTGAAGGGCAGCGCCTCGGCAATGGCTCGCAGCGGCTGCGGCAGGTAGCTGATCGGGAAGAACACACCCGAGAGAAGCCCCAACGCCGAGGTGATCAACCCTAGGAGGGCCGTAACCTGCTTGAACACTGTGGCGCAGGCGGCGACCAGGACCCCAAGGGCGGCGAAGGCCATGATCAATGCCGGAACGCCAACCAACAGGCCGGCGACCGACCCCATCCCGAGGTGGAAACGAACACCGAAGAGGGCGGCAACGAGCAAGGTGACGGTGGCGATGACCGTTGCCTTGATGACGTCGAACGATGCGCTCCCCAGCACGACCACCGAGGGGGACACAGGAGAGGCCATCAGGACTTCGAAAGTTCCGCTGGTCTGCTCGGTGCGCAGCTTCCCCGTGAACGATATGAGAGCTGTCTGAACCATACCCAACACCGCGAAGCCGACGGCTCCGAAGGCGAAATAACCCTGTTGGAGCTCGCCGTCGAGAACGCGACTGGCGTCGACGAGGCGGCCCAGGTAGAAGAACAGGCCAAGAGCCAAGGGGATTGCTGCGAGGTCTAGGACGAACTGCAACCGGTAGGAGCGGGCCACCTTCCAGTCTCGGCGCACGAAGGCGGGGAGCCAGGCCGTGACCTGCACTGCCCGGGCACTGCCAGGGCTGGGCTGAACCGGCAGCGGTGCATCGGTGGCGCTGATCATCCCACTGTCCCCCATAGGAGTGCTCATGATGGCACGACCTCGGACTCGACCGGCACGTGACAAGGCGTCAGAGACTAGACTTCCCGTTAAAGCTGGGGTGATCTTTTTCATTGACGGCCGGCGCCCGTGGTGTTACGGTCCGTGGCGGCGGTGAGCACCGTCACCCGAAGAGGGAATGTCCAGGGAGGGAAAGTGGAAAAGGTTTATGAGCGTCCGGTCATTCGGGACTATGGCGACCTGAGGGATCTCACCGCTGTAATCGTGGTTGGCACCGCTGACGACGGGGTTATCAAGAGCAGCGACGTCGGCGTCATCAAGCAGTAGCGCACGCGACATCTGACAGGAGGGCCACGCCCTCGAGGGGCTGAGCCTCTAAACGATTATTGGTCAAGGCGACGTTGCTTCGTGTTGAGAAGGACGCAGCACGAAAGGGCGTCGCCTTGGCTTTTCTTTGGGCCCTATGAGGCTCTCTTGGAAGTCCGCCGGGACCGGAACGTTCGTTGTCACGGTAGCGGGGCCCTACTCGGGCCTGGCGTCACGGCGAACTCGTAGTTGTCCTCGGCCAGTTCGCCGCTGCCGATGAGATGCTCTGCGAAGGAAGGGTCCTCCTCGGCCCGGAGCCAGCACTCCATGGTGGCCAGGCGCCAGACGTGGATGTTCCAACGGGGGTCGGGTTGCGCTCCTGGCCCCGGGACCTTGTCGAGCAGCTCGCGCTCGACCACAGTGACGTCCACGTACTCACGCAGTCGGGCGGTCTGGTCCAACAGCAAGCTGCGAATGACGGGAAGATCCGCCTGCAGTCCCCGCACCTGGACGGCGTCGAAGAAGCTCTTGGAGGGCCGCAGCCGCACGGCGTCAGGCACGAGGCCATGCATGGCCTCTCGTAGAAGAGGCCGGCTGTAGCGACGGTCGAAGGCGTACTCCGGAGGAAAGCGCAGCACCCGCTCGATGAGATCGACGTCAGCGAAGGGGTGGCGTTGTTCGAGGCCCACCAGACTCGACCGGCGCCGGCTGTGGTCGAACAGAATGGCCGTGATCGCACTCCTGGTCAGCGACTCCAGCATGTAGCTCCACCAGCGAGGGACCTCCTTGCGCCGGAAGGAATAGGCATCATTGTCGTGCTCGAGGAAGGCCCGTCCGCTTCGCTCCGTGAACCAGGACGGCACGTAGCGATCCAGCTTGCGCGCCGCCCGCACCGTGCGGATGGCGCTCGCAGGCAGGGCCGCCTTGATCCCGGAGTTGAGAAGCATCCTCAGGATGAATCGAGGCCCGGCGGGCCCGTTGGAGGGGATCTGGGAGGCCTGGCGCGCCGCCGCCACTAGCCGTCCGTCTCGCATCAGATCGGCCAGGAGGAAGAACGAGACCCCGAACAAGTGGTCGCCGTCCTCCCCGTCCAGGAAGACCCTGACTCCGTCGTCCAGGGCCCGCCGTCCCAGAGGAAACCACCAAAAGATGTTGGCCGAGCCAGGAGGCACGGCCCAGGTCCGGAGGTATTCCGCTGCGCCCCTAATCGGGCTCCCGCCGTGAACCACCATCCGGGTGCTGGGCAGGTGGTAATGACGCGCCGCCTCGGCGATGAGCGAGGACTCGTCGGCGGAAGGATGACCAGGAAAGGTGCCGGAGTACGCGCCCACGGGGCGGAGCGCGGGTTCCACGAGCTGGGTGGCCACGGCTGCGATGCTCGACGAATCCAGCCCACCGCTCAACGTGATCGCCGCTGGCTCGTGCTGCCGCAGCCGCCGGCGGACGGCCTCCACCACACCTTCTCGGATCTCGTGCACCACCTCTTCCCGAGGAACCTGTCGTTGGGGCACATAGTGGGGGTCCCAGTAGCGCCGGGTGGGCCAGCCCGGGACCAAGCGGAGCAAGTGGCCGCTTTGCAGGCGCCGCACGTTCTGGTGCAGCGTCTTGTCCACGGGAAGGCGGCTGGCGTTCAGCCAGTAGGGGATGAGGTCAGCATTAGGCGGGGGTCGACTGGCCAGGGCCGTTGCCACCTCGCGGACCTCGGATCCGAACACGAGGCGCCCGCTCGCGGAGTGGAAGCAGAGGCATCGCACGCCGATCTGGTCGAGGGCCAGAAAGCCAACGTTTCTTTCCGCCTCCCACACGACTATGACGAAGTCCCCACGGAGGCGCTCCAGCATCGCCTCTCCCGATTGCGCGTAGAGAACGGCGAGAGCTGACTCCGGCTCTTCCGCCCCGCTCAGACCGACCTCCCGGGCAAGCTCCTCGAGGTTGTAGACGTGGCCGTCGAGCAGGCACCACGGCAACGCACGGGGTGGAGTGGGGGCCTGCGCTCCGCTCCAAGCCACGCTCAGCGGCCCGGACACGAACGAGTGAACACGCCCCTCGCCTCGGACGGCGGCGGCCAGCCGGGCCCGATCGGCGGCGGTGGTGCGCCCGGAAGGATCATGGATGGCGGCGAAGGAACGGAGCACGGCCCCTAGTCGACCAGCCGCAGAGCGTGGTCTTCCAGTCGCGCGGCCAGCGTGGCCGCGTCGACCGTCGCCGGCACGGCGATCCTGTACACGGCCGCGCTCCGGTCGGCACGGCCGCAGACGTCGAGCTGGTTGATCAACCGGTCGGGCGTCCGAACGAACGTCCCGAAGCAACTCCCCAGCAAGAGGCGGGGGTCGGATGCGGCTGTGAACGTCGTCTCGTCCACCGGCCTACCCCGTTCGATGATGTACACGCCGCCCAGGAGAAGTGCCTCGCGGCGTCCGTCGACTCTGAGCCGCACCTCGCGTTCGTCTCGACCGACTTCGGACCCGACCTCCGCAAGGGCCTCGGGCCCCAGGGCCCGCGCTTCGGCGTGGCGCACGCTGATGAGGGCGGGGCCCGGATGGGCGAGCAGCCGGTCACCGTCGGGCTCGAGGGCGACGACGTCGTCGGCAAGGAAGCCCGCGCCCCGTCTGAGAAGGTTGAGAGCCAACGAGCTCTTGCCGGCGCCCGACGGCCCAGTGATGACCACGGCATGACTGCCCAGGGCCACAGCGCTGGCGTGGAGGGTCTCGAGGCCGTGCAGCACCGCCGCCGCGGGGAGCATCTGACCGATGAGAAAGCCCTGCCAGTGCCACGGCGAACTGGGCGCTGGCGCGCAAAGGACGACGGAGCCGTCGGGCGAGATGCTGTAGCAGCCGTAGTCGGGCGCGAGCAGCCGGTAACCGAGCTCCGGACTCTCGTCAATGCTGAGCAGAGGGCGCCCATCTCGCCCGTGGAGCTCGTTGAGCCGCACTGATCTCGCTGCGCCCCAAGACGCATCGAGGCTGGAATCTGAGACGAGGTCGATCGACGTGGGACGTACCCCTCCGCCGGAGCGGCCGTCGAGAAGACCCGGTGCCTCGAACGCGGCGTCGAGGTCAAGGCCGAAGGCTCGTCCCGTTGCTCGCCTCGATTCGCCCGCCGAGGCGATCGGAGCGTGCCCAAGCGGCCGGGCGCTGTCCGACAACTACCCGAGTCCCGCCTCGAACAGGCGGTCCTGCACCAGGTCAGCCAGGCGAGCCGGCTCCGCCGATATGTCGGCGCTGAGCCGGTAGACGGGGACGCTGGCGGTCAGTTCGCTGAGCAGCTCGAAGCGCCGCGCCAGCCATTCCTTAGGCACGCGGCGGGCGACGAGATATGGGAGCAGATGGAGAGGCGTGGGGGCCAGGCGATCCAGGCCGAGCGTCTGGCCGGTGCGGCGATCGAGGAGGCAGACGGCGCTCAATGGTCGCTCCCGGCGGGCCGCGTGGTGAACGGCGATCCACGCCTCCTCGCCGAAGGTCGCCAGCGGCGATCCAATCTCTGCGGGTGGGAAACGCTTCGGCTCGAGCGGGAAGTTCATGACGGGCGGGCCCGGGTGGCCGTGGACCTGGCCGCCGATCATCTCCAAGGGCAGGATGTCGTCGCAGAAGAAGAGCTTCTCCCGCCGGACGAGCTCAGCGGCGAGGCTCGACTTGCCTCCACCCGAGTCGGTCAGGAAGGCGACAACGCCGCCCGTTCCTTCTACCCCACTGGCATGCAGTGGTTCGAGCCCGGCCAATACGGCCAGGGTGGTCAGCACCGAGTCGAGGAGGACGCGCTGCCACGCCAGATCTTCGACGTTCTCCGGCGCGCAGAGCACTGTCCGCCCGTCAGGCGAGACCAAGAAGACGGCCCGCTCGCCGTATGAGAGACGCAGCGTTCCGTTCGTGGCCAGCTCGCCGCGGTAGTCACAGCCGTCGGAGAACACCGTCCGCCACCCAGCTCCCGGCTCGGCGCCCGGCCACAGCTCGTCGACCTCGGATCGGCTGCCAAGTCGGATCGAAGCGCTCGGCTCTGTCCAGTCAGGAGCAGGATGCATTCCCGGTAGGGGAAAGGCTGAGGCGAGGTGGACGCCAAAGGCCCGGTAGCGCCAAGCCGTGCTCGCTTCCCTGCCATGGATCTCTCGATGAAGGGGCGGTGTGGGCTTGGCGTACACGTCGCTACTAGAGCTCGAGCAAGCGTTGAAAGGTCTCCTCGCCCGGCGGGAGCAGGGGCCTCCCAGCATGTTCCACCCAGGCGTGGGCGGCGAACTCGGGGTCCGAGCGCACGCCGATGACGAGCAAGGAGCTAAGGCCGCGGCGCGCCAGTAGAGCGGTGAGCACCAGCGAGCGCACGAGGCAACGCGAGTCGGTTGGGAGCAGCCGGAGCGTTCGGGAGACGGCCCGCCCCAGCCGAAGGCCACTCAGATGCGCAGACTCCAGGTCAAGGAGCGCAACGTCGCCCGGCCCAGGCGGATGGGCGGAGGCCCACTGCCGGACCCGGGCCACTACATCGTCGAGCTGATGACGAGGCAACCACCAGCGCACCTTGCCATAAGCAGTGAGAACCTCTCCGGCCAGCTGCGCCTTCCGCCAGGCGGGCAGCGGTATGGACCGATCCGCTAGGTCAAGCCCCTTCGTCAGCGCACGTCCCCATCCACCTCGATCAGCCCACGATCGGCAAGGCTGGCGCAAAGGGTGCAGAGATCCTCCTCCACTTCCGTCACGGGCTGGCCGTAGTCTCTGGCGATGCGGGAGGCGGCCTCCTGGACACTGCCGACCTCCTCCAGCACCTCGAGCATCCGGCCGGCGGTGGCATTGAGGCCATGGTACTGGCCGGTATCGAGGTTCAAGACCACGGTCTCAGCTGCAAAGCTCCGATACACAACGTGTTCCGGACGTCGTACACGGGCCTTGAGAAAGTTGTAATCGTCTCCCACGGACGTCTCCTAGATGCGGCATACCGACGATACCTCATCACGCCACTGGCCCCACAGGTCATGTGCGCGCATTCATGTAGGGCGGCGATGAGATGCACCACCGTTGGGACCGATACCTTGGAGCACTGATGCACGACGCAGAGACGGCGGACACTTCTATTCACGTGCGCGGGGTGACCAAACGCTTCGGCCCCGTCACCGCGCTGGACCACGTCGATCTCGACGTCGCCGCAGGCGAGGTGGTGGCGCTGCTGGGAGCCAACGGGGCCGGCAAGAGCACGCTGCTGCGCATTCTGAGCACCACCGTCTTACCCGACGAGGGTACGGCCTGGGTCGCCGGACATGACGTGGTGGTCGAGCCCCTGGCGGCACGCCGGGCCCTGGGCGTGGCTCTCGGCGACGAGCGGTCGTGGTACTGGCGCCTCAGCGGCCGCCACAACCTCGAGTTCTTCGCCGTCCTGTACGGAATGGGCCGCCGGCACGCCAGACGCCGGGTAGATGTTCTGCTGCGAGAGGTGGGGCTGAGCGATGCCGCCGAACGCCGGTTCGACGGCTACTCGGCTGGGATGCGAGCGCGACTCTCCTTGGCTCGCGCCTTGGTCGCCGCTCCCCCGGTCCTTCTCCTCGACGAGCCCAGTCGAAGTCTGGATCCCGTAGCGGCCAACGAGTTCCGAGCGCTCATCAGGGCATTGGCGGGCGAGCAAGGCCGGGCCATCCTCTTCACGAGCCACGACCTCCACGAGGCCGCCGATACCGCCGATCGAGTCGTCCTGCTCTCGGGTGGACGCGTCGTGGCCATGGAGGCGAAGTTCACTGATGCCGCGGCGCTGGAACGCGCCATTGTCGAAGCGGTGCAGTAGGCGGCGAAGCGGCTACCGGCCTCCCTCGCAGGAATCACATTGGCGTCGGTGCATGCCCGCGGCGGGCAGTTGGACAGTCGGAGGGTAACGCGACCCGACCCGGGAACAAGTTTGAGACTGTGCCCGCTTTGAGGCCGCTCCCGCTCGGTGGCATCATCGCCGACGGCGCATCTGCGGTTTACGCCGAAGGAGGGTGTCAGGTGGTACTCCAGAAGACGGTGCGGCTTGCCGGGTTCGACTATTCGGTCCCCGCCGCGGCTTGAGCGACGTGGGATCAGGGCTGGCTGTTCTTGGGGCGCACCGTGATCTGCGGCGATAAGCCGTCCTTCCGGATTCCACCATCGGTGCTCTACCGTCAGGTAGACAAGCAGATGGTCCTGCTGCACCTCGAGAGGGAGCAGTACTTCGGCCTCAACGAAGTGGGTGCCCGCATCGTCACGAGACTGACCGAGGAGCCGTTAGAAGCGGCACTCGTTGCGCTCGCCGACGACTACGAAGTCGACTCAGAGGTTCTTCGCCGCGACGTCCACAACCTCATCGATGCCCTCACGGAGGCAGGTCTCTTAGAGCGACTAGTGCCGTGACAACATCCTTCGCCCCTACCGGTCGGATAGCGTGATCGGTGCGCTGCACGGCGTGCACAAACCTTGGATGGACACTTCGCAGGGAACCACACCGAGTCTGGCGGGCGTTGTCCTTTGCTCCGGGGGCCTGAGGGTGGCTCAGCGGGGAGTGCGGCCGCCCCTCAAGGGTCCGGTGTTGCAGGTAGTCGGTACCGATGTGGTCTCTCCCCCCGATGGTCTACCCGTTGAAGCCCGCCGGAGTGACAACGTCGTGTGGCGCCGGCACTGGCTCCAAGAGGGCCGGCTCGTCATCGAGTTCGTCGGACTCGCTCTTGTCGAAGTCCACGAGACCAGCGGCACGGTGATCTTTGATCGCGAGCTGCCAGCCGATATGGAGGAGCATCTGCTCTTCGACCACGTCCTGCCGCTCGTCCTTGCCCGTCGGGGCCGGCTAGTTGTTCATGGTGGGGTCATCAGTCAAAAGGGGAAGGGGGCGGTACTGATCGGCTCGTCGGGTGCGGGGAAGTCGACCCTCACCGCCTTCGCCTGGCAGCGGGGGTGGACGGTTGGAGGAGACGATGGTGCAGTGCTCTACGCCACCAACCCCCCGATGGTGGAACCGACCTATGCCACCGTGCGGCTGAGCCCCGTGAGCGCCGACCTCCTTGGGATCGATCCGGAAGCGACCTCGGCCGTGGTCGGCAAGATGCGCATTTCCGGCGAGGGGGACGGTGCCTTTAGGCAGGAGCGCGTCGAACTTCGGGTGATCGCCATGATCGAGCCAGTGGCGGCCGGCGAAGTTGCGCGCTTCGAGCGCCTCGATGGCGTCAACGCTCATGCGCGGCTATTCGGCTCCACCTTTCATGCCGAACTCTCCGGGGTCAGCCTGCTCCCCAACACCATTGAAGGTCTGGCGTCGATCATCGAGTCCACGATCGTGGGGCGCCTCACCGTTCCCCGAGATCTGGCCGGCTTGGCCGCTGCCGAAGGGCTGCTTCACGTTCCCCTCCATTACGGGGCCGGTTGAGTGGGATGCGCCCCGCGCCGGATGCCAATGACCTGGTGGACAAGGATGCGCTTGTGAGTCGAACAGGCAACCGGCGGCCTGGTCGCCAAGGCACATTTCGGTCGGGGCGGTTCACTGGGGTCAAGGATGCATCCCGGTTTCTGGGCCAGCTGCGGTATCCCACCAGGGGCAGCACACTACGGGCCGCGATCGACGGTGTCATCGTCACCGTGACGCTCAAGAGGAGGGGTGTCCGCCCGCTCCTCGTGAAGACCGACGCTGCCCCGGCCCGCCACGATCCTTACCGCTCGATCCAGGTCTCGGCTGCCGTGGACGCCGGTCTTGGTGTGATCCCCGTTGCCCCCACGTGCCTACGCCGCTCCATAACCCTTATCAGGGAGCTGAACCGGCTCGGTCTTTCGGCCAGCATGCACATAGGCGTGCGGAACGTCGGGGAAAAGGTCGAGGCGCACGCGTGGGTGCAGGCGGGGGAGGTGGTGCTCAACGACCACCCCGATATCACGGGAGCGTACGTGGAGCTGGGCGCCGGCGAGTTTGAAAGGCTCCTGCCTCTGCTCCGATGACGTTCATCGCGGCTGTGGCCGCAGGTATTGCATCGGCGCAGAGCCTCCAATCGGCATGCGAGGCGCGTGTCGCCAACGGGGAGATCTCACTGGCGTGCCACGGCGAATTCGTCGTCGCCTGGTCAACGGATTGCCAGTGGATCGATGTAGTCGATGACGGTGACGTGCAGGTTGTGCTGGACGGACGGCTACACAACCTGTCGTCGCCCTCCACTGGTCAGGCCGAGTTGCTCCTGCAGCGCTACCGCGCCCAAGGCGTGGACGTAGCCAGGGGGCTGCTCGGCGACTTCGTCCTGATCATCCTCGATCGGGTGGCGAACACGCTGTTGATAGCTCGTGATCCCCTCGGTGTCCGGCCCTGGTACCAGGCCACGTCCAGCCGTCGGCACGCCGGTGCGTCGGACGTGGCAACGCTGGTATCGCTTCCTTGGGTCGACGCTACGGTCAACGAACGGATCGCCATCGAGTACCTCGCGGCCGTCGAGGAGAGCCGGGGGGAGACCATCCACCGCGGCATCAGCACCTTGCGGCCGGGGGAGACTTGGCGCAGCGATGGCAGCCGCGCCATGACATCCGCACATCACCGCTGGGAACTGCAGCCAGAGCTCGAGATCTCCTGGGAGGATGCCGCCCAACGGTGCCGCGATGCATTGGATGAGGCGGTGCGCTGCCGACTGGAAGTGGCGGAGCCGGCCACGAGCGAGCTGAGCGGCGGTCTCGACTCCTCCAGCGTCGTGGGCACGGCGGCCATGCTCGGACGGAAAGACCTGGTTGTCGGGCGATTGCTTTTCGACGGCCCCCGTGCCGACGAGCGTGTGTACTCCGACGCCGTCATCAGCCATTGGGGGCTCCCTGCCGTTTCGGCCCCACCTTGGCTCCCAACAGAGGAAGAGTCGTGGGATCTCACCCGTCAGCTACGGAGACCACCTCCCGATCCCAACTTCACCATGTTCGCGAGCCTGCACCGCATCCTCTTGTCAAATGGACGACTGAATGGCCTCACCGGGCTGGGAGGCGACGATGCCTTTGTGGCCTCTGGGATCGGGCCGCGAGTCGTGAGCGCCGTGAGGCTAGGACAGAGAAGCATCCTCCGAGAACTAGCGTGCTCGGCCACCCGGAGCCCACGCCGGAGCTGGGCGGAGCTGGTGCGGCCCACGCTGGGGTACCTGGCCGCTCCCTGGAGACGAAGTGGACCCCCAAGGTGGGTCAGCGCCACAGCGGCGGCCCGGGCCGACCTCCGGCGGCCCTTTCGTCGTCATGCGGAACGGGTGACGGGCATCGACGCCATCGACGAACGCATCGGCAACCTCACCTCGGGCTACGACGCCTCGATTCTGGAAACACGGGCGATCGTCACCGATTGGGTCGGACGGCGCGAGTCCCATCCCTTTCTCGACCCCCGGTTCGTCAAGGCGACCTATGGCCTCGACCCCTGGTGGCCGACCCGGGGCGGTCACTATCGCGCTCTGCAAGTGGAGGCGTTCCGCGACCGACTTCCCGCCACAGTGGCGAACAGACGATCCAAAGCAGAGTTCTCCGAGGTGTTCTGGCCTCAGATGCTCGACGACACAACCCTTTCCGGCGTCCGCTCCGGACCTCTCACTGAGCTCGGTTGGCTCGATCCGGAAGGCTTCGATGCCCTGACGGCCGACGCGAAACAGGGGATGGCAAACTCCGCCATCCCCTTATCCCGCTGCGTCTCACTCCATCACTGGATGCGGACGCTGTGATGCACCGACTAGCTAGCCGTTACCACCGGTGCCGGGCCCACACTCGTTATCGGGAATCTCTCCGCCCCCGAGTTGGGTGTTGTTGCGCCCTCCACCATCCGGACAGCTTCCCCCGGTACCCATCGTGAGGCCTGCGAAACTCCCTAGGCCTCGCAGCTCTGGGGTGACGTACTCCATATCGTGCTCCCTTTCCAGCCCTCGGGGTGAGGGCGAGCGGAACGCTACTCCGTCCTTGGGTGGGCGGGCAAGGAATCCTCGGCGTGCTCCGTGACGCTGAGCTCTCCTGAGTCGGCGGCGTCCAGGCCTCGGCCGGGAAGGAGGCCGGCGGATCGGGCACAATGGGCAGCCATGCGCGAGGGCGACACGGTCGCGGCGCCGGGGTCGGGTAACGCCAAGCCCGGTGGCGACGGCCGCGGCGGGGCGGAAAGCGGGGGGCGCCCTGGCGGCCGGCTCGACCACTCCCATGTGTTCCTGCCCCGGGTTCAGCGGCTGCGCAAGCTCCCGCTCCTCGTGGTTAAGGCCCTACGGCTCGTCTGGAGGGCCGGGCGCCGGGAGCTCATCGTTACTACATTGCTCCAGCTCTTCCAGGGCGTCGGGGTCACCGCTCAGCTACTGCTGGGCAAGAGCGTCCTCGATTCCGTGCTCGCTACCACCGGGTCGGTAGGCGGGTTCTCCGCCGTGGCCCCTCAGTTCGGGATCCTGATGGCCATCACGGTGCTGCTGAGCTTCGCCAACGCTGTTCAAGCCGAGCAGAGCCGTGTGCTCGGGGAACTAGTCGCACGCGCCGCCTACAACCGGGTGCTCGACGTGGCCGGAACTGTCGACCTGGAGGCCTTTGAGTCCCCTGCCTTCTTCGACCGCCTTCAGCGGGCCCAGATCGGCGGCCTCACCCGGCCCCTGCAGATGGTGAATGGGCTGGGGACACTGACGACTTCTGTGGTCACCCTCCTCGGCATCGCCGTCGCTCTCGTTGCCCTCCAGCCCGTACTGTTGCCCTTCATCCTGTTGGGCTACGCACCCCTCTGGTACGCGAGCACCCGCAACAGCAAGGCGCTGTACCAGTTCGTGCTCGGCATGACAGAGGACGATCGCCAGCGTGCTTACCTCCAGCGGATCTTGTCCGGTCGTGACGAGGCCAAGGAGGTGCGGGCATTCGCCCTCGGGCCTCTACTTCGCGCACGCTACGAGCGCCTGTACGCCGAGCGCATCGCCAAGCTGCGCCAAGTGGCGCGTAAGCGCATGATCCGCTCGCTCAGCGCTGCCTTGGGCACGTCCGGCCTCACCGTCGCTTCACTGGGCGTGCTCGGCTACCTCTATGTTGACGGCCAAATGTCGCTGCCCTCCCTGGGGGCGGCCGTCGCTGGCCTTCTGCAGTTGAGCGGCCGCTTGAGAGGCTTGGCCGACGGCGCCGGAGCCCTTTACGAGTCGGCCCTCTTCGTCGACGACTACGAATCGTTCCTCGAAGTCATCCCGCAACTGCCTGCCGCCCATCCCGTCGAGGATCCCTTGCCACCGTTCGAGCACTTGGCCACTGTGGGACTGACCTTCACCTATCCGGGGGCCGGCAAACCGGCCGTCGAGGACGTCTCGATGGAGATAAGGGCAGGGGAGATCGTGGCGCTGGTGGGCGAGAACGGGTCTGGCAAGACGACCCTGGCCAAGCTGTTGGCCCACCTCTACCGGCCCAGCAAGGGGAGCATCCTGTGGGACGGGGTGGACACCGCTTCGTTCGACCCACTGCGGGTTCGGTGCTCGATCTCGGTGATCTTCCAGGACTTCGTGCGCTACCTATTGCCGGCCAGGGAGAACATTGGCGCCGGTCGCCACGAGCGTTTCGACGACGCTCCAGCCATCGTCGCCGCCGCCCGTTGGGCGGGAGCGGATGCCTTTATCTCCCGGCTCCCCAAGGGCTACGAGACGACCTTGGGCAAGGAGTTCACAGGCGGTAGCGACCTGTCCCTCGGGCAGTGGCAGAGGGTGGCATTGGCGAGGGCTTTCTTCCGCGACGCGCCGTTTGTCGTTCTCGACGAGCCGACCGCCGCCCTCGATCCTCGGGCCGAGGACGAGCTTTTGAACAGCATCAGATCGCTGTTCCAGGGCCGTTCCGTGCTGCTCATCTCCCATCGCTTCTCGAGCGTGCGTTGGGCCGACCGCATCTGCGTGCTGCGCGGAGGGCGGCTGGTAGAGCAGGGCAGCCACGGCGAACTGATGGCCAAGGGGGGAATCTACGCCGAGCTGTTCACATTGCAGGCGTCAGCGTACCTGTCTCATCACGAGGAGCGGGCGGCGGTACCTCCTCCCGCTGGGTAGCTGGGCGTCGCTGAGCACTTCTTCACCACTTGGCCGGACTTCATCGAATCTCCGGGTTCAGGCCCTTGTCGGTGCTGGCATGACCCTCTTCACCGTCGCAGAGCCGGCCAGAATGGAGCGGCCGGCTCCAAGACGAGGTTCAGTTCCCAACGCTGAGGACCGGGCACCATGCCGCTGCGAGGCGAGCGCCGGACCTCTGCTGAGGCACCACTTACACATGACCAGGTCCAGCCGGAGGGCCGCCTTTGAGGAAGTCAAAAAAAAAGAGCTGTGACTCTGGACTCTGGTCGGCAGCGTGCTATGTTTCCCGCCACCAAGCGGCACGTAGAGTGGTTGGGGGGGGGACCTCAGATGGACGCTGGAGTAACGGGGGTGCCAGGTCCCACGCCTCGTTTTTACCGGTACTGGCACGACCCTGCTGTTGGCGTCTCCGAGCCCTCTGTGGCGTTGCCTGGCGCGCCGAGTTCAGCTACGACCGAGAGTCTCATAAGTGAGCGGTGCTCCGATGACCCTGCTGCTCACCTGGCGGAGATCACCAGTATGCAACGCACGGTGACCTTCTATGAGCGCTTCACGAAGCGGATCTTCGACGTCATCGTCGGCACGATGCTCCTCCTGGTCGCTGCTCCGCTGATGCTCATCGTCGCCTTGGCGGTAAGGGTCACGCTCGGACCTGGCGTCCTGTTCCGGCACAAGCGAGTCGGAAGGAACGGTTGCACCTTCACCGTCTACAAGTTTCGCACCATGAATCCCGACCGACGGGTAACCCAACTTCCCTTCGACGGTCCCGCCGATCGGCGGTTTACGCACAAGCACCCCCAGGATCCGCGTCTGACGAGACTAGGCAGGTTCCTGCGCCGGTGGAGCCTTGACGAGTTGCCCCAACTCTTGAACGTCGTACGTGGCGATATGAGCCTTGTGGGGCCCCGACCCGAGCTCGTCGCAATAGTGAATGGTTATTCCCCTTGGCAACATGCCCGCCATGCCGTAACCCCGGGCATGACGGGTCTGTGGCAGGTCGCAGCACGGGGATCGGGGCTGATGCACCAGAACACCCACATCGACCTCGATTACGTGCGGAAGGTCAGGTTTAGTACCGACCTCCTGATCCTGTTGCTGACGATTCCAGCGCTTCTCGGCGCCCGCCGAGGCCACTGAGGGAGGGATCGCTCAGCCGGCTTGCGCGCCCCGTGGTCCAATCGGATGTCGGCTGCCGGCAGTTCCGGCCGCGGCGGCGCCAATCTCGGGTGCAGATGTGCAGGTCAACGCCGCAATTGCCCCAAGAGTCGAGGGCACCGCCGCTTGAAGTGTCATTGGATGCTCCCCTTCTTGGCCATGGATCTTGCCCCCTGCCAGGCGCGAAGCGCCGGAGGGAACCGGCGTAGCACCATCACGATCCGCCATACCCGGGCGGCCAGGAGCCCGACCGGCCCGTGACGGGCCACCTCCGAGTTGGCGCGGAGGTATGCGGCCGTCGGAAGCAGCTTCCGCGTAAGGAGCACAGCCCTTTCCCGGATGCCCGAGGCTGCCCTCAATCGCTCGAAGAACAGGGAGTCTTGCGGGGCCGAGGTCGTTCGAAGGGTGAGCTCGACGCTAAGGGTCGTCGGCAGGCGGAAACTCTCGGCGAGCTCGGCGCCCTCCGGAAGGACGCGGAGACCAGCGGCAAAGGCCTCCGTGGCGTCGAGTTCGGCCGCCAACGCCGCGGCCGCTTCCCAGTCGGGTCCAGGCACGCGCTGCAGACCCCTCCCGAGATCGGCCACCGCTTTGACGTCCGAAGGCCCGTTTTGCGCCGCGTGCAAGGCTAGATGCAGCGCCCGCGCCGGGACGTCTAGCACCTGAACCTCTGCCCCGCCGGGAAGGCGTAGGGGTACCGTTCGCCGCCAAAGCACGTTCCACGACTCTCCCGGGTTACGTTCGACGCCGATCAGCGCGTGGTGCAGGTCGATGCAGACGCCGTCAGCTCCGATCAGCTCTACCTCGTTGGCGCCGAACTCGGAGGCATCCGCGCCGTCCAACCAGTGCACGTAGCCGAGATCGGCCAGAGTCTCTACGGCACGATCGAACGCAGCGGGCAAGACCAGAAGGTCGATGTCCCTGTAGGGACGCAACTCGTCCTCATCGTAGATCCATGTGGCGATAGCCGGCCCTTTGAGCAGAATGCAGGGGACATCACTTTGTGCTAGCGCCTTGAAAGCGAGGCTGGCAACGCGGTTCATCCACAGCGATCTGGCGATTAGGAAGGCAGTTGAGTCAGGCGGCCCCCCCCCTCCTTCGAGAGAAAGCATCTGAGGTGGGCGCCAAAAGAGCAAACGGTCTATCCGAACGGTAGGAGTTCCGGATCGTTCCGACGGCCGATTGGACTGCTGAAGGAGTTGGGGGACCGGTCAATCATCAGCTCCGAGAGGACCAGAAGCGGGAACCACTGGTCGAGGTCAGGGGTGGGCGACCAAGCAGCCGACGCCCGGCGTCCAGCCGGGGCCCGTATCACGCCTGCCCTGCCGCCCAACTCTGGCACGCCTTCACATCCTCTCCACCGACGATCGACATACCCATCACGGTCGACAGCCGGAGCGTGACGACATCCGCCGCATAGCGACTGTTCTTCCGGCGAACCTTACCAGCGGAAGCCAAAACCCCGCAGCCTCACGATCAGCACTTTTATCCCACACTCCAGGCCTCGCCGCCACGTGCCGAAAGAAGGTCTGAGGCAACAACCAACAACCCACGAAACGGCAAGGCCGGAGAAATCCGGCCACGCAAAGCCACGGGCCTACGGAAGCACAACTTTCTAAGGCGGCCGAGCTACCGAATGGGGGCGCCGCACC
>JALZKD010000208.1 GCA_030859405.1 Actinomycetota bacterium | reverse complement strand
GCCAGCCATCGACATTGGGGACGCATCGACCGATCAGCCCGAGACGTCGCCCTTCGACGCCATGACCGGGCCAGGTCGGGGCTCGAAGGTGCCAAACACTCAGTGGAGCGAGCCCAGGCTCGCCTGGACCATGCCCGAGCCGAGCAGGCCCACCACGAGCAAGCCCTGGCCGCCACCGCCGCCCAGCGCCAGGAGCTCACCCAGGCCATGGGAGAGCTGGATGCCGCCCTGGAGCGGACCCGCCCGGAGCGGGTCCTGGCCTTGGCCCGACAGGAGATCACCCCCGTCCACCTGGTCGAGGCCCTCGGGCCCCTGTCCGACGAGGCAGGGCCGCGGGCGGTGTGGTGCGGCCTGGCCGAGGAGGTGGAGCGCTTCAGGGACCGCCATCCCGGCCGGAGCATCGAGGGAGCGGTCAATGGTTGGTACCACCCTGAGCTTCATGCCGACCAGGCGCACCTGCGTCCGCTGTTGGCCCGGGCTCCCGAGCTCATCGCAACCGGTGATCAGCTGTCCCTCACCATCGACCCCCTGGCACAGCTGAGCCCTGGTGGCTGGGCAGCACAGCTTGAGCAAGCCCAGGCACTGGCTCCTCGCCTGCCCGAGCCCGCCCTCGAGCAGAGCCTGGGCATGGAGCTCGGTTGGTGAGCCGAAATCCCGAGGCGAGTAGGCCAGCCGCCACGGCGGCTGGTTGATTTCCATTGTGGTCGTGTGCCCGGCGCTTCCGTCCGTCAAGGGCACGCTGCGGGGCTCGCTTCGCTCACGTCCTCGCTCGGCCTGCGGCCGTCCCTTGACTGCCTGCCGTCCGGGAGCCGGCGGCGTACGTGGAGCAGGGCCCGGCGTCTGTCACTAGCCGTCAAGGCCGACAGCGCGGAACGGCAGTTATGGCACATTCTAACGCTGGGGCCGGCGGCGACAGGAGAGGCAGGCGCCTTAGATCAGGACGCGTAACCCGATCCTCGTGCGAAACATCGGGCCCGCACTGTTGACGCGTCTGGGGCACCGCCGCCCGGAGGCTCAGGTACAGGCGGTGGACTTATCGCCCGGCGCGACGAGGCCCGAATCGCCTGCCCGGTCGAGCATCGCGGCATTGTCCTGGTTGGCGTTCTCGTCACCTTGGCCGGGAACCGCGAACTGATGACAGGTCCAGTCCCACCGCACCTCGGGGTTGTTGGCGTTGATGTAGTGCTCCCCGAAGTCGTTGACGATGCTGGGCGACTCACCGCCGAAGTTCTCGGGCGTCGGGTGCTCGCTGTGCGCGAGCGCCACACCTCCCTGGATCGCCCAGACGCCGATGGCCAGGGCCAACGCCAGGGCTGCACGGGCTCTGCCGCCTCGCATGTGGAGTCTCCTCCCGCCCGTCGCGCGCTGCGACCGGAGCGGACGAATTGTACGTCAGATCGTCCCAGGTCTGCCAGCATCTCCGGGTCAAGTCCCGCAACTCGCCGACGACCCGACAGTTGCGCGGTCGCGGCTGGTTCTCCGACAGTTCAAGTACTGCCGTGGCAGCATCCAGATGCGCGATACACCGGGATCCCCCGGAGGCTCCATCGCTTGAAAGGTGTGACGGGACCCCAATAAGTGGTCCCGGTGGAGGAGCTGTTCAGTGCTGAGGTGCTCGGGGCCGCACGGCGCCGCCGCCAACCACGGGCGGGCCGCAACGGCCAGGCCCTGCGGGCGCGTATCGGGCGCTTCGGGCGCCAGCCCGCCTACTGGTTGCTTTACGAGAAGCGGATCCGACGGGTGGAATTGGTCAAGGTGACCGGCTGTTCCCAGGGCCGCCTGAGCCAGATACTGAACGGCTCTGCCCTACCCACCCCTTCCTTCGTCGAGGCCACATGCGAGCTGCTCGAGATGTCTCCCTCCGAGCTGTTCACCGAGGAGCTCCTCAAAGCCGTCGAGGCACGCGCCTCTGGTGGCCTCGTACGACCACCTCCCAGCCGCCGCCCCGGCCGCTATGGCCGACAGCCCGCCTACTGGCGACTGCGGGAGCAAGGGATCACCCAGACTGAGGTGGCGTCGATCCTGGGACGCTCCGTCGGAGGAGTATCTTGGGTGCTGAACGGCCACTCGGCACCCGACCGCCGCCTTGTCGAAGCCCTGAGCCGCCGGCTGCAGCTGGACCCATCAACTCTGTTCACCGAGGCGACCCTGCAGGCGCCGCCTCCCCAACATCGGTCGTCGAGACTGGCTCGCCAGAGGTAGTAAAGCGCGGCCCGGTTGGCGCGCCGGGCAACATGCCCGGCCGTCCTCGGCTGTCTCGGCACGACATGTCCACAGGGCCCGCCCAGTGGAACGCCCGCTTTTCGGGCGCGACGTTCTGTTCCGATCGCAGACTGATGATGGAGCGCGGTACGGCAGCTATGTCCGCGTCCGACCGGCAAGCGGGAGCACCTCGAGGCGGAATCTTCGCGACCGAGCTCCGCGGTGTCGCTGGCCACGTTTTCGAGCCTCGAGACCCTGGGAGCCGCCTCGAGC
>JALZKD010000088.1 GCA_030859405.1 Actinomycetota bacterium | reverse complement strand
CCTCGTTGACCCCCTTCTTGGGGGTGAAGGCATAGTCGACCTTGTCGACCCAACCGAGCTTGTAGCGACCGAGATCGAGTTCGGTGGTGGCCATACGGGCATCAGCTCCTGAGGACGCTAGAATTTGTCCTACACAGATGTTAACAATTCCCGGACCCCAAAGTTCCTCCAGTCATGTTAAATCAGTTGGGAACACCGGCAAGCGAACCGATGTTGATGAGGTGACCATGACTGCGACCATGACCGTTGAGGAACTCATCGCCGACTGGCGGACCGTCACCGGGCGGGACACCTACTTGAGCGCTTCCCGGGTGCAGGACCGTCTCTTCGACCTCTACGCCCAGGTGAGGGACCAGCCCGCGGGGCGTCTGATAGAGACCTGGCTCGGCCTCACCATCGAGCGGGACCTGTTCTCCGGCGCAGAGATCCTCGACCTCCTCGACGAGGTCCAGTCCCAGCTGGTCCAGCCCGTCAGCGCCGGCTAGCACCCGAGCCCGGCCAATCGGTCGCCTCCCGCAGCTCGTCCACGCCGCCGAGCATCTCCTCTGCCATGTGGCGAGCCAACTGCTCGTCATCCCCCACGTAGCCCGCCACCCGCACTCCCGGTGACCGAAGGCCACGAACGGAACGACCAACAGCAGCGCCTTCGGTTCCCATGACCAACACCCGCCTGAGCCGGCGTTCCCCTCTCATATGAGTGACAGGCTACGCCGGTGCCCCCCGAGGACCTGAACCCGCCCGCCGCACCCAAGCGCCCCACGACGCTCGTGGCCCACGGGGACGAGCGCCGGGACGAGTGGCACTGGTTCCGGGATCGGGACGACCCCGAGGTCATGGCCCACCTCGAAGCCGAGAACTCCCACACCAGACGGGCCCTCGCCCACACCGAAGCCCTCCAGGACCGGCTCTACCAGGAGATCGTGGGCCGCATCCTCGAGACCGACCTGTCGGTCCCGGCGTGCAAGGGCGCCTGGTGGTACTACGGCCGCACCGTCGAAGGCCTGCAGTACCCCATCTCCTGCCGCCGCAGGGGCAGCGTCGAAGGGCCCGAGCAGGTAATGCTCGATCAGAACGAGCTTGCCGGCGGCCACGACTACTTCGAGGTGGCGAACCACGAGGTGAGCCCCGACGCCACCCTCCTCGCCTACGCCACCGATACCGATGGCAGCGAGCGCTACACGCTGCGCATCCGGGACCTCGACCGTGGAGAGGACCTGGCCGACGAGGTGCCCGAGACCTACTACGGGCTGGCCTGGGCGGCTGACAACCGCACGGTCTTCTACACCAAGGTGGACGCCGCCATGCGGCCTCACCAGCTCTGGCGCCACGTGGTGGGTGCCCCCGCCGCCGACGACACCCTCGTGTACCAGGAGGACGACGACCGCTTCTACCTCGGCGTGCACATGACCAGGTCGGAGCGCTATCTGCTGCTCTCGCTCGGGAGCAAGGTCACCACCGAGGTCCACTACCTCGCGGCCGACGATCCCAATGGACGCTTCCAGGTAGTCGCTCCTCGCCGGCAGGGCGTGGAATACGACGTCGACCACCACACCGATCAACAGGGTGACCACTTTCTCATCGTCACCAACGCCGACGAGGCGCCCAACTTCAAGTTGGTGCAGGCCCCCGTGGCCAGCCCGGGCCCGGAGAACTGGTCGGAGGTGGTCGGCCACCGCCCCGACGTCAAGCTCGACGGGATAGACGTCTTCGCTGACCACGCCGTGCTCTTCGAGCGGAGCGAGGGCCTCCGACGCCTCGCGGTGCGGCGGATGTCCGACGGTGACACCCACGTCGTCGAGCAGCCCGAGCCCGTCTACACGGTGTACCCGGGCACGAACCTGCAGTTCGACACCAGGGTTCTTCGCTTCGGCTACTCTTCCCTGGTCACGCCCAACTCCGTGTACGACTACAACATGGAGACCCGCGCCCGGGAGCTCAAGAAGCGCCAGCCGGTGCTGGGCGGCTACGACCCGGCGGACTACCAGACCGGCCGCCTTTGGGCCACCGCGCCCGACGGCGAGCGGGTGCCCGTGTCGGTGGTGCACCGCAAGGGCCTGGCCCTCGACGGCAAGTCACCGGCCCTCCTCTACGGGTACGGCGCCTACGAGCACAGCGTGGAGCCGGTGTTCTCCTCCTTCCGGGTGAGCCTCCTCGATCGGGGCTTCGTGTTCGCCATCGGCCACGTGCGGGGCGGCGGCGAGATGGGACGGCGCTGGTACGAGGACGGGAAGCTCCTCACCAAGAAGAACTCCTTCACCGACTTCGTGGCCTGCGCCGAGCACCTGATCGAGCAGGGCTACACCTCGTCGGAGCGGCTGGTGATCCGGGGTGGCAGCGCCGGCGGTCTGCTCGTGGGCGCCACCGTGAACCTCCGGCCGGAGCTCTTCGGCGCCGTGGTGGCCGAGGTTCCCTTCGTGGACGTGGTAACCACCATCTCTGACGAGACCCTGCCCCTCACCGTGCTCGAATGGGAGGAGTGGGGCAACCCGAAGGCCGACCCTGAGGTCTATGCCTACATGAAGTCGTACTCGCCCTACGACAACGTGGAGGGGGGCGACTATCCCGCCATGTTCGTCACCGCCGGGTTGAACGATCCCAGGGTGAGCTACTGGGAGCCGGCCAAGTGGGCACAGCGCCTTCGAGACCGCACCCGCGGGGACAATCCTGTGCTGCTCAAGACCGAGTTGGGCGCCGGCCACATGGGGCCGTCCGGCCGCTATGACGCCTGGCGTGACGAGGCCCTCGTGTACGCCTTCATCCTCGATGCCGTCAACCGGGGGTGAGGGGCATCGGGAAGTCGGCACTTCCCGTGACACACTCTGGCCCGGAGGTGGCCCCAGATGTCGGCTCGCTTGATCACGATCACCGGCGCACTCGTCGCCCTGGGGCTGTCGTCCTGCGGCGGCACGTCCAAGGCCGACTACGCCAAGCGGGCCGACCCTGTGTGCTCGGCCACCAACGGTGAGCTGTCGGCCGTGGCCAAGCCCGCCAACCTCAAGCAGCTCGGAGAATCGTCCGCCAAGGTCGCCGCCGCCACCGACAAGCAGGTGAAGGCGCTCCGCCAGCTCGACCAGCCCAAGGAGGACAGGCGCGATCTGGACAACGTGCTGGCCTCCATGGACGGGACCGTCGCTGCGGCCAAGAAGGTGGAAACGGCGGCTGCCGGCGATGACGGCCGGACGGTGGAGGCGGGGGTCGCCGAGCTTCGGCAGGCCACCACCAAGGCTGACGACGCAGCACGCAACTACGGGCTGACGCAGTGCGGAAGGGGAGGCCGGGACGCGGCCACAAGCCTGGCCGACGGGTCCATCCCGGCTCTCAAGCAGCAGCTCCTCACCAAGGCCGACGCCATCTGCAAGGATGCCCGGCCCAAGATCGAGGCCGTGCCCAAGCCGAAGAACCCGGCCGAGGCCGTCCGGTGGCTTGACCAGCTCTTGGCCGTGTTCGAGAAGGCCGCCGCCGACCTGAAGGCGCTCCACGTGCCCCAGGCGGACAAGGCCGCCTACGACGAGTACCTCACTGCCGCCGATCAACAAACCAGCGCGGTGCGAGACCTTCGCGCCGCGGTGGCGGCCAATGACAAGACCCGTGTGAACCAGGTCTCGGGTGCCCTCGAAAGCGCCGCGGCCGAGAGCGCCAGAAAGGCCGCCGCCGTGGGCCTCAAGGACTGTGCCTTCGAGGAGTAATCCCTTGTCGAACAGGCGTACGATTGCACGATGTTCGAGGCCTGGCATCGGAGGTCGATCAACTCTTCATCCCCCTTGCGGCGAGGCCATCTCCGAAGCGGTGGCGCTGCGGGATCGCCTGGACGCCAAGATCAGCCAGGCGGTCAGCGGCTTCGACGCAGCCGGTGTGTGGGACCTCGACGCCGCCACCTCCACGGCCGCCTGGCTGCGCCAACACGCGTGCATGACGAAGCGGGAGGCGGCCCGGGTGGCGAGCAGGGCCAAGCGTCTTCGCTCGCTCCCCGTCACCGCCGCCGTCTGGCAGGCGGGATCGCTGAGCGCGGGCCAGGTGGACGCCATCGTGGCCAACCTGAAGGCCGAACACGCAGAGCTCTTCGCCCGGCACGAGGCGGAGCTGGTGTCGAGCCTGGCCGGCCTGTCGGTCACCGCCACGGCCCGGGCCCAAGCGCTCGTCGACGACGTCGAGGTCGAAGAGCCGACGCGAGCCTGGCCCCGAACCTTCTGGTAGCCAAACCGACACCTTTTCGCTGCCGCTTTGGCTACCGGAAGCTTGGGGAGCGCCGCCCCGGGCCGGGCCGAATCCACCGGTGCCAGGTCGTAGCTAGAGGGGCACCGGGCGCAGGTCGATCACCGTCTGCTCGGCCTTGGCGATGACGTCGGCTATCTCGTCGCCCACCAGCTCGTCTCGTTCCAGCAGCGCGCTTCGCAGGGCCTCCACCGTGTGCCGGTTGGCCTCCAGCATGCGCGTCACCTCCGCCTTGGCCGCGGCGAGGATCTGCTCCACCGCCTCCCGGCCGGCGTCGGCCGACAGCACCTTGGTGACCAGGTTGGCCCCGGGAGCGGCGGCCGCGGCCTCGTAGGAGATCAACGAGCCGCCCAGCCCGAGGGCGCCCACCATCTGGGCCGCCGCTGCCGTGGCCGCCTGCAGGTCGCCGGCGGGCCCGCTGCCCGACTCCCCGAAGAAGAGCTCCTCGGCCACCATCCCCCCGAAGGCGATCTGGATGAGCGCTTCGATCTCGGAGCGGGTCTTGGTGTAGCGCTCCTCCAGCTCGGAGTGCGAGAGCAGGCCCAGGGCGTCGCCCCTCTTGATGATCGATAGCACCTCCAGCTTGCGCCCCTTGCCCACCAGATGGGCGACGACGGCGTGGCCGGCCTCGTGGGTGGCGATGGCTCGCCGCTCCTGCTCCGCGTAGGGCACCGGGTTCTTGAGGCCCAGCTCCTCGGTCATGCGAGCCTGCTGCACGTCGTCCCAGCTGAGGCGATCCCCTCCCCTGCGGAGGGCCCACACCAGCGCCTCGTCGAGCAGGTGCTCGATCATCACCGGCGAGTACCCGAAGGTCATTGCGGCCAGGGTGTCGCGGGCCGGTGCCTCGTCGAAGTCGGCGTCGTGGGCCTTCTTGGCCAGGTAGTAGTCGATGATCTCGCGCCGCCCACCACGGCTGGGAAGGTCGAAGTGGATCGAGCGGTCGAAGCGGCCCGGGCGCAGGAGGGCGGGGTCGAGGTCCGCGGCCCGGTTAGTGGCCCCGATGACCAAGATGTTGGCCGCCGGGCTGGCCGGCTTGCGCAACTGGGAATGGGCCGGGAGCCATCGGTTGAGCTGGTCGACCAACCACCCGATCAGGCGACGGCTCCCCGGCGGTGCGTCGAAGGACTGGAGCTGGATGAGCAGCTCGTTCACCACGCCGGAGATGCCCTCCCGCTGGGTGGACGAGCCCATCCCCGAGCGGGCTGCGCCGATGGCGTCGATCTCCTCGATGAAGCCTATGGCACCACCTTCGCGGCGGGCGTACTGGCGAAGGGCCTTGAAGTAGGAGCGGATCTTGCGGTTGGTCTGGCCGTAGTACATGGATTGGAAGGCGGACGAGGACACGAACAGGAACGGCACTCCGGCCTCCCGGGCCATGGCCTTGGCCAGGTAGGTCTTGCCCGTGCCGGGAGGGCCCTCGAAGAGGATCGCCCGGCGGGAGCTCCCGCCCATCTGCTCCTTGAAGGTCCGATGGGCCAGGAAGAGGTTCAGGGTCTTGACCACCTCTTCCACCACCACGCCGGCGCCCTTCACGTCCTCGAACCCCAGGTCGATCTCACTCGGGCGGAACAGGACGTGTGGGGAGCGGCCGGCACCGAGCAGGGGGACGGCAAGAGCCACAACTAGGACCAAGGTGAGGATCAGACCGGGGATGAACTCGGGCGGGAACGGCAGCGCCGGCACTCCCAGCTGGACCGGATCGCCGGTGATCAGGCGGCCCCACAACCACACCGCCACCACGACGAGGACCACGGCCAGCCGCCGGACGCGCCGCCGCCGGGCCTTCTCCCGGGCCACGGCCACGTCCGCCGTCGCCGATCGCAGGACATGCGCCCGTCCCAAGCTCTCCAGGTCCATCCTCGCTCCGTCCTGTCGGCGACCACGGTAGGTGGTCGATACGTCCACTGGCAATGGCGGCCTCGAGCTGACATCGGGCTCGGCCCGGTGTCGTGGCCAGTCCCTAACTGCGCAGTCCGGCGTGGGGGCGGCGTGCGGGCGAGAGGTCGCCCCGGCGAGGGTTGGAGCGGTCCCGCTCGGAGAGGATGGGGTCGCTCACCCCCCAGTCGGCACCGATGTCGGGGTCGTCCCAGGCCACGCCCAACTCGTCATCAGGGTTGAAGTAGGCGTCCACCAGGTAGGTGATGGTGAGATCGCTCAGCGCTGCGAAGCCGTGAGCAACGCCGGGCGGGATGAAGATCCCCTTGTCGGCGCCGTCGCCGATCTCGATCTCGAGCGTGGCGCCGTCGGTGGGCGAGCCCTCTCGCAGGTCGTGCAGGACGACCTGCGCCCTTCCCCGGGGCACGTACCAGTAGTCGGCCTGGTGGAGGTGGTAGTGGAGACCGACCACGGTGTTGGCCTGGCGGTCGGAGCGGTTGGCCTGGATCATCTCCCGGCCGTGGGGAAACCAGGAGCGGCGGTAGCTCTCCACGAATCGACCGCGCTCGTCGGCGTGGGTGTCCGGCTCGACGATCACCACCCCTTCGATGACCTCGGACCGGATGACGTTGGCCATGGCGTTCCGAGGCTAAGCGGCTGGCTTACCGGCGCGCGCCGACGCGGAAGCGGGACTGGACGACGAACAGGAGGCCGACGACCACACCCACCACCACGCCCACCCGTCCGCTCTGAGCACCGCGCACCACTCCGGCCGCGGCCATAGCTGTGAGCACGAGGTTCCGTACGAGGGTGTCGACGCCCACGGGCTCGGGGGACGTCTCGCCAAAGCAACCGCACGGGACCCGCTCAGCAGCTCGGAGACGGAGTCCGACGGCGGCGGTGAACATGGCGAGCAGGGCGCACGCTGCCGCGGCCGTCCACCGCCCCCCCACCTGGGCCATGAGCAGGCCGCCCAGCACCAGCTCCACCCACGGCAACCCTCCCACGACCCAGCGAGGCGCCCCGAACTCGGCCGCGGCCGTGGGCCACGCCCGTTGGCCCAGCTTGAAGGCACCGGCCAGCAGCAGCACGGTGCCGACGGCGACACGCTCCATGTCCCTGCTCGACTCGGCCCTACGGCTCGAAGCGGCCGTACCCGCCCCGGTAGAACAACAGCGGCGACGCCTCCCGGCTCACGTCGAGGTCCACCACCCGACCGACCACGATCAGATGGTCCCCGGCCTGGTGTATGGCCTCGATGCGGGCGTCGACCCAGGCCAGCACGCCGTCGATGACGGGAGAGCCGGTGGCGTGGGAG
>JALZKD010000022.1 GCA_030859405.1 Actinomycetota bacterium | reverse complement strand
ATCTCGTCGGCCCAGGCCAGGACCTGATCGAACTCGGGTGGCGGCTCGGCCACGGTGAGCTGCACCTCCCCCAGCACCACCTGACCAGTCGAGCCGTCGATGGAGAGGGTGTCGCCCTCGTTGACGGTGACGCCGCCGGCGGTGAAGGACTTGCCCTTGATGCGCACGGACTCGGCTCCCACCACCGCCGGCTTCCCCCAACCGCGGGCTACCACCGCGGCGTGGCTGACGAGGCCGCCGCGGGCGGTGAGGATCCCCTGAGCGACGATCATGCCGTGGACGTCCTCGGGGGAGGTCTCGCTGCGCACGAGGATGACCTTCTCACCCCGGTCGGCGGCATCGGCCGCCTCGTTGGCAGTGAAGTAGGCACGGCCCACCGCGCCGCCCGGCGACGCCCCCAGTCCCTTGGCGATGACCGGGGCGTCGCCCGCCGTGAGCTGGGGGTGCAGCACCTGATCGAGGTGGTCGGCGGTGATGCGCTGCACGGCCTCGGCCTTGGAGAGCTTGATCTTTCGCTCCTTGGTCATGTCCACGGCCATCTTCAAGGCCGCGGCGCCGGTGCGCTTGCCCACACGGGTCTGGAGCATCCACAGCTTGCCCTGGTCGATGGTGAACTCGGTGTCGCACATGTCGCGGTAATGGCGCTCGAGCCGCTCGAAGATGGCGTGCAGCTCCTTGTGCAACTTGGGGAAGCGATTCTGCAGCGCAGACAGGGGCTCGGTGTTCCTGATCCCGGCGACGACGTCCTCGCCCTGGGCGTTGAGCAGGAAATCGCCGTAGGCGCCCTTGGCGCCCGTGGCCGGGTCACGGGTGAAGCCGACGCCGGTGCCGGAGTTGTCGTCACGGTTGCCGAACACCATGGCCTGCACGTTCACCGCCGTACCGAGGTCATGGGCGATGCGCTCTCTGACCCGGTAGGCGATGGCCCTGGGGCCGTTCCAGGACCTGAACACGGCTTCCACCGCGCCTCGCAACTGCAGGGAGGGATCCTGGGGGAAAGGATGGCCGGTGTGACGTGCCACCACGTCCTGGTAGCGCAGGACCAGCCGCCGCAGCGTGTCCGGCGACACCTGTGAATCGGCAGTGACACCGTCCCATTCCTTGGCCGTGTCGAGCAGGCGGTCGAATTCCTCGCCCTCGACGCCCAACACGATGCGCCCGTACATCTGGATGAACCGTCGGTAGGAGTCGTAGGCGAAGCGCTCGTCGCTGGTCTGCTTGGCCAGGCCCTCGACCGACTCGTCGTTGAGCCCCAGGTTCAAGACGGTGTCCATCATCCCGGGCATGGAGAACTTGGCCCCCGAGCGAACGCTGACCAGCAGTGGATCGGCGGGGTCACCCAGTCGCTTGCCCATCGCCTTCTCCAGCTTCTTGACCTGCTTGGACACCTCGTCGGACAGCCCCGACGGCCAACCCGCCCCCATGTAGTCCCTGCAGGCGTCGGTGGAGATGGTGAAGCCGGGGGGCACCGGGAGATCCAGGACCGACGTCATCTCGGCGAGGTTGGCGCCCTTGCCCCCGAGCAGGTCCTTGAGGCTCATGGGCGGCTGCTTGTGCTTGTGGTCGAAAGCGAAGACGTACGACATGGACTCGGAGCCTAGGGGAAGGTGGCCTTCGCCTCAGGGCCCCAGACGGGAAGAGACCTCCTCCACGAGCTTGTCGATCGGTACCCTCACCTGCTCGAGTGTGTCCCGCTCCCGGATGGTCACGGCGCGGTCGTCCAGGGAGTCGAAGTCGACGGTCACGCAGTAGGGGGTTCCCACCTCGTCCTGGCGACGGTACCGGCGGCCGATCGACTGCGTCTCGTCGTAGTCACACTGGAGATGGGGCTGGAGGAGGCCCAGCACCTCGAGGGCCAACGGCCTCAGGGTGTCCTTCTTCGACAGCGGGAGCACGGCCACCTTGTTGGGGGCCAGGCTGGGGTGGAGGCGGAGCACGGTTCGGGCCTCACCTCCGACCTCGTCCTCGCCGTAGGCGGCCAGGAGGAAGGCCATCATGCTGCGAGCAGCGCCGGCGGCAGGCTCCACCACGTGGGGGACGTACCGCTCGCCGCTTGCCTGATCGAAGTATTCGAGACGCTCGCCCGAGTGCTCGCCGTGCTGGCTGAGGTCGAAGTCGGTGCGCTGGGCGATGCCCTCCAGCTCGCCCCAACCCCAGGGAAAGCGGAACTCGATGTCGGCCGTGCCCGCCGAGTAGTGGCTGAGCTCCTCGGGGGCGTGGGGGCGGAGGCGGAGCAGGTCAGGCGGAATGCCGAGGTCGGTGTACCAGCGCATGCGTTCCTCGCACCAGTACCCGAACCACTTGGGGCCGTCCCCCGGAGGCACGAAGTACTCCATCTCCATCTGCTCGAACTCCCGCGTCCGGAAGACGAAGTTCCCCGGTGTGATCTCGTTGCGGAACGACTTGCCCACCTGGGCGATCCCGAAGGGGGGCTTCTTGCGCGTCGTCTGCAGAGCGTTCATGAAGTTGACGAAGATGCCCTGCGCCGTCTCCGGGCGCAGGTAGGCCACTGACGCTTCTTCTTCGACCGGACCCACGAACGTCTTGAACATCATGTTGAACGGACGGGCGTCAGTGAGGTCGACGGAGCCGCAGTTGGCGCATGTCCCTTCGATGTCGTCCGCGCGCCAGCGCTCCTTGCAGTTACGGCAATCCACCAGGGGATCGGTGAAGTTGGCCAGGTGCCCGGACGCCTCCCACACTCTGGGGCTCATGAGGATGGACGAGTCCAGCCCCACCACGTCGTGGCGAAGCTGCACCATCGACCGCCACCACGCGTCCTTCACGTTCCGCAGCAGGAGGACGCCCAGGGGGCCGTAGTCGTAGGTGGAGCGGAAGCCGCCGTAGATCTCGCTCGAAGGGAAGACCAAACCCCTGCGCTTGCAGAGGTTGACGACCTTGTCCATGAGGTCGGGGGAGGGGAGGTCCGGGTTGGGCTGGGCCACCCAAGGGAGGTTAGGCCCCGTCCAGCACCCCTACCGACCGAAGGCGGCGCTCCAGGTGGTGCTCGAGGGAGCGGGTGGCCAGATGCTCCACCTCCCGGGTGGCGGGGCCGGCGGGCTCGGCCAGGACGCCGGCCAGATCGCCACCCAGAATGCGGCGCAGGATGTCGAGAGCCAGCGGACTTATGGGTACGCCCCGACGGCAGGACCGGCAGAGGACGCCGCCCTCCGTGTGGTCGAACGCCTCCAGCGCCTCCTCGCGGCCGCACGACGCGCACCGCTCGAGCACCGGATGGGCGCCTTCGAGCGACAACAGCTTCCAGAAGAAGGCCGCCAGGATGAGGTCGGCGTCGTGGGCCGCGAGGGCGCGGAGCGCGCCCAGGAGCATCTGGTACAGGCGCGGGCTGGGCTCCCGCTCCTGGGCCAGCTGGTCCACGGCTTCGAGCATGGAAGTGGCCCGGCTCATCCGATGCAGGTCCTCCCGGATGGCACGGAAGTGGTCGACGGTCTCCGCCTGGGTGACCACGTCCAGCTCCCGGCCCTCGTAGAGCAGGAGGCTGACGTGGGTCAGCGGCTCCAGCCGAGCGCCGAAGCGGCTCTTGGTCTTTCGTACGCCCTTGGCCACGGCCCGCACCTTGCCGTGAGCCTGGGTGACGAAGGTGATGATGCGATCGGCCTCGCCCAGGCGGAGAGTGCGCAGGACGATCCCCTGCTCGCGGTAAAGACTCACCAGTCGGTCATCCCTGGCCGGCGGCGCCTCACTGGTCGAGGCCGCCGAAGCGGCGGTCACGGCTCTGGAACTCCCGCACCGCCTCGAAGAGATTCTCCCGGCGGAAATCGGGCCAGAGCACGTCGGTGAAGACCAGCTCGCTGTAGGCCAGCTCCCAGAGCAGGAAGTTGGAGACCCGGAACTCACCCGACGTGCGGATCACCAGGTCGGGATCGGGCATCTCCGGCAGATATAGGTGGGAGCGGATGGTCCTCTCGTCGATGCGCTCCGGCGGTGTCTCCTCCGCCACCAGAGCCCGCACGGCGTCCACTATCTCCGCCCGCCCGCCGTAGTTGAAGGCGATGGTGAGGGTCATGGCCCGGTTGGCCTCGGTGCGCTCCAGGGCCTCGTCCATGCTCTTGAGGAGGCGCCTGGGCACTCGCCAGTCCCGCCGGCCGACGAAGCGGACCCGAACGTCCCGCTCGTGCAGCTGGCTCAACCGACGGGTGATGATGGATTGGTTGACCCCGAGCAGGTAGCGCACCTCTTCGGGTGGACGCTTCCAGTTCTCGGTGGAGAAGGCGTACACCGTGAACCAGCCGATGCCGAGCTCCAGGGCGCCTTCCACCACGTCGAACAGGGCCTCCTCGCCGGCGGCGTGTCCCTCGCTGCGGGGAAGGCCGCGCTTGGCGGCCCAACGGCCGTTGCCGTCCATCACGCAGCCGACGTGGCGGGGCACTCGGAGGGGATCGATGCCGTCGAGCTCCACGCAGCGACGGTACCTCGCACGGTCCCACCGTTGGCGGCCCAGACGTGCAGGTTTCCCGAAGATCCTGCGGACGTCTGTCCACGCCTCCGAGACGACGGCCTGACGTGAGTGGTGAAGCCGTGGCACCATGGCGGTGTGGGACTGCGAGAAACCTTCGCCCGTCACGCCGCCGGCCCCAGCAGGCAACTGCTGGCTCTTCTGGCCGTCGTCATCGTCCTTCTGGGCGTGCTGGCCTACGGCGCGGCCCCGTTCAGTGCCGCCGGAGGCCTCAAGTGCGGCGGGGCGCTGCTCGGCTCCAAACCCAAAGAGCCCGCCACCACCGGCCTGCTGGTGGGCCGCGAGAAGTCCGTCTGTCGCTCGAAGGGGAACAGTCGCCTGATAATCACCGGCTTGGCGACCGTGGCAGCCCTGACCGTGGGTCTCGGCGCCGCCTTCCTGCCCATGGGCCCCTTGGAGGAGCTCTTCGTTCGCCGGGACCAATGAGGCGGCCGGTACTCAGTAGCCCAACCGCTCCAAGGCCTTGGGCCGGCGCTGCCAGTCCCTGTCCACCTTGACGAACAGCTCCAGGTACGCCCCCGGCGCCAGCTGCCGGCGGACCCGGGTCCCGACCTCCTTCAGGACCTCCCCCCCGCGCCCGATGACAATGCCCTTCTGGGAGTCGCGCTCCACGAGGACCTCGCAACGGATGCGGGGCCACTCCCACTCGGTGACCTGGCAGGCGATGGAATGGGGCAACTCGTCGCGGGTGACGCAGAGCAGCTGCTCGCGCACCAGCTCGGCCACCCAGAAGGCCTCCGGCACATCGGTCACCACGTCGTCGGGGTAGTACCGGGGGCCCTCGGGGAGCCGCTCGACGAGGGCCTCGACCAGGACGTCGACGCCCTCGCCGGTCCTGGCCGAGACCGGGAAGTACTCGGCCCGGTCGAGCTCCGCCGCCGCGCTCAGCTGGTCCAGCACCTGGCGCCGTGAGGCCACGTCCACCTTGTTCACCACCACCACCGCGTCACCCGGCAGCCGGTCGGCCACGAAGCGGTCGCCCCTCCCCAGCGGGGCGGTGGCGTCGACGACCAAGACCACCACATCCACCCCGCCGGCGGCGTCCACGGCGGTGTCGTTGAGCCGTTGACCGAGCAGCGTCCTCGGCTTGTGGATTCCCGGAGTATCCACGAACACCACCTGGGCGTGGGACCGGTTCAAGACGCCCCGCACCTGGGCCCGTGTGGTCTGGGGCTTGTCGGAGACGATCGAGACCTTGACCCCGAGGATGTGGTTGATCAGCGTTGACTTGCCCACGTTGGGCCGGCCCAGAAGGCTTACGAAGCCGGACCTCAGGTCACGTCGCTCCCGCCTCGTTCTCGTCCGGGGACGATGCGTGCAGCTTGGCCACGCGGACCCGACCGATGCGCCGGCGCTGGACCTTCTCGGCTATGAGGCGGTGCCCGTCGGCGTCGACGCCCTCGCCCTCGGCGGGCACGTGTCCGAGGAGGTTGAAGACCAGGCCGCCGACCGTGTCCCAGTCGCCGGTGGGCAGCTCGGCGTGAAGCAGGTCGTTCAGCTCGTCTATGGGCATGCGGGCGTCCACCCGGTAGTCGCCGTTGGACAACGGCTCGATCACCTTCTGCTCCACGTCGAACTCGTCGACGATCTCGCCCACCAGCTCCTCGATGAGGTCCTCGAGGGTGACCAGCCCCGCCGTGCCCCCGTACTCGTCCACCACGATGGCCATGTGGAACTGCTGGACCTGCATCTCCTTCATCATCTCGTTGGCCCGCTTGGTCTCGGGGACGAAATGGGCCTCGCGAACCAGGGTTCGCACCTCCTGGTCGGCCTTGCCCTCCCGCTCTGCCTTGACGAGGTCCTTGACGAACACCACACCGGCCACGTCGTCGATGCCGTCGTCATATACCGGGAGCCGGGAGTAACCGACCTCCAATGCCCGCTCCATCACCTTGCTGGTCTTGGCACTGGCTTCCACGGCGATCATGTCGGGACGGGGGACCATGACCTCGCGCACAACGGTGTCGCCGAAACGAATGATTCCGTGGATGAGGGCCCGCTCCTCCCGCTCGATGACGTCATCGTCCACGGCGGCGTCGGCCATGGCAAGGAGCTCCTCCTCGGACACGAACGGCCCTTCCTTGGGGCCCTTGCCCGGGATGATGGCGTTCGACATGGTGATGAGGCCCTGGCTGAGGAGGCGGATGGGCAGGAAGCGCACGATGGGCGCAACCAACGGTGCGGTGAAGAGGGCCGACCGCTCCGGATGCTGGACCGCCCAGGTCTTCGGAGCGGCCTCGGCGACGACGAAGATCACGGCCGCCTCGCCCACGGTGGCGATGGCTGCCGCCCCCGTGCCAAAACGCCGCTCCACGAGGATCGTCACTGCGTAGGCGATGGCCAGGTGGGCACCCAAGGTGAGCAGGAGGATGGGGTTCAGGAAGCGCTCCGGGTGCTCCACCAAGCGGGAGAGCTTCTGTGCCGAACGCCGACCTTCCTCTTCCATGGTCATGGCCTTGACCCGGTTCATCCGGGTGAGGGACGTCTCGGCCATGGCCAGGACGCATGCGACTACAAGGGCCCCGAGTATGACGATGTAGAGGACCAGGTCGCTGCCCATGCTCAGTGCCGTGCCGCGTTGGCGGTGTGGGACGGCCCGAGGAGCTCGCGCTCTCGGCGATGCATGTCCGCCGCCTCCCCCGCTTCGGCGTGGTCCATCCCCACCAGGTGCAAGATGCCATGCACCACCAGTAGGGCCAGCTCGTCGTCGTAGGCGCGGGCCGAAGGGGCGGCGTTGCGCCGCGCCACCGCCGGGCAGATCACCAGATCGCCCAGCATGGCCGGCGCCGTCTCCCCGGGAACGATGTCGTCGATCGGGAAGGCGAGCACGTCGGTGGCCCCGTCTTCGCCGGCGTAGCGGCGGTTGAGGTCGGCCATGGTCTCCTCGTCCACGAACGCCATGGAGAGCTCGGCGTGCTCGGGCACCCCCTCGGCCTGGAGGACGCTCGTGGCCAGGGCCACCCAGCGCCGGGCCTCCACGGGGTGGTCGTGCTGCTCATCGGTGACGAGGACGGTGGCCATCAGCCCCGAGCCGCCTGGCGGGGAGTGGGCACCCGCTCGTAGGCGGACACGATGTCCTGGACGATCCGGTGGCGCACCACATCCCGGGGTCCGAGGCGGACGAAGGACAATCCCTCGATCCCATCCAGGATCTCCTCCAGCCCGAGGAGGCCGGACTTCCCGACGGCCAGGTCGATCTGGGTGACGTCACCCGTCACCACGACCTTGGAACCGAAGCCGATGCGGGTGAGGAACATCTTCATCTGCTCGGCGCTGGTGTTCTGCGCCTCGTCGAGGATGATGAAGCTGTTGTTGAGCGTGCGGCCCCGCATGAACGCCAGCGGAGCGACTTCGATGGCCCCCCGCTCCATGAGCCGGGGCATGGCGTCGGTGCCGAGCATGTCGAACAAGGCGTCGTACAAGGGGCGCAGGTAGGGGTCGACCTTCTCCATGAGCGTGCCCGGGAGGAAGCCCAGACGCTCCCCCGCCTCCACCGCAGGGCGGGTGAGGATGATGCGCTCCGCCTGCTTGGCCTGCAGGGCCTGCACGGCGAGGGCCACGGCGAGGTAGGACTTGCCGGTACCCGCCGGGCCGATTCCGAAGGTGATGACGCTTTCGGAGATGGCATCGACGTAGCGCTTCTGGCCTGCGGTCTTGGGGCGCACGGTGCGGCCTCGGGCCGAGCGCAGCACCTCGGCGGTGAGCACCTCCGACGGGCGCTCGTCGGCCTTCACCATGTCGATGGTTCGCCCCACGTTGGCGGTGTCCAGAGCGTGGCCCTGTTCGAGCAGCACCAGCAGCTCGTTGAACAGCTTGCCCACCTGTTCGGCCTCGTCACCCTCGATGCTGATCTCATTGCCACGGGCGTGGATCGTGGTGCCGCTGAAGGACCTCTCGACCAGACGGAGCAGCTCGTCGCGCTGGCCGACGAGACCGACCATGAGGTGATTGCCGGGTACGAAGATCTTGACTTGGGTCGGTGACAATGGCGTTGGAAGAGGCCTCGGCTGCAAAGCGTACGTGAAGGTGAGCCGTTCGGCTGCACCAAGGGCTGGCCCTTGCGCCGGCTAACCGGGGGGCCAGCTCATGCGACGACCACCGATGACGTGCAGGTGCAGGTGCTCCACGCTGTTGAGGGCGTCCGCCCCGACGTTCAGGACCAGACGGTAACCGCCCTCGTGCACACCTTCTTGGCGCGCCACCTCCCGCGCCGTCGTGAGCATCTCGGCAAGTACGTCACCGTGCTCCGGGCCCACCTCGCTGGCGTCGGTGATGTGCTGGCGGGGGACGACGAGCACGTGGACGGGGGCGGTGGGGTTGATGTCGCGAAAGGCATAGGTGCGCTCGGTGGATACCACCTCCTCGGCGTCGGCCTCTCCCGACACCACCTTGCAGAACAAGCAGTCCGTCATGGCCCCGAAGCTAGCGTCGGGCGGGTGGAGGACGTTGAAGCCTTCCTCGCCGACCTGGCCCGATGGACGGCCGACACCCGGGCCGACGACGCGGCCAGCTCCCGGACACGCGAGCGGTGGCTGCGCCAACAGGCCAGCGAGGACGCGCTGTTCACCGGCGTGGCCCTCGACCTGGCGGAGGGGGGCGTGAGCGTCGCCGTGCGCACCACCACAGGACGGACGCTCCACGGGCGCATCTTGACCGTGGCCAGCGACTTCCTGGTGCTGAGCCACGATGGCGGCACCGCCACGTTCCTGGCCCTCGCCGCTGTCGCCACGCTGAGGCCCGAGCCCGGGCCCCGGGGCGCTGACGCGGCCTCGAAGCGCTCGGGACCGGTCGACACCGCGCTGGTCGAGGTGGTCGCAGCCCTGGCCGGGGACCGGCCCCGGGTCAGGGTGGTGGTGGAGGGCGGGGGCGAGGCGGTGGCCGGCGAGTTGCGCGCCGCCAGTGGGGACGTCGCCACCCTGCGTCTGGACGGCCAGCCGCCGGCGACGGTGTACCTCCAGCTGGCCTCGGTGCGCGAGCTCACCCTGCTCGGCTGACACCGGTCACCTGAGGGCCCGGGCTCAGCCCGTTCCCTGCTCGGTCCTGGGCTCGGGGTAGAGATGCTCCAGTGAGCCCGGAGCGATGCGGGCGGCCTCGATGAAGTTCTCCACGTCGGTCTCCTTGATGCGAATGACGCGGCCGAACTTGTACGCCGCAAGCTGACCCTCGTCGATGAAGCGGTACAAGGTTCGCAAGGTGACGCCCAGCCGCTCGGAGGCCGTCCGGGTGCTCATCCACCGGATGGTCTCGGACATGGCTGGAGTGTACATCTCATGCCCTTCCGTGTGAGGGATCAGGGACCGAAAGGACCCTCAGCGAACCACCAGGCGATCGCAGCCCTCGCTGCCCTGCTGCACCTCCGGTCGCCCGTCCTTCACGTGCTCTCCCCCCGACGCCGCGGGCAGGGGGTGGCCATCCTCCGCCCAGGCGTCGAAGAAAAACACCGCACCGCCGGGCCGGTAGAGCGCGGGCGTGTCCCGACCGTCGCAGTCCCAGTCGCCGAGGACGACCGCGTCTCCGGCCCGGCCCAGCTGGTATCGCCTGCCCTCGACCTCGAGGACGTTCCCGGACCACGCCACCGCCGACGGGCACCCGTCACCGTCCAGGTCGGCCTTCATCGGCGACGTCACCGGCGGGCAGACGCGGAGCCGAGGGCGGTTGGGCTCGCCCCTGATCACTTCCGGAAGCTGGACCGCGAGCCCGACCGCTGCCGTCACCGTGACCGCCGTCGCCGCCGCTACCGCGGCTCGCACCCGCCGGGGCGTCCGGGGAGGGGTCCCGCTCGGGTCGAGGGTTCGAGGCGGGCGGGGGCCGAACGGCCGTGTCGGTGGGCTCGCCTCGTCCGGGACCTGGACCTCATCCCCGGACTCGGGGTGGCTCGTCCCCGGGATGATGGGAGGAACGGGCATGTCCTTGACCGCCGCCCGTAGGGCCGCAGCCATCGACTCCATGTCGGTGAAGCGATCACAGGGACGGCGGGCGAGGGACCGCTCCACGACGGCAGCCAGTGCCCGTGGCGCCGGCACCTCTCGTCGTCTCCTGCCGGCGTCACCACCGGGCGGTTCTCCGCACAGCATCTGGTAGCAGACCGCCCCGAGGGCGTAGACGTCGCTGCGCTCGTCGGCCCTGGCGCCCTCGAGCACCTCCGGGTCCATGTAGCCGGTCGTCCCCATCACGGTGCGGTCAGGATCGGGGCCGGCCGTGGGCCGAGCGATGCCGAAGTCAGCCAGCACGGGGTCACCCGCGGCGGTGAACAGGATGTTGGCCGGTTTCACGTCGCCGTGCACCAGTCCCCGGCGGTGGGCGGCAGCCAAACCGTCGGCCAGCGGGGCGGCCACGGTAACCGCCTCCCCGGGCGCCAAGGTTCCCCGCCGCGCCAGCAGCGTGGCCAGTGAGCCACCGCCGGCGTGCTCCATGGCCATGGCCGCGCCGGCGCCGTCAGGAACCACCTCGAGCACCCGCACCAGGTGAGGGTGGTCCAGAGCGGCCAGGGCGCCGGCCTCCTCCCGGAGACGCTGGACCACCTCGGGGCGGCCGGCGCTGCGCAAACGCTTCAGGGCCACCACCTGACCGTCGCCACCGCGCCTGCGGGCCCGGTACACCGTGCTGGTGCTGCCCTTGCCGATCACGGCCTCGAGCTCATAGCCGGTCACACCGGTCGGCCCCGGCTCCGGCTCAGGGGCCGGCCATGAAGCAGGCGTCATCCTCCGTCCCTTCCACACTCGGCACTCTCTTTCTGTAATGAGATATGTTGACACAACATGAAAGGGTGCTACGGTGCCACGGCATCAGACCCATCCCATGAGGAGGAACCCCGTATGGCCGATACCGCCACCGCCGCCAGCGCCGGCGCCGCCAGCTTCGAGGCCGACGTCCCCACCATGGAGGTGGCGGCCAACCATGTGCTCGAGGTCAACGACGCCATCCAGGCCCAGCTGAGCACTCTGCTCCAGCGCCTGGAGCCGCTCATGGGCACGTGGCAGGGCGCCGCGGCCGCGAGCTTCCATGCCCTGAAGGACCGCTGGCACCAGGACGCCTCCACCCTGAATCAGGCCCTCCGTGGGATCGGGGACGGCCTGGTCCAGTCGCAGCGGAACTACCGGTCGACGGAGGACGCCAACCAGCAGGGCTTCACCGGCATCGCCGGCAACCTGGGCTGAGCAAAGCTGAGCAAAGGAGAAGCGGAATGCCCGCAGAAGGACACATGCTCGTCACGTTCGGGGCCGTCGAGAACGCGGCCGCCGACACCGACACGGTCGCCACCCACATCGATCAGCAGCTCGAGGACCTGAAGACCTACCTGGGCCCACTGGTTGGCTCCTGGACGGGTCAGGCGTCGGGGGACTACCAGGCGCTTCAGGCCAGGTGGGACAACAGCGCCGCCGACTTGAACCAGGTACTGCGCCACATCGCCGGCGCCTTGAGGACGGCCCGGGCCAACTACGCCCAGGCCGAGAACGCCAACGCTTCCATCTGGGCCTGAGCTGGCGTGGTGATGGACGGCTTCCAGGTCCATCCGGACCAGCTACAGCAGCTGAGCGCGCGCTTCGCCACCGAGCAGGGGCGGCTGGGCAGGGCCCTTCCCGGCTTCGAAGGCCGGGTCACCAATGTCGAAGAGGCGTTCGGGTTGCTGGGGCCCTCTGACGAGGCTTACCGCAACTACCTGGCGTTGGCCCACCAATGCGTCACCGATCTCCAGCAGCTTCAGGCCAGCTTCGACGACACCGCGCTCGGTCTCCTCGCCACCGCAGCCGCCTACCGCACCGCCGAGATCAGCTCCACCATCCCCAGTGGCCAGAGCTGATTGGTGGCCCAACCCGTGACTGCCCCGACCCCGGGCCCTCCCCAGTGCGCGATCTCCACCCCCTCACCGCCGGCGGCGCCCGACCGCTTGGACAGCGTCGTCGACGTCGTCAATCCCGGTGGCGACCCCGCCGTCCTGCGCCGTGCCGCCGGCGCCTGGCGGGAGATGGCCGCTCATATGCGCTCCACGACCGAGCGCCTTGCTCCGGGCGTGCGGGAGGTGGGCATCACCTGGCGCGGCCTGGCCAGCCAGGAGTTCGGGACCAAGTGGGAGGAACAGCAGGGTTGGATCAACGAGCGGGCCCGGGTCTTCGAAGAGGTGGCAGAGCACCTCGACCAGGTCGCGGGCCAGATCGAGGAGACCAACGAGCAGATCCACCAGCTCTTCGTGGCAATTGGGGCCACCGTGGTCCTCGGCGCCGTCTCCTCTGTGCTCAGCTTCGGCTTTGCCTCGGCGCCGGCGGCGGCGGTCGTCGCCGCCCAGACGGGGCAGGCCGCGGCCATCGTGGTCCGGCTGGGCACGTTCCTCACCATCTCGGCCCGGACCATGAGCGGTTTTCGCGCCGCCCTCCTGGCCTTCAGCCAGCGCTGGGCCATCGCCGCCGTAGCCAACACTCTGGCCACGGGGGCCCAGAAGGCCATATCCAACCCCAACCACAACCCTCTGGACAATTGGAGGATCTCCGACCTCACCAAGATCACGGTGGGCGCCACCGCCGCCAGCGGCGTCGCCGGTGCCGCCGGCCACTCGGCCCGCTTCTCGTCCCTAGCCGTCGAGCACCCCCTCAGAGCCAGCTTCGCCACCAGCGCCCTCGGTGGGGCCGGCGGCTCGGTGGTGAACGACCTCTGGGTGGACCGCCGCGGGCTGGGAGCGAACACCCTGCGCAACGCCATGGTGAACGGCGTCAGCAGCGGTCTCGTCGGTGTCGGGACCCAGGGCGTGCTCCTCCGCCTGGCGGGAAGGCCGTCGCCGGGAAGCTCCCTCCAGGTGCCCCGTCTGGACGTCGTCCCATCGGCCCAGCTTCCCAAGCCCGGCCTGGCACGACTCCCCCGGTTGTGGGTCCCGGACCACCTCTCCAGGGAAGCGATGGTGGGATTACCGCTGGACACGGCCACGCAGGTGGGGGTCGGCGTCGCGGCCCCGCTGGTGCCGCCACCACCGGTCTCAGAGCCACGGGCAAGACCCTGGGACGTCCGTCGATGCACGTCGCCTTCGAGCACGGGCCCCATCTTTCCGAGCTTCACCTGAGGCCGAGGGGAAGCTCCCCCACCGTCGCCGACCTGGCCACGGCCCTCGGGCTGCCCCCGGAGCAGGGGCTGGTGGTCGGCGACGGGCCGGCATCACCCGAGCTCTCCCTCACCGAGGCCGGCGTTCACGAAGGGGTGGTCCTGCGCCCGTCCCACAGCCGGGTCGCCACCCCACCGGCGCCGGAGGCGGCGATGCTCCTCCTCGTCTCGGGCGGGTTGGTGTCGGGCCCCGCCTGGGCCCTGCCGGTGGGAGTCACGACCGTCGGCCGAGACCCCAGCAACGGCGTGGTCGTCGATCACTGCACCGTCTCCAGCCGCCACTGCTCTCTCACCGTCGACACCGAGGGGCGGGTCGAGGTCGGCGACCTCGACTCTCGCAATGGCACGTGGGTGGACGGCGAGGCTGTGGTGGGGAACCGGCCAGTGACTCCGGGAGCGGCGCTGCGGGCCGGCGCCGTCCAGTTCTCGTTGGCCAACGCACCCCAACGCCCCGAACGTCTCGGCTCCGCTCGCCACCTGAGATCGAACGGCACCATGGCCTTCAACCGGCCTCCCCGCCCCGCCGCGCCGGCCAGCCCCGGCCCGGTGAGAGCACCCGCAGCGCCCAGCGCCCCGGTGAGCACACCGCTGTCCTTGGTGGCGCTCGTGGCCCCCCTCTGCTTCGCCGCCCTCATGGTCGCCGTCATGGGGCGGCTGGTGTACGCCCTCTTCGCCTTGCTGGGACCGGTGATGGCCCTCGGGACGTGGCTGGAATCCCGGCGTCGCAGCGGGCGGACGACCAAGCACCAGGCCCGCCAGGTCGCGGCCGACATGGTGCGCTTCGGCGCCGACCTCGAGCACAACGCCCGGGCCGAGCTCCGCCGCCGTTGGGCCGCCAGCCCCCATCCGGCCCATCTCCTCCAACGGGCCGAGACACCGTCCACCGGCCTCTGGGAGCGCCGGCGCCACCACGACGACTTCCTCCAACTGCACGCCGGCGCCGGCGACATGTCCTGGCAGCCGGCACTGTCCGACACTGGGCGCACTCGTCCCGACGAGGTGGACGAGGTGCTGGCCGGCGCCAGCATCCTGGCCAACGCCCCGGTTCCCGTGGACCTCTCGGGCGGTGGCGTGGTGGGGATAGTGGGCGAGCGGACGGCTGTGCTCTCCGTGGCCCGCAGCCTGGTGTGCCAGGCTGCCACCCAGTCGGGCCCCGCCGACCTCGCTGTCGCCGTTCTCACCGACCAGGAGCGGGTGGGTGACTGGGACTGGGCCAAGTGGCTGCCCCATGCTCACCAGTGCCCAGACGATGGCGAGGTCCATGCCGGGCTCCTCTGCGCTGATCCGGAGACCAGCGACCAACTGCTGCGGTCCCTGCTGAGCACGCACGGGGGCGCCCGTTCGTCCGGGGCCCATCACGAGGTCCGCCCGGTGACCATGGTCGTCATGGACGCCGAAGGGCTCACCGAAGGCCGGGGCTCACCGGCCCGAGCCGTGCTCGACGGACAGGCGGGGCCCGTGGCGGGCGTGGTGGTCGCCGGCTCCGACCCTGAGCTGCCGGCCGTCTGCTCCACCGTGGTGGAGCTGATCGGCCCCGACGGCGAGGCACGGCTGCGGCGGCCGCAGCGGGGCGAGACCGTGGACCGGTTCCTCGCCGCCGGGATCGAGGAGCCCGTCGCCCGCCGGTGGGCCCGTCGCCTGGCGCGCTTCGAGGACCCCGAGTCGCCAGGAACCGAGCCCGGACCGCCCACGCCGGTGACCTTGACGTCCGTGCTCGACTTCGACCCCTGTGACCCGTCGGCGGTGGCCAGGGCGTGGAGGACGAGCGCGGACCGGACGCCGGTGGCCGGTCCGGTAGCCATGACCAGCCACGGCCCCATCACGCTCGACCTGCGCCAGCACCACCACCTGCTGGTCACGGGGGGGTCCGGCGCGGGCAAGAGCGAACTGCTCCGGTCCGTGGTGGCGGGCCTCGCAGCCCGGTTCGCGCCCGACAGGCTCACGCTGCTCCTGATCGATGGGTCAGGAGGGGGGACCTTCTCGCAATGCGCCCTGCTGCCCCACGTGGTGGGGCAGGCCTGTGAGGCCGATGCCGGGCTAGGCGCCCTTCATGGCCTGGGCGAGGAACTGGAGGCACGTGGGCCCGGCGGTGGGGCCAGACCGGGTGAGTCCCAGCCAGCGCCACCCCCCACTCTCGTCGTCGTGATCGACGACGCCGCCGCCCTGACCGACCGCTCACCCGACGTCGTCGACCTCCTCTCCTCCGTCGCCAGCCGAGGAAGGGCGCTGGGGGTGCACCTGATCCTGGCCACCGATCGCCACGCCGAGTCGCTGAGCAGGCCGTTCCCGGGCTCGGCCACGCTGGCCCTCGACCGCGCTGGGCGGGGCGTGGGCGCGCTCGGCGGGCCGGCGACCATCTTCCAGGTGCCAATGGTCAGCGGCCGGGCCGCCGCCACACCGGACCCGGTGGAGCTGGCGCCCTTCGAGTTCGGGCCGGAGCCGCCCCCGACGCAGGGGACGGACGGCGACTTCGGACGTCAGGGTGGCGGCGGCGATACGGCCGAGACCGACCTGGCCCACATCGTCGCCGCCGTGAGGGTCGCCTTCGCCAACGAGGAGCTGGACCCGCCTCAGCCGCTGTGGTCGAAGGAGCCAGGGGCGGACGAGCCGTCTGCGTGCCCCGGCCTGGCCGAGCTGCTCGCCCTGGTCGGTGTGCCCATCACCGAGGTCGACGCCATCGACCCCGACCGCACGTGGCGGTCAGGGCCGGAGCAACAACACCTTCGAGTGCCGATCGGCCTCACCATGAACCACCAGCCACTGTGCCTGGATCTCAAGGAGGCGGCCGTCGGCGGCGTGGGCCCCCACGGCCTGGTGGTCGGGGCCACGGGCTCGGGCAAGAGCGAGCTGCTCCGGACCCTGGTGAGCGCACTGGCCATCACCCACCCGCCTGAGCGGCTCAGCTTCGTGCTCGTGGACTACAAGGGCGGCGCCACCTTCACCGGCGTGGCCGGCCTTCCCCACGTAGCCGGCATGATCACCAATCTCGAAGACGACCTCACCCTCGTCGACCGCATGGGTGACGCCCTCCACGGCGAGCAGCGCCGCCGGCAGGAGCTGCTGCGGCGGGCCGGCAACCTGGCGTCGGTCCGGGAGTACGAACAGGCGCGCGCCTCGGGCGCCGACCTCGAGCCGCTTCCCTCGCTCCTCGTCATCGTGGACGAGTTCGCCGAGCTGCTCACCAGCCGCCCCGACTTCATCGATCTGTTCGTGGCCATCGGCCGGGTGGGCCGAAGCCTCGGCATGCACCTGCTGCTCGCCTCCCAGCGCGTGGACGAGGGGCGCCTGCGGGGCCTGGACAGCCACCTCAGCTACCGCATCGGCCTCCGCACCTTCAGCGCCCTCGAGAGCCGGGCCGTGCTCGGCGTGGCGGACGCTCACCACCTGCCTCCCGAGCCGGGCGGCGCCTTCCTCAAGGTGGGCACCGACGAGGCCCGGCGTTTCAGGACGACGTTCGTCTCCGGCCCGCACCCACGCCCGCCGGCG
The DNA here is from genome assembly GCA_030859405.1 of Actinomycetota bacterium. Classification (GTDB taxonomy): domain Bacteria; phylum Actinomycetota; class Acidimicrobiia; order Acidimicrobiales; genus YB1-3. The sequence goes on along the minus strand of JALZKD010000022.1, from coordinate 3,996 downwards.
GGGCAGGCTCAACCGGCGGGGCTGGCCCCGAGCGTGCTCGACGTGGTGGTGTCCCGGCTGCGCCACGGGGCGGCGCCGGTGCACCAGGTGTGGCTACCACCGCTCCCTTCGGCCGTCACCCTCGACCGGGTGCTCCCGGGCCCCGTGGATGACCCGGAGCGGGGGCTCGTCGCCCGCGGGTGGCCGGGGGTGGGACGGCTGGCAGTGCCGGTGGGCGTGGTGGACAAGCCGCGGGAACAGGCCCAGCACGCCCTGGTGGCCGAGCTCGCCGGCGCCGAGGGGAACATGGCCATCGTCGGTGCCCCCCAGACCGGGAAGAGCACTTTGCTGCGCACCATGCTGGCGTCGCTGCTCCTCACCCACACCCCCGAGGAGGTGCAGATCTACTGCGTCGACTACGGCGGCGGGGGCCTCCAGGCCCTCGAGGAAGCGCCCCATGTGGCCGCCGTCGCCGGTCGCCTCGATCCAGGACGAGTGCGGCGGGTGGTGAGCGAGGTGGAGGCCACCGTCGCTGGCCGCGAGCGGCTCTTCGCCGAGCGCGGCATCGACTCGGCCGCCACCTTCCGGACACTGCTGGCCGAGGGGCGACTGCCCGGGACCGTGGCCGGGGACGTCATCCTCGTCGTCGACAACTGGCCGCTCATGAGCCAGACCTTCGACTGGGCAGAAGCCGCCATCGCCGACGTGGCCGCGAGGGGCCTCGGCTTCGGGGTGCACACGATCATCACCGCCAACCAGTGGATGGAGATCCGGCCCCACCTGAAGCACAGCTTCGGTGGACGCCTCGAGCTTCGCCTCAGCGAGCCGTCGGACTCCACGCTCGACCGCCGAACCGCAGCCAAGGTTCCCCGCGGCCTGCCCGGCAGGGGGCTGACCAAGGACGGGCTCCAATTCCAGGCCTGCCTGCCGCGCCTGGACGGGCAGGCGTCAGAGGCCGGCCTTCAAGCGGCCACGGCCGAACTGGCGGCTCGGGTCCGGGCAGGGTGGCCGGGTGCCGGCGCCCCGCCGGTGCGGCTCCTGCCCGAGGTCCTGGCCTTCACCGACCTTCCCGCCCCGGGCGCCGATTGCGGCCCCGGCGTGCCGGTGGGGATCGGCGAGGAGGACTTGGCCCCCGTTTACGTCGACCTCACACGCGCCGACCCCCACTTCCTCGTGCTCGGCGACGGTGAGTCGGGCAAGACCACGTTCCTGAAGGCCTTCCTCACCGGCCTGACGGCCCGCTTCGGGCCGGAGCAGGCGTCGGTGCTGGTCGTCGACTACCGCCGCGGCCTGCTCGACGCCGTGCATCCCGGTCACCTGTTCGGCTACGCCGGCGCCGGCCCCGCCGCCGCCGCCGAGGTGCTCCGGCTACGGGAAGTCGTCGCCGGGCGGCTGCCGGGCCCGGAGGTCTCGGCCCACCAGCTCCGTGAACGGAGCTGGTGGCGGGGCCCGGACATCTACGTGGTGGTCGACGACTACGACCTGGTGGTCACACCCGGCGGCAACCCGCTGGCCCCCCTCCTCGAGCTCCTCGCCCAAGGTAGGGATCTGGGCCTCCACCTGGTGCTTGCCCGGCGGGTGGCCGGAGCGTCGCGGGCCATGTTCGAGCCCGTCCTCCAGCGGGTGAGGGAGCTCGGAAGCCCCGGCCTCATCCTCTCCGGGGATCGCCAGGAAGGGCCACTGCTGGGCCCTCACCGGGCCGGGGAGCAGGTGCCGGGAAGGGGGCTGCTGGTACGGCGGCGCTGCGCCCCGTTTCTCGTCCAGGTGGCGTGGGTCCCGGTGTGAGCGCGGGGCGCCCGGAGAACTACACCAGGGGGTCGGCGAAGGGATCGTCCGGCCCGGGCGGATGTTCGGTCGCCCCCTCCGCCTGCTCTTCGCTCGCCCCGTAGGCGGCGTAGCCCGTCTGCTCCAGCTCGTGAGCCAGCTCGGCTCCGCCGGAGGCGACGATGCGACCGCCGGAGAGCACGTGCACGACGTCGGAACGCAGCTCGTGCAGGAGCCGGCTGTAGTGGGTGATGGCCAGCACGCCGACGTCGAACTCCGAGGTGGCCACCTCGATGCGCCGGGAAACGGCCCGGAGGGCGTCGACGTCGAGGCCGGAGTCGATCTCGTCGAGCACGGCGAAGCGCGGCCGCAGAACGCCCATCTGGAGCGTCTCGTTGAACTTCTTCTCGCCGCCGGAGAACTCCACGTTGAGCGGACGGGTGAGGAGCTGTTCAGGGAAGCCGATGCGCCGGGCCTCGGCCCGCAGGAGCTGCGCCACCTGGCCACGCTCACGGCCCTGAGCCGCGAACGACTCCTCGAGCGCATCCTCCAGGCTCACGCCGGGCACCTCCACCGGGTACTGCATGGCGAGGAACAGCCCAGCCTGAGCCCGCTTCCACGTGGGCAGACCGAGCAGGTCTTCGCCGTCGATGCGGACGGTGCCGCCCATCACGTGATAGCCGGGTCGGCCCATCAGGACATGGGCCAGCGTGCTCTTGCCCGAGCCGTTGGGACCCATCACGGCATGGACCTCGCCGCTGCCCACGGAGAGGTCGATCCCCCGCAGGATCTCTCGCTCGGCGGTGCCGGCCCGCAGACCCGAGACCTCGAGAACGCTCATCGAGTCACCATCCCCGTGCCGATCGGCGCCCGCGACTCGACCGCCTCCGGCGGTCGGCCGTGAGCCACGGCTGCTCTACCCATTGGTTCGCTCGCCTCCGGCTCGCTCACGCCTGGCCCGGGATCCTGACCATCACGTCGGCGCCCTCCACCCTCACCTCGTACACCGGTACCGGCTTGGTGGCGGGCAGGGACTGGGGCTGGCCCGTGGTGAGGGAGAAGGCGCTGCCGTGCTTCCAGCACTCGATCTCCAGGTCCTCGGTCAGCACCTCACCCTCGGACAACGAGAAGTTGGCGTGGCTGCAGCGGTCTCCGACGGCGTAGAAGTCGTCGCCCACCCGGACGACGGCGATGCGATGCCCGGCCACGTCACAGCGCCGAGCCTCGCCCGGAGCGAGGTCGTCGATGGAGCAGGCGCGCTCGAGGCCGCTCACGACGGCTCTCCCAGCTTGGCCGCCACTGCCTGGAGCAATGGTTGGCGCAGGCCGGTGATGGGGATCTCATCCACGATCTCTGCGAAGAACCCGAGGATGATGAGCCGGTCGGCCACCTCAGGGGGCAAGCCTCGGGCCTCGAGGTAGTAGCGCTGGTCCTCGTCGATGGGGCCGACGGCCGAGGCGTGGCTGCAGCGGACGTCGTTCTCCTCGATCTCGAGGTTGGGGACCGAGTCGGCATGGGCGCCTGCGGTGAGCACCAGGTTGCGGTTGGTCTGGAAGGCGTTGGTGCCGGCAGCGCCCTTGCGGATGCGGATGAGGCCGCTGTACACGGCACGGGATTCGTCCTCCACGGCGCCCTTGAACAACAGGTCGCTCGTGGTCTTAGGGGCGTCGTGGTCCTGCAGGGTGCGGAAATCGTGCATCTGCACGCCGTCGCCGAAGTACAGGGCGCGGAGCCGGCTGGCGCCCCCCAGACCCTCGAGGCGCGAGTCGGTGGCCATCCGGGCGTACTCGCCACCCAGAGCCACGAGCACGGAGCTGAGCGTGGCGTCACGAGCCACCCTGCTGGCCTGGTATCCCACCTGCCAGACGCGCCTGCCCAGGTCCTGGGTGCCGACATAGGAGAGGTTCGAGGCTTCGCCGAGGTCCAACTCCACCACCGGCGCCACGAAGGCGGTCAGCCCATGGGCCGAAGCCACGTGGTCGAGGACGCTCACCTGCGAGGCCTCACCCGTCTGCACCACCAGGCGGGGGAATACGGCGCCGCCCTCGACGTCCATCCAGTGCATCACCACCACCGGGCGCTCGACGGCCACCCCCCGGGGGACCCGTACCACCACCGGGTCGGCCATGAAGGCCGTAGCCAGGTCCACGAACACGTCGGGACCCTTGGTCACCGATCCAACCATCTCCTCGCCGCCAGCGACGTCGCCCACGGAGCCGACCACCACACCGCGCGCCGCCAGGGCGGGGTCGA
>JALZKD010000207.1 GCA_030859405.1 Actinomycetota bacterium | reverse complement strand
GCTCGCCGGTGAGGACGGCCCGGGCCGCACCCTCCACGAACGCCACCTCACCGGGTTCGTCCAACCGGTCTCCCTCGCTCACCAACTGCTGGAAACGCACCCCGGCATCGAGCGTGCGGAAGACGGCGTCGGCCGCCGGCAGCCCGCACACCACTCCGGGTTCCTTGACCAGGAGCCGAGCCCGGCAGCGGACCTCGGGGCCGAAGAGGGCGTTGGTGGTGAGGTCGGTTGCACCCCCGTCCCCGACGCCTAGATCCTCGGCCAGCGCCCGCTCCACGACCGAAGCCACAGCCAAGGGGTCGAGGGTGGTCGGCGACGTGATCGGCGACGTGAGGGGCCGACGGTCTGGTAGCCGCGTCCGAGTCATCAGGCCCACCGCTCCAGCACCGGCGCCTGGCCCCGGCGCTGCACGAGGTGACCGGCGAGGGCCGGGTCCTCCGAGGGGTGGTCGGCGCGGAAGTGGGCGCCTCGGCTCTCAGTGCGGGCGAGCGCGGCCTCGGCGATCAGGCGGACCAGGGGGACCGGCGAGCGCCGCAGCCGCTCGAGGCCGGCGGCGTCGCGCACCAGGCCCGCCTCCCGCCAGACGGCCCGACGCACATCCGCCGTCACCGGCGGCCAGGCTCGTCCGACGGCGGGGAGGGCCGGGGGCGTTCCTGTGAGCCGGGGTTCGCCCAGGGCCGCACTCGCTCCCCTGTGGGCGAAGACCAGGCACTCCAGGAGGGAGTTGGACGCCAGCCGGTTGGCCCCGTGCACACCGGTGCAGGCGACCTCTCCCATGGCGTAGAGGCCCGGTACCTCGGTGCGGGCGTACAGGTCGGTGACGACGCCGCCCATGGTGTAGTGGGCCGCGGGTGCCACCGGGACGGGGCCCGCCTCGGGGTCGTAGCCGGCTTGCTCGATGGTGGCCATGAGGCCCCCGAAGCGGACCCGGTCCACACCACGCAGGTCGAGCAGAGCGGTCCCCCGGGCGCCTATGGCCCGGGCCACCACGTCGCGGTGGGCCAGCTCGTTGGTGAAACGCCTGCCCTCGTGGTCCACGAGCACGGCCCCGTCACCCCGGAGCGCCTCGCTGAGGAGCAGGTCGGTGCCGGCCAGGGCAGTGGGATGGAACTGCATCAGCTCCAGGTCGGCCAGTGCGGCGCCGGCCCTGTAGGCCATGGCCATGCCGTCACCGGTGGCCCCGGGAGGGTTGGTGGTGCGCTCCCAAAGGGCTGCGGCGCCACCGGTGGCTAGAACCGTGGCCGGCGCCGGCACCGCCATGCGATCGGTGATCAGGCCCACACAGCGGCCGCCGGCGCACCACAGCTCCAGGGCCCGCTCGCCTCGGCTGAGGTCGATGCCGGGGTGCTCGAGCACCCGCGCCGCCAACGTGGCCGCCACCCGCGCCCCGGTGCCCGTCCCGCCGACGCTCATCACCCGGCGGCGAGAATGGCCCCCTTCCAACGCCAAGCCGTCATCGAAATCCACACCGAGCGCCACCAGGTCGGCGATGCGCGCCGGCGCCTCTCGCACCAGGACGTCCACCGCGCTCGGACGGCACAGCCCGCGCCCCGCCCGCTCGGTGTCGGCTGCGTGCAGGGTCGGGTCGTCGTCGGGGCCAACGGCGGCGGCGATGCCACCCTGAGCCCGGTAGCTCGTCGTGGTCTTGAGCCCGCCCTGGGCCAGGACCAGGACCCGAGCACCCTCACGTCCGGCGTGGAGGGCGGCATAGAGGCCGGCGACCCCGCCGCCCACGACCACCACGTCATAGACCCCGCCACGGGAAGCGGCGCGGCCGGGTGCCTCGGTGCGACCTGCCTCAGGGCAACCCTGATGGAACACTCAATCACCTGGTTTCTGCAGCCTGGTCCTGGCTGGCCTGGTTTCCGGGCCAGTTTTTGACCTAGAGTCGATAACCTTGAGTCAGCTTAGCACCCGGCTCCAGCCCATCCACGTGGTGCTCGCCGTCGTCTTTCAGGTCCGGGAGGGCAGGCTGGAGGCCTTGTTGTGGGTGCGACGGAGGGAACCCTTCGCCGGATACTGGGCCCTTCCCGGGGGCTACCTGGAGCATGGCGAGACCCTCGAGGCGTCGATCCGCCGCCATCTGGCCGTCAAGGTGGACGTGCGGGAGCTGGCTCACCTGGAGCAGCTCGAGACCAGGAGCGACCCGGACCGGGCACCACAGGAGTGGCAGCTGGCCACCGCCTACCTGGGCCTGGTGCCGACGGACATCAACCCGACCCTCCCCGACGACACCAGATGGCACCCCGTCGACCGGCTGCCGGCGCTGTCCTTCGATCACGGGCCCATCACCCTGGCCGGTAGGGAACGGCTGCGGGCCAAGCTGTCCTACACCAACCTGGGTTTCGCCCTGGCGCCGTCGAGCTTCACAATGTCGGAGCTACGGGAGATCTACGTGGCGGCCCTGGGCCACGAGGTGTCGGTGACCAACCTCCAACGGGTCCTGGTCCGCCGGCAGGTGCTGGAGCCCACCGGGGAGCGCCGGGCCCCGGGGCGGGCCGGGGGACGTCCGGGGGC
>JALZKD010000206.1 GCA_030859405.1 Actinomycetota bacterium | reverse complement strand
ACGCCGGACAACCGCCTCACGCTCACCACCTGCGAACCCCGCTTCAGCGCCGCCAAGCGCCTGGTCGTGGTGGCCACCCTCAAAGGCGAGGCGGCGGAGCCACCGCCGGATCTGCCGGCTGTCCCCCCACCCGCCCTGGACCCTGCCGGTCTCTCGGGTCGCAACGCCGGCAACGGCCCCGCCATCGCCTGGGGCGCCGGCGCCGCCCTCGTCGGCCTGCTCACGTGGCTCGGGGGCCGACTCTGGCGCCGTTGGCCCGTGTACCTGCTGGGCATCCCGGCGTTCCTGGTCGTGCTCTTCCTCTTCTTCGAGAACTTCAGCCGGCTGCTGCCCTCGAACTACTGAGCGGGGCGGGCGTGCTCCCTTCGTCAGCGGCTGCCGGCAGCCACCGCTGAGGAGGTGACCGAGCTCCGATCTTGGAGAGGCGAGGTCAGCGAGGCTCTCGCCCACTCGGCCTTCGAGCGTCTGCTGGCGGCGCCGATCGCACGGTGCGCCGAGGCTGCCCTCTACACGGAGGCGCGTTGGATGGCCCGGCAGCTCGGGGGGCGAAGACGTACAACGCTAAGTACGTGTCGTTGGCCCGAATCCTCGACGCGAGTCTCCTGTCCAGGGACGAACGCCTGCGACGCGGCGCGGGCCGGCTGGTGACGGTTGTGGGGCCGGACGAAGTGATCCCACCCGAGCCTTCGAGACAATCCGAATAGGGCACTGTCCCAGTGGATCAACGTGTGCGGCCAGCGGGTCAAGGTCTCCCCGGCATCCACCGAGCGCAGATGTGACTCACTCCACCGTGCCCAGCGACATGTTCCACTCGGTAAGGAATTCCTGGAGAGACAAGGACTCGGCGTCTTGCCGGAGACGCTCAGCCAACTGCTCTCCCTCCACCTGTCCCCATGCTCTGTGCTTGAAGACCACTGCGCCGGTGAGGCGGTCCTCGACGACAACATCGACGGGCGGCCAGTCCTCGTTCCAAGCCCAGAGCAGCAGTGTGGCCATGAGGTTCCTGAGAAAGGAGCGTGTGAGGCGGCCACCAGACATGGGGAGGACAGAGACGCCCAGCCGCTCACTCGCCTGCATCGTGGCTAGTCATCCTTGCGCTTCCCCCGAGGCTGGAAGATCGAGCCGGGGCGACTAGATGGCCGTGAGGCTGTCGAGACCGAGGCGGCCCATGATGTCGACCAGCCAGCTCGAGACCCGCGTGACCCGGTTGGTGAGGAGCAGGACGCCGAAGCCGGCCAGCAGCAGGCCCGAGACCAGGGAGATAGCGCGGTAGTGGCGCCGGAACCAGGCAAAGGCGCCGGTGAGCCGGTTGAGGGCCAGCCCAGCGGCGACGAAGGGGACACCCAACCCGAGGGAGTAGGCGAGGAGAAGGAGCACCCCCTGGGCCAGAGTTCCCTCGGTGGCGGCAAGAGCGAGGACCGCGGCCAGGACGGGCCCGATGCACGGCGTCCAGCCGAAGGCGAAGGCCATGCCCATGACGGGCGGGGCGAAGGCGCCGAGCCTGGCCGGTGAGAGATGGATGCGCCGTTCCCGCAGGAGCGCGCCCGGCACCACCAGGCCGGCCATGGCCAGCCCCATGACGATGATCACCACGCCGGCAACACGGTTGAGGACCACCTGGTGCTCTCGAAGGGCCTGACCCAGGGCGCTGGCTGTGGCCCCGAGGACCACGAACACCACGGTGAAGCCGGCCACGAACAGCAGCGTGGATCGCAGCACCCTTCGGGTGTCCACACCGGTGGCCACCGCCCCCTCGTCGCTCCTCAAGCCCGTCATTTCCACACCGGACATCAGGGAGAGGTAGCCGGGGACGAGCGGCAGCACGCATGGCGACAGGAACGACAGCATCCCCGCTGCGAAGGCAATCAGGATGCCGGGGCTGGAGACACCAAGCGTCACGCCGCCAGTCTGCCCGACCAGTCGTCGTGTGGCTCACGGGGCTGGCGCCACGGCGGCCCTGCTCACCGCATTCAACCGGTGCCGACAATCTGGTCCATGACGTCGGCTCGGAGATCAGATTGCGGACGTCAAATGATCGCGGCCGCCGGATCTCATCGAGGAACTTCTTTCATTGGCCATCGCGCCCCTCGGTGCCTCGGGCAGGCCAAACGCATCGGCGGGGATGACCAGGCGCCAGCCCGGCTCCAGCCAACTCGACTCGCTCAGCTTGGTGCCGTCAATGAGGCCGGCTTCCAAGCAGTTCACATCCAAAACTCCCGCGGGCTTCCTGTGGCTACTTGAAGTGGTGGGCGGAGTCAAGGGAGGTCTTGGTCGGCGCAGCGAGTAAAGTGTTGTCAGGCCAGCACAGCTTCCTCAAGCCTTGACCAAACCTCATCGCGAATGCGTTTGGGCACCGAGCGACGGAACGGATCGTCTCGCATGGCGAACAGCTGATCCTGACCTGCCGCAGCATCCTCGGCTAGACCCTTCACCCAGGCCAGTGCAAGATCCCGTGCCTTCGGGTCGTCCCAGTTGGCGATCTCCTTCGCCACTATCGCCGTCCGCTCGCCCAGCTTGTCCAGA
>JALZKD010000205.1 GCA_030859405.1 Actinomycetota bacterium | reverse complement strand
CCTCGATGCCCCAGCGGTAGCCACCGAGGGAGCCGTCGGTGCGGATCACCCGGTGACAGGGGACCATCAGCGCCACCGGGTTGGCGCCGCAGGCGTTGGCCACCGCCCGCACCGCGGTGGGCATCCCGATCGAGCTGGCCACTTGGGTGTAGGAGCGCGTGGTGCCGGCAGGGATCCGGCCCAAGGCCTCCCACACACGGGCCTGGAACGGCGAACCCCGAACGGCCAAGGGCAGGTCCAGCTCGACGGGGTCGCCGTCCGCCAGCGCCCGGACGGTGGCGCCGACCTCGGCCAGCTCGTCGTCAGCCCGGCGCAGGTCGGCCCGCCGGAACTCGATGCGCAGGCTCTCGAAGAGGACGGCGGGATCGGGCCCGATCTTGACCGAGCACAGTCCTTGCTCGGTTGCGGCCACGAGCAGCGAGCCCACGCTCGACGCCGCCAAGGTGTAGCCGACGACTGCGCCCATGCTCATCAGACCACTATGGCCGGGCGGACGGTGACACTCAATCATGCCTGCGACTCCTCTGGGGGCAACCGGGAGACGGCCGGCGGTAGCATCGACCACCGGAGTCGATGACGCGAGGGGACCGTGTGGAACCCGAGGATCACCGTATGCCAAGAGCACGGACACCTGAGGTTCCTCCCGAGCGCCAGCAACCTCCGGAGCCGGACATCGTGGCAGTCGGCCCGGCCAAGGGAACCTACCCCCTCTCGCGAGGGGCACCCGAGCGCAAGCTCTCCAGGGTCGACCGCTACGGACGAAGGGCCGAGGTCACCGCCTACGAGACGGTGACGCCCACGGGCACGGTGCGCATCTCGTTCCGCGTCATCGACCAGCAGCCCTTCAACTTCAGGCCCGGCCAGTTCGTCGGCATCCAGGCCGACATCCCCGGCTTCGGGGTGAGGAAGACGCCCTACTGCATCATCTCCGCGCCCAACGCCGAGAGGACCTTTCAACTGCTCGTCCGCCTGGTGCCCGAAGGACCGCTCTCGTACTACCTCGGCGCGCTGAAGGTTGGCGACGTCATCGGCTTTCGGGGGCCGGTGGGCCGCTCCATGATCCCGAAGGAGGAGGAGGAGACCGAGCTCGTCCTCATCGCCACCGGCGTCGGTGTCGGGCCGTTCCTGTCCCTGGTGAGCCACCTGAGCGGCCAAGGCCTCCACCGGAGAATGCGCTTGTACTGGGGCCTTCGCCTGGCCGAGGACATCTGCCTTCGGGACGAGCTCGAAGAGCTGGTACGGGCGTCCGAGGACTTCAGCTATCAGATCTCGCTCTCCCAGCCACCCGAGCGCTGGACGGGCCTGCGGGGACGGGTAACCGAGTCCGTTCCACCCCTTCTCGAGACACTGGGAGGCAAGCACTTCTACCTGGTGGGCAACGGCGCCATGATCGAGGAGATGAGTGAAGCGCTCTCCGACCTCGGTGTGTTCAAGAACCTCATCTACCAGGAGCACTACTTCAACGCCAGGTACAAGCCCGACGAGGCTGCCCTCGACCGGCTCAGGAAAGCCTTCGTGGCCCGGGATCTCACCTCCCCCCGTGTCCGCCGGGAGGCCGTCGAACGCGAGCGTCGTCCCCAGAAGGGCACCCAGAGCGCTTCTGAAGCGTGGGAACGGGGCGGGCTCTGAGGGCCGACGAGATGGCGAGGAGATTCCCGTCGGGATCCCGGAAGAACGCCATCCACTCCTCCTCGCCGGCGTCACCGAAGAGCCCGGTGTCGTCACGATGGACGAGGAGCGGTTCCTGCTCGAACTGCACCCCTCGGCTGGTCAGGCCGGCGTAGCTGGCGTCGATGTCGTCCACGGCGAAATAGAGGGTCGCCGAGGGGGCAGACGCCTCGAGCAGGAGCCGCACTTGGCCGAACCGGAAGAAGGCCAAGCCGGGCGGATCGAACCTGGCGAGGAACTGGGCACCGAGCGTCTGGCCATAGAACTCGATGGCCTGGTCCAGATCCCGCGCCCGCTGGGCCACCTGGCCAATGTGCCTGATCCCCACCGCGCTCTGGGACATCATGGCCTCCTGTTCGTCTGCTTCTCGGAACCGTCGACGACCTGCAGTAGCCCTTCCCGGACGAGGCGGCGAACGAGCACCGATCGGCTCGGCCCGTCGAGCTGGTCGCCAAGGTCGCCGACCGTGAACGTGCGGCACTCGGCGATTCGGCGCATGACCGGCTCCAACGCCGGCGGCATGGTCAGCTCCCGGTCGCCCAAGAGGCAGGACAGCTCCTCGTCACCGGCGCGCACGATGCAGATGGACCCCTCTCGCCTTACCACCGTGGAGGCGTCGTCGAGTCGGTCCAGGGCCATGAGCTGTCCCAGCTGGCCGGTGAGGATGGGCCAGCGCCGGGACCAGAACCGCCGGGTGGCCTGCCGGGCCGCCACCGCTGGGTCCACCTTGTCCAGCGACGCCCGGAGCCGGTCGACGTGATGGGCAACCTCGGCCGCGAGGGCGTCCTCGTCGTGGGCGAAACCGACCGGCAGCGAGCGACGGAACTCCACGTCGTCCACCACCTGGTTCACCAC
>JALZKD010000204.1 GCA_030859405.1 Actinomycetota bacterium | reverse complement strand
GGAGACCGGCACCCGGCACCGCACCGCCGAACGGGTGGCCCGGTCCGTCGACGTGCCGGTGATCTCGGTGTCCGAGGCCCTGTCGGTCATCTCCGTCTACAGGCACGACCGCAAGCATCCCCTCGAACTCACGCCCCGTCTTCTCAACCGGGCCAACCAGGCGCTGCAGACCTGTGAGCGCTACAAGACCCGCCTCGACACCGTCAGCGGAAACCTGTCGGCGCTGGAGGTCGAGGACCTCGTCACCGTGCGCGACGTGGTGACCTTCCTCCAGCGAGCAGAGATGATGCGGCGGATCTCCGAGGAGATCGACGGCTACATCCTCGAGCTGGGTGTGGACGGCCGCCTGGTACGCCTTCAGCTCGAAGAGCTCATGGGAGGAGTCGAGGACGACCGACGCCTCGTGATCCAGGACTATTTCCAGGACCGCCCGCAATGGCGCCTGGACCAGGCCACCAGAGCACTTGCCGACCTGAGCACCGACGACCTCCTGGACTTGGAGTCGGTGGCGGCCGTCGTTCATGTTCCCACCGAGGACCAGGGCCTCGATGCCAGCATCCAGCCCCGCGGCTATCGATTGCTGCACCGGATCCCCCGCCTGCCCGCCGGGGTCCACGAGGCCCTGGTAGAGCGCTTCGGCAGCCTCCCCAAGATCATGCGCGCCACCATCGGCGAGCTCGACGACGTCGGCGGCGTGGGCACCGTCCGGGCCCGGGCCATCAAGGACGGCCTGTCCCGGTTGGCCGAGACCTCGATTCTCGACCGGTACTCCTGAGGGACGCCGGCGGCGCTCCCTGACCGGCCGTCCCGTCACTGTGGGCGGTACGGCAACTTGTCCACATCCTGGTCAACCCGTACCCTGGGCCTCATCCCCTGATCGTCTCGCCGTTGGGAGTGGTATGTCGTCGTTCGACGTTGGTGACAAGGTTGTCTATCCGCATCACGGGGCCGCCGTGATCGAACGCCGGGAGCAGAAGGAGGCCTTCGGTGAGGCCCGCGAGTACCTGATCCTCAAGCTGGCCTACGGCGACCTCACGCTGATGGTCCCGAGCGACAACACCGACGAGGTCGGCCTGCGGGAGGTCATCAACGACGAGGAGGTCGAGGAGGTGTTCGCCGTCCTTCGCAAGAAGGAGGCCCGGATGCCCACCAATTGGTCGCGGCGGTACAAGAACCACGTGGAGAAGCTGAAGTCGGGGGACGTGTACCAGGTCGCCGAGGTGGTGCGGAACCTCTCCATCCGGGACAAGGACAAGGGCCTGTCCGCGGGCGAGAAGCGCATGCTCACCCGTGCCCGCCAGATTCTCGTATCCGAGCTGACCTTCGCCATCAACGTCTCCGAGGAAGAGGCCGAGAAGAAGCTGAACGAGGCCCTGCCTTAGCCTTAATCGCCCTCGGGGCGGAGCGCCTCGGGCGAGGTTGATCGAAATCAAGCGCCAGCCGGCGAAGCCGGACTGGCGCTGATGTTTGTTACTGCCTCCGACTTTGGGGCGGGGTTCAGTCGGCCCCTCTTGGCGCCGATACCTGCCTGCAGTGTTCGTAGAGGTCGTTCGATTGTTCGTTGTCTTCCTGGCCACCGGCGCAGGCTTCGCCGTCGGTGCTGGAGGGGGCGGCCTCGAGGCCGGCAACGACGCCATCCTCGGGGCCACCCTCGGCGCCTCCGTCGGTTACGTGCTCGGAGGGGTCCTCGGCCGGTTGCTGCGCCGGGCCATGGGCGTGGTCGACCAACGCATCGAGCAGGCGCCGGCCCATCGGGTCTTCGCCGGTGCGTTGGGGGGCATTGCCCTCGGCGGCCTCACCGCCGTGATCGGCGTTCCCGCCGTCCTGCTCCTCCCGACGCGAGCGGGCTGGCCCCTTCTCGGCCTCCTCGTATGGGTCGGCGCCTACCAGGGCTATTCCTACGGGTCCGGCAAGAGTGACGAGCTGCTGGCCATGGCCGGTCTCTCCTCCCGTCCCCTGGTGCGGGCCTCGCCTTACGGCGGCGACGTGGAGCAGGGCGCCGTCCTCGTAGACACCAGCGCCGTCATGGATGGCCGGCTGCTGCCTCTGGCCCGGGCCGGCTTCCTGCGCGACGTCCTGCTCGTTCCCCGTTTCGTGCTCGACGAGCTCCAAGGCATCGCCGACGCCCAGGACCTCAACCGGCGCCGCCGGGGCCGGCGAGGCCTGGAGATCCTCGAGGCCCTCCACGAGCAGACCGGTGTGGAGGTTCACGTCCTCGACGACGAGGTGCCCGAGCACGACGAGGTGGACGCCAAGCTGGTGGCATTGGCCCGGCGGCTGCGAACCAGCCTGATCACCGTGGACGAGCCCCTTCAGCGAGTGGCCGAGCTCCAGGGCGTGCGCTGCCTGAGCGTGCGCCGGCTCACCGAGAGCCTGCGCCCGGCCCATGTTGCCGGAGACGAGCTGAAGGTGCTCATCAGCCGTCCGGGCAAGGAGGCGGGCCAAGGCGTGGGCTTCCTCGACGACGGGACCCTCGTGGTGGTGACCGACGCCGCAGCCCTTGTGGGCCAGGAGGTCGACGTGAGCGTCAGCAGC
>JALZKD010000087.1 GCA_030859405.1 Actinomycetota bacterium | reverse complement strand
CGAGCACGGCACCCGCCGCGCCGCTCGGGAACCGCTCGGGATGTCGAAGCCCAGATCGCCCGGGAGATCGATCTCCACCAGCGGCGCCGTCCTGCGCTCGGCGAAGGCACGGGCGAAGGTGGCGGACGCCTCGCTGTACCCGCCAATGCCCAGCCCCAGGTAGAGGCCGGATGAGTCGTAGCCCAGGTCGAGGAGGATGTCCCAGAGGGCCAGCGAGTCCTTGCCTCCCGAAACCGCCACCAGCAGACGGTCGTCGGGGCCGACCATGCGGTGTTCGTCGATGGCGCGCCGCACCTGTTCCCGGCAGTGGTGGACGAAGCACTCGGGGCAGAAGCCGGCGTTGTGACGCCTGATCTCGATGACAGCAGGGCCTCGGCAGCGCCGGCACCTCACCCTGAGCCTCCCGACATCACGGGGCGGACCTCGACCGTGTCGGCGTCTCCGAGGAGGGCGTCGTCGGTCACCAACGTGTCACCGCGGATGACCAGCACCGACTCCCGATTGAGCTCGAGGCGCTCCAGCAGGGCGTGGACACGTAGCGGACCCGCCACCTCGAGCGCTCGGGAGGGGTTGCGCAGGACGACCTTCACGCCCCCATTCTGACTTCCCGCCGCCGGCTGGGGCGCGGCCCGATTCCGAGGGAAAGCACTACGAGGGTGCTCGGACGACCCTTGCCTCTCGGCCGTGAGTGATGATCAGACAGTCCCCGGGACGCAATGTCTCGCTGTAGGCAGTCTGGGGGGTGCCGCCCAGGATCCTCCTGCCCACTCGGAGGGCGACGGTCACAGAAGCGACGATCGCCCAGCCCCGGCTGCCGCCGAGGAAGCCGCGCGCCACGGCGGTCCTCGAGAGGAGACGCGTCAGCCTCCCCCTTCCCTTAGACACGCCGCACCTCGACGACGGTGCTCAGCTTCGTGCCCCGCCGGCGGCCGAGGACGAAGGCGATGCCCACCAGAGTGACCGCCGCCACGGCCACGGCCACGGCCACATAGGGCTTCGCCGTGGTGGTGGTGGTCTCGACGTCGTCCTTGATCTCCCGGAGCTTGGACTCGATGTCGGCCCGAGTGACCGGGTCTTTGGTGTCGGTCATCGGCTAACCGAGCCCTTCCGCGCCGCTCGGCGCTTGTGACTTCCGATTGCCCTTGCGGCCAGGCCCGCGATCACGGCCGACACCACGAGGGTGATGACATAGGGCACGAAGGACCAGTTGCCGTCGAACGGTGTGCCGAACTCGGTCTGAAGGGCCCGCAGGCCGGCAAGCATGAGGAGCACCAGCCCCACGCTGAGGATCACCGAACCGGCAGCACCCATGGCCACGAACCTGCCCAGGCCTTTCAGGGGGCCGATGGTCTCCTGCTTAAGGTAGGCCACGACCAGCTGCCAGAGCTCACCGGCGAGGGCCGGCAACGCCTTGTTGGTCTTCGTAGCCGTGGGACGTGGGTCTTGCATTGGCGTGTCTGCTTATCTGCCCTGACCAGGGTGCGCAAGCACCGGTTCGCCGCCGACACCTTCGAGCGACACCTTCACGGCGCCAGTGTCGCTGGTGGCGGCCCTTCGGGGTAGCGGGCCAGGATGGCGCCGATCCGCTCCTGGAGGGCTCTTCCCGCGCTCTCATTGGGGACGTCGTTGGCGAGCAGGGCGAACGCCAGGTGCTGGCCCACGCCCACCGGGTCCACGTAGCCGGCGAGTCCGGTCACGTTGTCGAGCGAGCCCGTCTTGGCCCGCAGGCGCCCAACGGCCGGGTTGCCGGAGAAGCGCTGGGCCAGCGTTCCGCTCCTACCCGCCACGGGCAAGCCGGCCGCCAGCGGGCTGGTGGGTCCGTTGGCCTCCACGGCTGCGAGCAGCAGGCCGCAGGTGACGACATCACCGCGGTCGAGGCCCGAGCCGTCCACGGCCGAGAACTCCGATACGGGCAGCCCCGACGAGCTCAGCGTCTCCCGGACGATCCGCAGCCCGCTGGCCGTGCTGCCGTCGTTGGCGAAACGATGACCGAGCTCCTTGACCAGGAGCTCGGCGGTGAGGTTGTCGCTGTGCAGCAGCATCTCGGCCACGACCTCTCGCATGGGTGGCGAAGAGATCCGGGCCAGCACGCCGGCACCGGGCGGCGCCTTTCCCTCGCCAGGCCCGGCACCAACCACCACACCGCGAGCGCGCAGCAGGTCGGTGAGCACTCCGGCTGCCAGGACGTCGGGTTGGGACGCGAACGCAACGCCAGAACCGAGGGACGAGAAGCCGTGGTTGACGTTCAGGGCGCTGGCGGGACCAACCTGGCCGCTCGTGATGTACGTCGGCTTCCACGTGGGCACGAAGCGCCGGACGTCGTAACGGGTCTCGTCACCCACCACCCCCCCGGTCACCTGTCGGACGCCGGCGTTCACCAGGGCGTCGGCCAGTGTCTCGAAGCGGGTGCGGATCTGGGGCTGATCCGGCGGTGTGAGGGCGAAGTCGGCTGTGGCCAGCACCGGGTCGCCGCCTCCCACCAGCCACAGCGCCCCGTTCACCACACCGCCGGGCCCCACGGGATGCGCGGCCCGGACCTCGGTGTCGAGTCTGTGGTCGGGACCGAGCCGGGCGAGGACCGCCTGGGCGGTGAGCACCTTCATGGTGGATGCGGGGATGAGCGGCGTGGTGACCCGTCGCTCGAAGAGCTTGCGTGCCTCCTGGCGTACCACCAGGCACGAGCGGTTTCGGGCCCCGAGGGTGGGATTGGCCAATACCGCCTCCAGATCGGTCCGAAGGCGGGTGTCGGACACCAGGTTGGAGACCACGCCCGGGACCCGGCGGGGCGACAGCACCGGCACCAGGGGGGAGGCTGTGGCTTCATCGCCACCCCTCCTCGCCGTCGACGCTCCCAGGGCCCCGGCTGCCGAGGAACCGGTGAGCAAGGCGAGCACCAGGGGCACCAGCCAGCGCGGCATCTCCCGAGACTAGAGGGACCGGCCCCGGCCCCCGGTCGGCAGGCGTTAGCGTCGGCGCAGGCCATGGCCAGCACCCCTGAGTACGCGTCCGACGGAACGACCCTCGTGGAGGTGATCCGCCGCCTCGAGGCGGAGGGGTACGTGGGACAGATGGCCGCAGAGGAGGGCGGGGTCATCCGTTGCTTCACCTGCCGCCAGGACAGCCCCGCCCGCCAAGTGCACGTCCAGGTCCTCCGCCGGACCGAAGGCGCTTCGGATCCAGACGACATGGTGGCGGTGGCGGCGCTGATATGCCCCCACTGCGGCGCCAGGGGGACGGTGGCGCTCAAGTTCGGCCCCGAAGCCAGTCCCGAGGAGATGGAGGCGCTCCAACAGCTGGACGACGCCGAACGGCGCCGAGGCGGCGGGGGGACCTAGCCCTGGCTCCCCTGGGGGGCGAGGGCGGCTCGGAACAGCGACCGCAGGTGCTCGAGCCGCTGCTCCATGGCATCGACCGCCAGGGGGTCCCGGTCGAGCAACGCCTCCAGGAAGGGAGAGTCGCTGAAGTAGCTGAGCAGGGCCCCGTAGCCCGTGAGGAGCAGCTGCTCCGGCTCGTGGCGGCGGAAGCGTCCCGCCGCCATCTCCTTCTCGAAGAACTGAGAGGCTCGGTCGAACCACGGCTTCAGCGTGCTCCCGAGCTCCATCCCGATGTGGCTGTCGTCGTCGAGGGCCGCTCGGCGTACCAGGCGCACGAAGTCGGGGTTCTCGGCGAAGAAGCGGAACCCGGCGGTGAGGACTCGATCGACCTGCGCCCACCCGTCCTTGGGGGCCTGGATTGCCTCGTGCACCCTCGAGATCCAGTCGGCCAGAGCGGCCTGGAAGGCCTCTCGGTACAGCGACTCCTTGGAGGTGAAGTGATGCAGCAGGCTCGGGCGGCGGATGCCGACGGCTGCGGCTATTTCGTTGAGCGAGGTGCCCTCATAGCCATGGTGGGCGAACAGGCGGAGGGACTCGGCGAGAATCACCTCTCGTGTGGTCCGGGTTGCCGGGGCAGCCATCTTGCACCCAACCGTACCGGGTTCTGCCCTACCGACCGGTAGGTAGGCGCTGCTAGCGTTCCGATCATGACCTCCGTCGCCTTCGCCCTTCTCACCGGGTTCGTCGTGGCCCAGTTGGCCACCCTGGTCACCACCGTGTACCTGCACAGGGCTCTGGCTCACCGGGCCATCACGCTGGCTCCGAAGCTCGAGTGGGTTCTTCGCCTCCTCACCTGGATCTCCACCGGCATCCGACCTCGCCAGTGGGTGGCCGTGCATCGCAAGCACCACGCCTTCACCGACGTGGAGGGCGATCCCCACTCTCCGCTGCTCGAGGGCTTCGCCATGGTGCAGTTCGCCAATGTGGCCCTGTACCGGCGCGTTGCTGGAGACCAGGCGGTTGTGAGCCGTTACGCCAGGGACCTGAGCCCCGACCGCTGGGATCGTGTCCTCTTCGACCGGGCCCTGCCAGGTCTGGCCATAGGCATCGCCATCCTGGTGCTGTTCCTCGGTTTGTGGCCCGGCCTCCTTGCCGCCGGCTTCCACACCGTCGCCTACCTGCTGCTCAACGCCGCCGTCAACGCCGTGGGCCACTACTTCGGCCGCCAGCCCCAGGCCAACACGGCCCGCAACAGCGCATGGCTGGCCTGGCTCACCATGGGCGAAGGGCTGCACAACAATCACCATGCCGCGCCCACCTCGGCCCGATTCGCGTTGCACCGAGGTGAGGTCGACCTCGGCTGGTGGGCGGTCCGCCTCCTGGAGCGTTGCCAGTTGGCCAAGGTCCGCCACCACCAAGCCAAGCTCAAGCAAGCCACGGCTGCGTAGCCCATCTCGCCCGGATTGGCGACGAAGCTCGGCTGCGGAGGCGAGACTGGGGCTCATGGACATCGTCTCGGCTCTTTTCTGTGAGGGATTCGAACTGCGCCAGGTCCCCGGCCCGGCCACCCGCATCGACCTCTCCGGCGTCATGTTCTCGCTCCCGGCGCCCAGCGAGCCCCCCGTCACCGTCACCCCCCACCTCGTCGTGCTCGTCCGATGCCGCCCGGAGGAGAGCGGGAGCGGCATTCTCGAGGTGATCTTCACCGACGAGTCCGGCAAGGAGGTGGCCCGCAACGCTTCGCCGTTCACCGTGGAACCGGGCAAGTTCACCTACCGGCTGGTGCGCGGCGAGCTGACCTACGAGACGCTCGGGACCATCGAAGCCCAGTGCCGAGTGGACCGGGGCCAGACCACTACCGTGCCCCTCACCCTGCTCTCGCCGGTCCAGAGCTGATGCCTTTCGCTGCAGCTCTCTCCCAGCATCCCGTGACGGCCCAAGCCGTGGGCGAGGTCGCCGGCGAGGTACTCGAGAAGCTCGGAGCCCAGCCTGACCTGGCCTTGCTGTTCGTGACGCCTCCTCACGCCGGCGCCTTGGAGGACGCCGGCGCCGCCGTCGCCGCCGCCCTCGAACCACGGACGCTGCTCGGCTGTGCCGCCGTGTCCGTGGTGGGCACCGGCAAGGAGGTCGAGGAGTCGCCCGGGGTCAGCCTGTGGGCGGGCCGCTTCGGCCCGGTGGCGCCAGTCCGGCTCGAGGCCGAGATCCTCGGCCCGACGGTAGACATCGTCGGATGGCCCGACCTGTCGTTCGAGCCCCAGGCCCTGGTGCTCGTCGCCGATCCGTTCTCCTTCCCGGTCGAGACCTTCTACGACAACCTGGAGGGGCGCTACGGTCGCCTTCCGGTCATCGGCGGCAATGCCTCGGCCGCCCGGGGCCCGGGCGGGAACCGCCTCCTTCTCGACGGGCGGAACTTCACCTCGGGTGCGGTCGGTGCCTTCCTAGGTCCCGGCGTGGAGGTGCAGACCGTGGTCTCCCAGGGATGCCGTCCCATCGGTCAGCCCTACGTGGTCACCAAGGCCGAGGGCAACGTCGTCCACGAGCTGGGCGGTGAGCCGGCGCTCGGGCGCCTGCTGCGCATGGCCAACGGCGGGATGCCCGAGGAGGACGTCGCCCTCATCAACCGGGGCCTGCACGTGGGCCAGGTCATCGACGAGCACAAGCTCGAGTTCGGGCGCGGCGACTTCCTGGTCCGCAACGTGGTGGGTGCCGACCAGGAGGCCGGCGCCATCGCCGTCAACGATGTGATCGACGTGGGTACGACGGTCCAGTTCCACGTGCGGGACGCCACCACCGCCGATGAGGACCTGCGTCATCTGATGGGCGCTCGAGTCGCCGACGGGGCCCTGCTGTTCACCTGCAACGGGCGTGGAGTTCATCTCTTCGGCACTCCTGACCACGACGCGGCGGTGATGGACGATTCCGTCGGCGCCCCGACGGCAGGGTTCTTCGCCGCCGGCGAGTTCGGTCCCATAGGCGGGCGGAACTTCGTCCACGGGTTCACCGCCTCCGTAGCGCTGCTGAAGGACCGCAGCGACGACCAGGCCAGTCCTCCCGACGTCGGGGAATAGGGTGGCCCCGTGACCGAGGTGAGCAGGTTGCAGCGGCTCTTCGCCGAGCACGGCCAGAGTCCCTGGATCGACAACCTCACCCGACCCATGATCGCCGAGGGCGTGCTCCAGGCTCTGGTCGACCGGGGGGTCCGCGGCGTCACCTCCAACCCCACGATCTTCCAAAAGGCGATCCTGGCGGGCTCGCACTACGACGAGCAGTTCGCCTCCCTCGCCCTCAGCCATTCCGTCCCCGACACCTACTGGGGCCTCGTCATCCGCGACGTCACCGATGCCCTCGATGTCCTTGGCCCTCTGCACCACCGAAGTGGTGGGACCGACGGGTTCGTCTCCCTCGAGGTCTCCCCCGCCATCGCCGCCGATGCCGCTGCCACCATGGCTGCCGCACGCTGGCTCCACGACCACATCAAACGGCCCAACCTGCTGGTCAAGATCCCCGCCACCGCCCAGGGCGTCACCGCCATCCGCCAGATGGTTGCCGAGGGCCGCAGCATCAACGTCACCCTCATCTTCGGCCTCTCTCGCTACGCCGACGTCATCGACGCCTACCTGTCCGGGCTCGAGGACCGCGTCGCCGCCAGCGGGGAGGGCACTGGAACCGACCTCTCCGGGGTGCACAGTGTGGCGTCCTTCTTCGTGAGTCGGGTGGACACCGAGGTGGACCGTCGCCTCGAGGCGGTCGCCGCCGGCGCCGGCCCTGACACCGCCGTGGGCGCGGCCGCACTCGCCCTCCGGGGAAAGGTGGCCGTGGCCCAGGCCAAGGCCGCCTACCAGCTGTTCCTCGAGCGGTTCTCCGGCCCCCGGTGGGAAGCCTTGGAGCACCTCGGGGCGCAGGTGCAACGCCCCCTCTGGGCTTCCACGTCCACCAAGAACCCGGCCTACCCCGAGCTCCTCTACGTCGACAGCCTGATCGGCCCGAGCACCGTCAACACCATGCCCGACGCCACCTTGGAGGCGTTCGCGGAGCACGGAAACCTGGTCCGCTCACTCGACGCCGGAACCGAGGCCGCTTACCGGACGCTGGACCAACTCGCCGAGGTCGGTGTCGACCTGGAGGATGTGGCCGCCGTTCTGGAGCAACAGGGGGTGGCATCGTTCCTCTCCTCCTTCGACGATCTCATGGCCGCGCTCACCTCCAAGGCCGACGCCATGAAGACTCACGCCCACAACGCCCCGTCGGTCGGCCAGCAAA
>JALZKD010000203.1 GCA_030859405.1 Actinomycetota bacterium | reverse complement strand
TTCACCGTCTATGGCAGCGTCACCGCGGTGGCCGTCACCGAGGAGGAGATTGGCGGCGCAGTGGTGCCCAGCGGCCGGCCTGTCGTTCAGGGCTTCCTGTGACCACTGATCGCTGATTGGCGACCCGCCATCAGTCGGGCCTGACGCCAAACTCAGTCCAAGGGGTCGACATCACAAAGATCTGAACGAGTGGTTCGGATTGACGCGAGGATCACCATCAGCGCGGCAGCGCGGGAGAGTGGACCGCGCGCTGCAAAGGCGTCCGGAGTCGTCGGGGGAGCTGCCACGTACTCGGACGCAATGTGCAGCCTGGATACATTCGAAGAGCGGTATTCAGGTCGCTAATCATCGAGAGGAATACGACCGCCTCCTCCAGCCAGGGCCCCGAGTCTTGGTCACGAAGACGTCGACGGCGCTCAGCATGAGGCCCGGTCCTCGGCGCTCAGCTCACCGATGTCGGCCAGGCGATCACCCAGGCCGTGGTCGGGAGCATGCCCGGCCGGCGGGGGGTTCTCGCCTTCGCCATCATCTGCGTCGTGTGGCAGTCGGGTCCAGCCGGCTCGGGCAACCCTGCTGCCCGTCAGGGCCGAGCAACTAGGCCTTGACGGCTTTCTCGTCCTTGGCGAACGTGTCGGGGACGGGGTACTCGCCCAGCACGAAGTGCAGGATGGCCGCGTGCTTGGCGTCGACGGCCTGGATCGATGCCGCCTGCTTGACGGCGGCCTTGTCCTCGAGCTGGGGAATGGCGCTCAGGTAGGTGGCCGCAGCCGTCTCCTCGAGCGTCAGCGCCAGCTTGGCGGCGTCGGCGAAGGTCTTGGCCTTGGTGAGCTCGGCGTCCACGGTGGGCTTCAACTTGGCGTTGGGCTGCGTGACCTGGGGCTGGCCAGCGCTCTGGAGCACCTTGTTCCAGGCGTCGAGGTGCTGTTGATGCTGGGCCATGGCGGTCTTGACGAACTCCGCTCCGGCCGGGGGCACGGCGCCCAGCTTGCCGGCGGTGGCGGCGTCGAGGGCAGCCTTGTAGGTGCCCACCGCCAGGACCTCGAGGCCGGCTGCCAGCGAGGCCACCGCGGCATCGCCGCTGGCGCCCTGCTGGCCACCCTGGGTGGTCGACGTCTGGCCGCCACCAGAAGGCTCCTCGTCGCTGCCGCAGGCAGCGGTAGCCACAGCCAGGCCGGCGACCACGCCCGAGCCGACCAGGAACCGCCGGCGGCTGAAGGCCGTAGTCGACAGGCTCTCCATCTCGTTGGACCCGACGTCGTCGGACGGGACATCCATGTCGTTCACTGTCTCCTTGCTCACTTGACGGTTCAGTCGATGGCTCACTTGACGGCCCCGGACTCGGGAGGTGCGATCGTCTTGGTCGGCTGGAAGGCGTCGGGGAAGGCCACGCTCCCCGCCGCTGCGGGCAGCTTGGACACGTCGGTGGGGATCTTGATCAGCTCTCCGGCCCCACCCTTGAGGAGAGCCTCGACGGCCGCCAGCGTGGCTGCGTGCTGGGTCTCCACGCCCATGACGCTGGCCATCACCTTCTTGGAAGCGGTGTCCTCGAGCTGGGTGGTGTTCTGCAGGTAGGTCTCGGTGGCCACCGTCTCCAGGGTCTTGGCCAGGCCCACGACGTCCACCGGGCCCTTTATGGTCGGCAGCGCCTGCTGCACCACCTGGTTGAACATGGGGTTGGGCTGGGTCTGCTCCCGGCCCCCGAGGGTCCTGGTCTGGGCCTGGAACGCCTTCTTGTGCTCGTCGTGCTGCATCCGCGTGGTCTGAGCGAACTTGAGGACGACCGGGTTGCCGCTCTTGATGAACTGCAGGCTGAGGGCCGTGTCGTAGGTGCCTATGGCCAAGACCTCGAGCGACGACGCCGTCTGGAGGATCTGGATGTCGAGTGCCGTGTCAGCGCGGGCCGGCGATGCCAGCATGGCGGCCAGGAAGCTGCCCATCCCACCGGCGAACAGTCCCCGCGTGGCGAAGCCTCCCGCTCCGAGGCCGAGCTTCTGGAGCAGGTGCCGGCGGCTGGAGTTGTAGCGCTCGATCTCCTCGGTGTTCACGTCCTGGCCTCGACGCTCCTCACGGATCTCGGCCAGCTCGGGGAGCGTGGCCTTGATGTCTCGGAGGGCGTCGACCTGGAGGTCCTGGGACTCCACGATGAGCTCGTTGAGCCGTGGTTCGTCGATGGTCAAGGGGTGGGTTCCTTTCTCGCCTTGGTTTGGCGTGGTGTGACCAGCCCTCGTTCCACGAACGTGAGCTGGGGGTAATTCGTCACGAACCGCGGATCTGGATGACGCCGGTCATGTACTGGTGGATGTCACACCTGTAGGAGACCTGACCGGCCCCGGGGACGGTTATCTCCTTCTGGGCCGAACCGGCGATGTTGCCGGTGTCGAAGGAGCGATCGCCGGCGGTGACGGTGTGGGCGGCGCCGTCCTCGTTCTTCACCGTCACCTCGGCGCCGGGCGCCACTTCGAGGGTCTTGGGCTCGAACTTGAAGTCCTTGATGACGATGGTCTGCCCCGGCGGCTCACCTGCATCGCCACCAGAGCCGGC
>JALZKD010000086.1 GCA_030859405.1 Actinomycetota bacterium | reverse complement strand
CTAAGACTAGGAGTCCCTACTCCTGAACGTGGGGCCGGCGCCCTCTTCCGCAGGTCTCCGTGGAGGTCTCGGAGTGCCGTGAGCCGCCGCACGGGACACGGAACGCTCCCATGGAAGGAGGGCTAAGGTCAACGCCACGACCTGCAGTCGGCCGAAAGCCTGCTGCCGCGTCGATAGGGTCACGAGAAGCGCAGACTGGTCGCCTGCGATGTGGGAGGGGGTCGAATGGACGCCTCCAAGAACCGGCCGTGACCCTTGGAGTGGTGGGAAATGAGACCGGCGTGATCTTCAACGTCGGCACAGCTGCTTGCTAAGAAGCGAGCAGCTCGTTGGTCTTCTTCCCCACCTCCTTTCGCTTCTCGCCATCGTTGTCGTTCTGGCAGAGCTTCGCCATCGAAGCCTCCGACAGGTAGCGCCGCTCGGCCACCGCCCACTCGTCATGGACCTCCAACAGCACCGAGCCGGCCCGGATGACGCCGGCCTCGTTGGGGAAGATGCCCACCACGTTGGTGCGCCGCTTGATCTCTTTGTGCACTCGCTCGAGGGGGTTGGTGGACCAGATCTTCTTCCAGTGGGCGGCGGGGAAGGCGGCGAAGGCGCAGATGTCGGTGCCAGCTTGTCGAAGCATGGCCTCCACGTCGGGGAACTGGCGTCCCAGCTTGGTGGCGATGCCGTCGAGCTGGTGAGCCACGGCCGTGGCGTCGGGCTGGGCGAAGACGGTGCGGATGGCGGCCGCCACCATCTCGGCTGAGCCCTTGGGCACCTTGGCCAGCACGTCTCGGAGGGCGGGTTCAAAGGGTCCGCGCAACAACTCGGTGAGTCAATGACGCTGATTGACGACACCGAGGAGGTTGTGGATGGCACCCCACTTGACGATGGAGCAGCGACGGATGGCCCGCCGGCTCAGGGGCGAGGGCCTGTCGCTGCGAGAGGTCGCACGCCAGGTGTCGTGCTCGCATGAAGGCGTCCGGGTCGTTCTCGCTGGAAAGGCAATACGTCCGGCCAAGCCCGATGCCTGGGAGCCGGCAGGGGGACGCCTGAGCCTGGCCGAGCGTGAGGAGATCAGCCTCGGACTCCAGCGCGGCGACAGCTTCACCGCCATCGCCTCTCGCCTTGGCCGGGTGACCTCGACGGTGAGTCGAGAAGTGGCCAGCAATGGCGGACGAGGCGGGTATCGGGCGTGGCGAGCCCACCAGCGAGCTCGAGAGCGGGCCCGGCGGCCAAAGGGGCCCTTCGCGTTCAAGTGGGGAGGACTCGCTGGCGGCATGCCGCCTGCCTCGGAGGACTGCCAGGAACCGGCTGGGTGGATTCCGCCGCTGACCAGGGAAGATGGTCTGCGTAGAGGGAGGTGGTCGCTCATCGTGGCGCCACCCCCCCACCTCCTTCTCTGCGCTTCTCCCCACTCGAACGCGAAGAGCCGCCAAAGGTGCCCAAGCTCGCCTGCCCCCAGCTCGTAGCCCAGGTGAGCGAGTGGCTGCAGGAGTGGTGGTCGCCCGAAGAGATCGCCCGTCGCTTGCGGATGGAGTTATCCGACGATCCGATGATGTGGGTGAGCCACGAGACGATCTACCAGGCCCTGTTTGTCCAGGGCCGCCGCGAGCTGCGCCGGGAGCTGGCTCGGTGCCTGCGGACGGGCCGAACTGCTCGTCGGCCTCGTGGGCGCACGGACAAGCGGGGGCACCTCTCCGACATGGTCATGCTCAGTGAGCGTCCTGCCGAAGCCGCCGACCGAGCGGTGCCGGGCCATTGGGAGGGCGACCTCATCATCGGCAAGGACGCCAAGTCGGCGGTCGGCACACTGGTCGAGCGAGCCACTCGCTACGTGATGCTGCTGCACCTGCCCAACGGAAGGGACGCTCGTTCCGTCGATCGGGCCATGCGGCAAGCGATCGCCGCCCTGCCTGAAGAGATGTGCCGCACCATAACCTGGGACCAAGGTCAAGGAGATGGCGCTGCACGCCGCCTTCACCGTCGACACGGGCGTGGCCATCTACTTCTGCGATCCCCACAGCCCTTGGCAGCGGGGTTCGAACGAGAACACCAATGGCCTGCTGCGCCAGTACATGCCTAAGGGGACCGACCTGTCGGTGTACTCGGCCGAGGATCTTGCCCGCTTCACTCGCAGCCTCAACAACCGGCCTCGCAAGACGCTCGGATTCATGAAACCATCAGAGAAGCTCGCTGAGCTTCTTGCGCACACCGCTTGAACCCGCCGAGGAAGTGCACCCGGCAGCGCTGCCAGGCCGCCCCCAGCATCACCGACTCGATGGCGCCTTTGAGGCCTTCGTGGGCATCGGAAATGACAAGGCGCACCCCGGTAAGGCCTCTAGAGCGCAGGCTGCGCAGGAACGCTGTCCAAAACGGGCCGGACTCCGAGTCCCCCACGGCCAAGCCGAGGACCTCCCGGTCCCCGCTTTGGGCCACCCCGGTGGCCACCACCACCGCCTTGGACACCACGTGGGCGCCCTTTTGGGCCTTGACGTAGGTGGCGTCCAAGAACACGTAGGGGAACTCGACGTGGCCCAGGGGCCGGTCCCTGAAGGCGGCCACCACCTCGTCCAGCTCGGCGCAGATACGAGACACGGTCGACTTGGAGATCCCCGAGTCGATGCCCAAAGGCGGCCACCAGGTCGTCGACCTTGCGGGTGGACACCCCGTGCACGTAGGCCTCCATGACCACCGCCCACAGGGCCCGGTCTATGCGCCGGCGTGGCTCCAACAGGGAGGGGAAGAACGAGCCGGCCCGCAGCTTGGGGATGCGCAGGTTGACGTCGCCGGCCTTGGTGGACACGAGGCGAGCGCGCCCACCGTTGCGGTGGGTGGTGCGGGTCTCGGCTCTCTCATAGCGGCCTGCGCCGATGGCCTGGTCAGCCTCGGCTTCGATCAAGGCCTGCAGCACCAGGCCCATGGCCTCTCGCAACACGTCGAGGTCCCCGCCGGCGCGCAGGGCGTCGAGCAGGTCGGTCAGGGCAGACTTGTCGAGGGTCATCGTTTCGGTCTCCTTCGTGATTCCGGGCTGGAACACGTCGAAGATCACGCGATGGCCCCCTTCGCGGGTGGACCCTCCCCAAACCCCGACCACCAGAGCCCCGTAGAGGCTCTTAATGAGGTCGCCTGGTATCAGGAGTGCGGGCGATTCGGGCGGCTCAGGCCCTTCCCACCGGCTCCGGAGTGGGCCTCAAATCCCACCACTCTGGGGGACACGTACCAAGGGCCGGCCCGACGCCTGAAGCCCCGGTTGACCGAGATGGTCCCGGTCCGCTTCCCCGAGGACATGCTGGCTGAGATGCAACGCCGTGCGGAGGCCGACGATCGTTCGGTCAGTGCTTGGATTCGGCGGGCGGTCGAACGCGAGCTGAGGCGAACGGCCAGCTGACGCTGGCCCCCGCCGCTCGATCGAGCCTGCCCCTCCTCCGAGGCCGCCTTCCAGGACACGCCAAAGACACACGAGACACGCGCAAGACACGAAAACACGGCCTCAGGCGGCCAGCCCGGGGCCTCGATCTCGGCCACCCAGCGGGCACAGCTCGCCGCCCGGGTGGGGCGCTTGGATCGCCGGGCGGCATTTGGCAGCGATGTTGAGGGGTAGGAGGTTCGCGGTCAGGTCTGCAGACACCCGCTGCGGACGCTCGGCGGACAGCACGAAATCAGCAGCAATGGCGGCGCCGTCCGGGTGCCCAGGGCCTCCGCCAACGCAGCTTCGGCCTCCTTCCAGTCAGGGCTCAGCAGCATGGAAGGGGAGGCCGATCGCTGTGGTTCATGATCGCAGGGCCGCCCCGCCTGCTCGTCGTCCGGGGAGGACGATGTCCAACCGCGGCCGAAATTGACCCCCCTTGCGGCCGTGTCGACCGAGCAGGGTTGCCCGGACGGCGTCGGCGGTGGCCGCGGCTGTGAGGTCGGTAACCACCGGAGCCGTCGTTTACCGCGCGAGCCAGGCTGGAGGGTGACCGGGTAGATCCGCACTTCCTTCTCGGTCGCCGCAGCATCGGTGCCCGAGCAGGCATCCTGGAGCGTTGCGCTAGACCATCGCGAACGTTCGATCAGCTGACGGCGTCAATTGAGGGCTGACCATCGAGCCAGCGCCCAGGGTCAAGTGGTGCTATCTCGAGTACCAGCCCTCCCGGCGGCGAGCCGCCGATGTTCCTCCCCACATCAGCCGGGCGGTTCGATCTCCGCTCGCTGCAGTTCCATGCGGACCCTCGCTGCGAGACCGGCGAGCTCATCCTTCGTTATCGGGAGAGTCGCGCCGGACCGACCGAACACCTGCTCTCTGGCGTCGGCGGGCATGAGGTGCACATGAGCATGCGGTACATCGAAGCCGCTGGCGAGCACGACAACCCGGCGAGTAGAAGTGACCGCCTGTAGGACCGGGGCGAGCAGCCGAACCGTCGCCCACACACTCTGGTAGTCGCGGGGCGGAAGCTCGTAGATGCGATCGACCGCGAGCTTCGATACGACGAGCGCGTGCCCGACCACCACGGGCTCGGCGTCGAGGAACGCAAACGTCCGTTCATCCTGGAAGACGACTTCGCCCGGGCGGAGCCCGTTGAGCACCTCATCGAATATCGACGGCATTCCGGGATGCTGCCACGGCGCAGACCTCAGAGGACTGTTATTCACCGCCATCGACCGGGCGTCATCACCGCCGAACTCATCGACCAGGCGCATCTGGGAATCGGAAAGCGCGCCGCGAACACCGACACGACATCCTCGCCGTGGTCGGCGTGGACGCCGAGCTCCCCGCGCCGTGTTTGGTCGTCGAACCCAGTGGGCCGCCGAGACGAGGCGGAGATCACCGAGCGGGCCAGGGCACCCACGCCGCCACGACGTAGTCATGCGCCCCGCGGCATCGTCATCGATGGGGCGCACCGCGGCGCGCAGGCGGACGGGTGGGAGGGAGGGTTTACCCCAGCGCGAGGTGCCACAGCGCACGGATACTCACGGTGTCGTTTCCTGCTCAGGTTGCGCTCTGGAGAAGGGCCCTCATCTCCTTGATCTCGGCCTGCTGGGCATCGATGATGCGCCGGGCGAGGTCCTTCGCCTCAGGGAACTGACCCTTCTGCTGCTCCTCCTGGGCCATCGTCACCGCGCCTTCGTGGTGGCGGATCATGCTCTGGAGGAAGAGCCTGTCGAACGCCATTCCCCTCGCCTGCTCCAGCTGACCCATCTCCGCCTCGGTCATCACGCCCGCGCCGCCGTGGCCTCCACCGTGCTCGGGCATAACCGGCTGCTTCCACTCCGCCAGCCACCCGTTCATCTGGATGATCTCGGGGCCTTGCGCTTCCTTGATGCGGCCGGCCAGATCCTTCACCTTTGCGCTGGCTGCCTGCTTTAGCGCCAGATCGGACATCTGGATGGCCTGCTCGTGGTGGGGGATCATGCCCTGGGCAAAGGTAACGTCGGCGTCGTTGTGAGCCGGGGGCGGTGACCCCTGCTCCAGTACAGGGTCGTCCTCATTGCCGTTGCCACAGGCGGCTCCGACAAGAGCCAGGGTGGCGATAAGGCCGAGAGCCAGGCGTCTCATGGTTGCTCCAATCGAGTGGGCGCTTGTGCGCATCGTTCTTCTAGGGCGAAGTTCGGATGCTACTCCGACGCGACGTCGTAGTGAGTGCGCCGGCGTCGGACAAGGCGCCGACAAAGAACGACCGAGGCACCAACGGCAGCGGCCGCCGTCACTGCTATGGACTCCTTGTGAGGTCGGCTGAGCCCCGCATCCACGCGGGGCAGCCAGATGGCGGCCACGGAGCGGATGGCGCCCAGTCCCCCGATGGCTGCCATCACGGCCAGGGCCGGGCGCTGCGCTCCCAGGGCGAGCACGACGACCCCCAGCTCCAGTGCCACCAGAGCCACGGCGAGGCCAACTGGGAAGAGCGAGGTAGCAGTGCCCTTGGCCTCGAGGCCAATCGGGGACGGCGGGCCGAAACAGCCGCCCCGGACGAGGCACATCCCCTCGTACGTGGCGTAGGCCCAGAGGGCAAACGGGGCCACGTCTGCCAACCGAGCGACGATGTCGACGCCCTCCCGCCGCGCGTACCAGGCCAGCACCGGGATGCCGGCAGCGACCCCGGGCCAGAACTCGACGCCACCGCGGATGATCATGATGTCGCCTAGGCGGGTGAGACCGCCCGGGTCGTCCAGGGCCATGGCCGTGAGCCTTCCAACCAGCACGCCAGCGCCCAGCGCCGGCATGACCTCGCTCACCAGGTCCGCCCCCGGGAAGGTGCGGAGAGGCAGGCGACGGGACACCAGCCATGACATGCCCAGCATGGCGGCGATGGTGGTCAAGAGGCCGACGTCGATCATCGGCTGAGGGCATCCTCGACGCGGGTGGCCAGGGTCTGCTCCGAGACGCCGCCCACGACCGTGCTCAGGAGGCGGCCTCTGGCGCTGAAGAAGTAGGTCGTCGGGAAACCCCGGAGCTCGAGCGCCCGACGGACGTCGCCTGTGGCGTCGAACAGGTTGGGATAGGTGATCCCATAGCGGTGCAAGAAGGCTCTAGAGCCCCCGATGTCGTCCTTGGAGGCGACGCCGAGAAAGGTGACCTGCCCCCGATATCGCTCCGAGGCCCGCTGCAGGAGGGGTGACTCCACCCGGCACGGCCCGCACCACGAAGCCCACACGTTGACCACCACGGGCCTGCCGGTCAGGCCGGCCAGCACTCCCTCGAAGCCTTCGGCGTCCACCGTCGCCAGCTGCTGATCGGGCAGCGTACGTGCGGGCGCATCGACGACGAAGTCCCTGGGACGGCCGGTGGCGGTCGTGCACCCGGCAAGGACCAGGGCGGCGACCACGACGGCAACAAACAGCGTCGGCCGTCCTCGGCCAGTGCCACGACGAGACGTGGGCGCCACTACGACAGCCTGTCATATACTCAGCCCAGTGCCGGGCGGGGGGGCGGTCATCGGGGGTGCCACCACTGTGCGATCCCTCCAGGCGAAGGATTTGGCCTTCGCCGCCAACCTGCACACCCAAGCGCTGCCGCAGGGCTTCTTCGTGCTTCTCGGGCACCGGTACCTGCGGGCGTACTATCGAGGCTTCAGTGCCAGCCCCTTTGCCGTTGCCTTGGTGGCCGAGCGAGCAGGCGAGCCGATTGGAGTGCTGGTGGGGACCACCGACAGCGTTGCCCACCACCGATACGTCGTTCGCCACCACGGGTGGCGTCTCGCCCTCCACGGCGCGGCGGGCCTCGTCCTCCGCCGCCAGGCGGCCCAGCACTTCCTGCGCAGCCGGGCCCTTCGCTACGCCAAGAGCATCGCCCGGGCCTGGCGGCCGCGCCCAGCCGGCTCGAACCGACCTCGGCCAGCAGCCATCAAGGAGGGGCCAGTCGGCGTGTTGAGCCATGTGGCCGTCGTGCCCAGCGCTCGTGGCCTCGGAGCGGGAACGGCCATGGCCGAGAGGTTCGTGGCTGCGGCCCGCGATGCGGGCACGGCCCGTCTCGAGCTGGTGACCTTGACCGGACCCGAGGGGGCCGGCCCGCTGTACGAGCGCCTGGGTTGGCAACGAGTCGGCCAGCACGCCCGCGACGGGTTGCAGTATGCAAGGTTCGCCCTGGAGCTGACTTGACATCGAGTAGGGCGCTGGC
>JALZKD010000202.1 GCA_030859405.1 Actinomycetota bacterium | reverse complement strand
ATGGCGGGCCCGAAGTAGGCGCCGGTGAACACCTCGATGGTGCCGGCCAGGTCGCCGAAGGTGATGCCACGGTCGACCACCAGCCCCTCGATCTGGTTGAAGCTGGGCGTGTGGCGGGCGTCGGGCGTGTCCTTGCGGTACACCTTGCCCGGCATTATCGAGTAGATGGGCGGGGGCTGGGACTCCATCACGCGAATCTGCACCGGCGACGTGTGGGCCCGGAGGAGGGTGGACTCCGGCTCGCCCCAGTCGAGGTAGAGGGTGTCGAAGCCGCTGCGGGCGGGATGGGATCTCGGGATGTTCAAGGCCTCGAAGTTGTACCAGTCGGTCTCCGCCTCGGGTCCCTCGGCAACGGCGTAGCCCATCCCCACGAACACGTCCTCGAGCTCGTCCCTGGTCTGGGTGACCAGGTTCAGATGTCCCCGCTCGGGCCCCGGCAGCACCTCAGTGAGATCGAGGCGCTCAGCCTCGAGAAGTTGGGCCCGGGCCGCGGCCTCGAGCTGACGGCGGCGGTCCCCGGCCAGGGCCTGGAGCCTTTGCCGAGCCTCGTTCAGCAGCCGGCCCGTGTTGCGACGCTCGTCGGGTGACAGCTGGCCCAGGCCCTGGTTCAGGGCCGACAGCTCAGAGCGCTTACCCAGCACCTCCGACTCGGCGGCGCGCAGCTCATCGGGTTCGGCGGCGGCCTCCAGTCGGGCCGCGGCCTGCTTCTCGATGCGGGTGATGTGCTCGACGTCCACTGTTCAGTCTGCCTCGGGGAGCCTTGGGCGCATTATCCCCTAGGGACCTACGCGCCGCTGACGGGCAGCCTCGAAGCACAGGACCGAGGCCGCCATCCCCACGTTCAGCGATTCCGACCGACCCGTCATGGGAATGGTGACCCACTCGTCGAGGACGGTGCTGAGCGCCGGCGGCAGGCCGGTGGGCTCGCTGCCGAGCACGACGGCGGTGGGCGCCGTGAAGTCGATGGTGGTGTAGTCGCGGCCGGCGCCCACCGCCGAGCCCAGCCGGCGCAGGCCGAAGGCCCCCAGACGGGCGAGGACGGCAGTGGGATCACCCTCCACCACCAGCGGGACGTGGAACAGAGCCCCGGCCGACGCTCTCACCGTCTTGGTGTTGTACACGTCCACCGAGCCGCCGCAGAAGACCACGGCGCCGGCGCCGGCCGCCTCGGCGCTACGCAGCACCGTCCCCGCGTTGCCGGGGTCCCCGACGCCCACGCACACGACCACGAGGGGCGCCCCCGCCACCGCGTCCAGGTCCACGGTCAGGTCGGCCACCACCGCCATCACCGGCTGGGGCGTGACGGTCGAGGCCACCCGGCCGAGCACCCCCGGCGCCAGCTCGAGGACCCGAGCCTCAGCCACCTCGGCCTGCTCCAGCAGGCCCGGGTCGGCCTCGGCCTCGGCGAAGACGGTCTCCACCGCGGCTCCTGCGGCCAGGGCCTCGGCAACGAGCCTCGTGCCCTCCACCACGAAGACTCCCTCCTCCTGGCGGGAGCGGCGACGGGCGGTCAGGCGCCGGAGCCGTTGGACCTCGTGGTGCCGGTAGCCCAGACCGTCGGAGCGACCGCTCAGGACCGCTTGGTGGCGCCCTCGGCGACCTTGACCAGTCCGGCGAAGGCGGCCGGATCCCGGACGGCGAGGTCGGCCAGCATCTTGCGGTCCACCTCGACCTCGGCCAGGTGCAACCCGGCCATGAACCGGCTGTAGCTCATGCCGTGCTGGCGGGCGGCGGCGTTGATGCGCTGGATCCAGAGCTGGCGGAAGTCACCCTTGCGAGCCCGCCGGTCCCGGTAGGCGTACTGCAGGGAATGCATGACCTGCTCGTTGGCGGCGCGGTAGCTCCGGCTCTTGTTCCCGTAGTAACCCCGCGCCTGTTCGAGAACGGCCCGACGATGCTTCTTGCTGGGGACCGACCGCTTGACCCTGGCCATGACGCTCCTCTTCTCTCCGGGCTCTTCTCTGCGACGCGGGAAGGGCTCAGAGCCCGAGCAGGCGCTTCACCTGCTTGGCGTCGGAGCCGTTGACCTCTGCCTGGCGGGCCAACCGCCGGGTGCGGACCGACGACTTCTTCTCCAGCAGATGGGACCGGAACGCCTGGCGACGGCGGAGCTTACCGGTGCCGGTGACCTTGAACCGCTTGGCCGCCCCCCTGTCGGTCTTCATCTTCGGCATGTCCGTCCCCCTCTCTGGTCACACTCATTTCAGCCAGCCGGCCCTTCCCCGCTCCCGTTGGGACGGTGAGATGCCCGCTTGTCCGGCGCCAGCACCATGACCATGTTGCGTCCGTCCACCTTGGGCGCGGCCTCCACCTTTGCGATCTGGCCAACCGTCTCCGCGACCCGGTCCAGGATCTGCAGGCCTCGTTCCTGGTGGCTGAGCTCGCGCCCCCGGAACATGATCGTGACCTTCACCTTGTGCCCCTGGCCGAGGAACTTCTCGACCTGGCGGGTCTTGGTGTCGAAGTCACCGGGCCCGATCTTGGGCCGGTACTTCATCTCCTTGATGCTGACGTTGGTGCTCTTCCGCCGAGACTCCTTTGCCCGCTGCGC